>NZ_JBVVPC010000013.1:0-163736 GCF_055807355.1 Bradyrhizobium sp. Ken01
CGCGCGACGCGCGCATCACATAGCGCCGTAGCTAGCGCGGCTTGGCCGCGGAGGCCGACCCGTTACCCCATCTACGGGGCTACAGGACTTACGCTCCGCGCACGATCTCGCGGATATATCCGATCGTCTCCTCGACCTGGCTCGCATTGACGTCGAGATGGGTGCAGGCGCGGATGCGGCCGTCCATCATCGCAAGCGTCACACCGCGCTGGCGCAGCGCCGCGACCATCTTGTCGCCGGGAATGCCGGCACCATCGGGCTTGAAGAACACCAGATTGGTCTCGGGCTCCTGCACCTCGACGCCTGCGATCTGCGACAGTCCGCGAGCGAGCGCGCGCGCATTGGCGTGATCGTCGGCGAGCCGCTCGACATGATGGTCGAGCGCGTAGATGCAAGCCGCCGCGCAGATTCCGGCCTGTCGCATCGAGCCGCCGAGTCGCTGCTTCCACTGCCAGACCGCATCGATGAAGGCGCGCGAGCCCGCCAGCACGCCGCCGATCGGCGCGCCCAAGCCCTTCGAGAAGTCGATCCAGGCCGAATCCCACCCCGCGGTCATGTCGCGCGGGGAGATGCCGCTCGCGACAGTGGCGTTGAGCAGGCGTGCGCCGTCCATGTGGGTGACGAGGCCATGTTGTTTCGCGATCGCGACGATCTCGTCGAGCGCGGCTTTCTTCCAGATCGTGCCGCCGCCGATATTGGCGGTCTGCTCGACGCTGACCACCGTCTGCGGCGGCTGGTAGCGGGTGCGCGGATGCAGCGCTCTGCGAAAGGTCTCCGGCGTGAACTGGCCGTCGGGCCCCTTCAATTGCGTGACCTGAAAGCCGCCGATTGCGGCATGCGCCCCGCCTTCGCGCGCGATGATGTGCGCGCTTTCATGCGCGAGGATCTCGTCGCCGGGGCGGCAATGCACCAGCGTCGCGGTGACGTTGCACATCGTGCCTGACGGCATGTACACCGCGGCTTCCTTGCCGAGCAGCTCGGCGACGCGCTCGCACAGCGCGTTCACGGTCGGATCGTCGCCGACCTGCTCGTCGCCGACCTCCGCCCGCGCCATCGCCTCGCGCATCGCGGGTGTCGGCTTGGTCTGCGTGTCCGAGAGCAGATTGATGCGCACTGGCGGCGCTTTGGGATCGATCGGGGGAGGGGTGTAGAGCATGCGACGCCTCCTGAAAGTAAACGGCCACTGAAGTGTGGCTCTTTAAGCAAAAAGGCCCCGGCGAACCGGGGCCTTTCGATATTCAGATCTTAGCGCGAATAGAATTCGACGACCAGATGCGGCTCCATCTGCACCGGGAACGGCACGTCGGAGAGGTGCGGGATGCGAATGTATTTCGCGGTCATCTTGCCATGGTCGACTTCGAGATAGTCGGGGGTGTCACGCTCGGAGAGCTGGCTGGCTTCGAGGACGTGAGCGAGCTGCTTGGAGGATTCCTTGACCTCGATCACATCGCCGAGCTTGACCAGATAGCTCGAGATGTTGACCTTGCGGCCGTTCACCTTGACGTGGCCGTGGTTGATGAACTGGCGCGCGGCGAAGATCGTCGAGACGAACTTGGCACGGTACACGACCGCGTCGAGACGGCGCTCGAGCAGGCCGATCAGGTTCTCGCCGGTGTCACCCTTGAGGCGGCTGGCCTCGACATAGATGCTGTGGAACTGACGCTCGGAGATGTTGGCGTAGTAACCCTTCAGCTTCTGCTTGGCGCGCAGCTGCACGCCGAAGTCGGAGAGCTTGCCCTTGCGGCGCTGGCCGTGCTGGCCGGGGCCGTATTCGCGGCGGTTCACGGGGCTCTTCGGGCGGCCCCAGATGTTCTGGCCCATACGGCGATCGAGCTTGTACTTCGCCTCACTGCGCTTAGTCATCGCGTCCTCTTCAGGTACATGGTTTGAGGAAACGCGCCCTCCTGTGTGACGGGCTAGCCCGGCACTGACAGGTCCGATCCCAAAGCTTAAGGGACAGGACCACGGGTCGCGAAACGCTTCGCGGGCCGAAATCGGCCCGCGAGCAAGCGGCTTTTAGGAGGATTTGGGGCTCGCTGTCAATGCGAATGGCCCGGACTCACGTCCCGACCGCTCGGATCGGCTTCGACCCGGCCGCACGTAATTCGGCAGCGATTTCAGTGTTCAGGACCTGTTCCAGCCGGGTCAGGACCCGGGCGATCGGGGCGGCGTCGGTGACCCGATGATCCCAGCGGATCACGACATGGATGGTCTGGTCGGGCCCGACCACCCCATAGCTGACGATGAAGGGGCCGGGCGTGATGGGGTGAAGCTCGCCGCCACCATAGGCGGCCACCGAGCTCACCGCGAAGCTGCCGAACCAATTGCCGCGCTGCCGGCCGAAATTCAGCCCGATCGCCCAGGACAGCCGCCGCAGTGGCAGCGGCAGGCGGGTCACCCGCATGATCTTGCGGAACATGGGAATTTCGTCGATCGGGGCGGTCTTGGCGCGCCGGATCTCGGCATCGACCGCGGCCAGCGTCATGGCCTCGGGAGCAACGATTCGCTGCGGGATCACGCATTCCTCGCCGCCCTCGACCCGGGCAATGGCCACCGACGCCACGCTCTTCGGCAGCTCGTAGAGCGATGGCCAGGGCCATTTGACATGCACGGTACGCAGGACCGGCTCGTCCCTGGCGACCAGGGCAAAAGCCTTGACGAACATGGCCGCCCAGCCGCCTGGCGCGATCGTGCCCGCGCGGGCCTCCAGCAGGGGGCCAATATCGAGCGATCGGGAAAGGGACACGAAAGGCACGCCCATCGAGGCGTGCATGAGGTCGATGATCAGGCGACGCGGCAGCGAAATGGTCTTGGGCGTCCCGCGCATCGCTCTTTGGTTTCCCCTGATTAAAGTTTGTGCAGCGAACGGGGTTCCCGCTCGCCGCCTGCTCTAGCACGAACCAACCCGCGTGGGGCCGGTCGGTTCGCCGCATCAGGGTGCCGGCGAGGCCAGCGGCTTGGTCTTGTCGACGATGTAAACTCCAAGCACTTTCATAGCCTTATCGCCGTGGGCTTTGGCGTCGTGCACGACGCCTGCCGGGATCTGGTAGGAATCGCCGGCTTTCAGCGTCTTTTCCGGCTGCCCGTCGATGAGGAGATTGAGCTCGCCTTCGAGCACGTAGCCGGTCTCGATGCCCGGATGGGTATGGCGACCGGCCGCGCCGCCCGCCGGAACCTCCGCAATGGCCGTGATGGTGTTGTAGCCATCGGGAAATTCGACCTTCTGGAGCGGGGTGCGTTTGATGCCGGGCTGCTGGGCGAAGGCCGCAACAGCGAGGCCGGTGAAGGCGAAAGCGAGCAAAGTCTTTTTGAGCATGGTTTTTTCCTCCCTGGAACGACTGAGCCTAGCAGCGCCGCTTATCCCGGCAAGGTGGCAATCGGCCTGTTCAGCGCCTGATCCCATCGAACGCCGCCATGATGCCGCGCTGGAAGAGCGACCAGTCGAAGCCGAGCGCGATCGCGCGGTAGCCGCGGTCGACCAGGGCGTTGGCCTGGTCTGCGGTCCGCGCCACGCCGCCGATCGGCACGCCGCTTCTGAGGATGCCGGCCTCGGCCCGCGCCACCAGCTCCAGCAATTCCGGATCGTCCATCTGGCCGCGCTTGTTGATGGAGGTGGCGAGATCGCCGGGGCCGATTACGGCGACGTCGATGCCGGGCGTGGCCATGATCTCGTCGATGCGATTGACGGCGTCGACGTGCTCGATGGTGATCATGCAGATCATCTCGTCGTCGGCGCTGGCCATGTAGTCCGGCATCGACTGGCCCCAGCGGAATGGTGCATGGAACGGACCCCAGAGCCGATCGCCGCGCGGCGGATAGCGCACGCTGCGCACCGCTTTCTCGGCTTCAGTGCAATTGGTGATCATCGGGAAATTGATGCCGAAGGCGCCGATGTCCATCGGTGCCTTCGCAAGCCATGGCTCGTTCGCTGCGATCCGCACCAGCGGTGTACATGGTGTGCCGGTGGTGGCCGCGATCATCGCATGTGCTTCGGTCAGTCCAATCGGCCCGTGCTCGAGATCGACGATGATCCAGTCGAGGGAGCGCGCCATGATCTGCACGGTCTGCACGCTCGGGATCGTCGCGATCGCGCCGAAGGCGGGACGACCCTCGCGCCAGAGCTGGCGGAGACGATTGAGCGGCGTTGCGGGGAGCGACATGGAGAGCCTTGCGATCATCTTGGCGATAACGACGACGGCGGAGCCTAGCAGCGCGCCATCGAGGCGCAAGGTCAGGCCGGAATGCGGCCGCCGAAGAACGGCGTCAGCATGGCCGAAAGGTCATGCACGCGGTTCGAGGTGAAGATCATCTCGGCACCGGATTGCGCGATGCCACCGGTGTGCGGGCCGAGCAGCTCCGAGACGCGGCGGGCGATCGCGGGCGCCGGATCGATCCAGTCGACCGGCCAGGGCGCGAGCTTTTTCAGCCGGTCGAGCAGCAGCGGATAATGCGTGCAGGCGAGCACCACCGTGTCGGTGCGTGCGCCTGCGTCCCCGGCATCGCCGACGAAACACGGGGCGAGCTCGGCGAGGATGGAGTCGTCGCTGACGGGAGAGCCGCTGAGCTCGGCTTCAGCCAGCGCGGCCAGCTCGGGCGAGCCGACCAGTGTCACCTCGCAGCCTTGCGCGAAATCGCGGATCAGCGCCTTGGTGTATTCGCGCTTCACCGTGCCCTTGGTGCCGAGCACCGACACCCGCCGGCTCCTCGACTGCGCGCAGGCCGGCTTGATCGCCGGCACCGTGCCGACGAAGGGCAGGGAATAAGCGGCGCGCAGATGCGATAGGACCAGGGTGGACGCCGTGTTGCAGGCGATGACGACGAGGTCAGGATCGTGCGTGCCGACCAATTCCCCCATCAGCGGCACCACGCGGGCGATGATCGCGTCCTCGCTGTGGTGGCCGTAGGGGAAGAAGGCGTCGTCCGCGACGTAGACGTAATGCGCGTCGGAGCGCGCAGCCACGACCTCACGCAGAACCGTGAGCCCGCCAAGGCCGGAATCGAACACCAGAATCGTCGGAGAATTGGTCACGTGAACACTCTATCCCGACGTGGTTACCATTCGGTTTTTGAGGCGGTTTTGCGGCAGGGGCGTTGAGGGCCAATTTGGATGGATTCAATTTCGCGATTGCCGCATGGTCCCGGTATCAGCTGCCGTACTGCGGTGCGGGGAGGGACAGGCCCGCAAAACTCCGGAGAGCCGACATGATCAGAAATACCAGCAACGGCTGGGGCAGCATTTCCCGATGGTTGCACTGGATTCTGGCGCTGACCATCATCGGCATGATCGGCTTCGGGTGGTGGATGAACCACATCCCGGCGCGTCCCGACCGCTTCTTCTACCGCTCGATCCACGCCGATATCGGCTATGTGATCCTGCTGCTCACGGTGCTGCGCCTGGTCTGGCGCCTCGCCAACCCGACGCCGACCATGCCGGCCGAGACCTCGCGCTGGCATAAGGTCGCGGCCCATGTCAGTCACGGCGCGCTCTATCTCGCCGTCATCATCGTCGCCATGCTCGGCTGGGCGCATTCCGGTGCGCACGCACCTGATTATTCGGACTTCTTCGGCCTGTTTCACGTGCCGCAATTCACCGCTTCCGACCGCGCGGCGGCGGGCGCCTATGAAGACCGCCACATCCTCTTTGCCTATGTGCTGCTCGCGTTGATCGCGATTCACGTGATCGCCGCCCTGTGGCACCATTTCATCCGCCGCGACCGCGTCGTGGCGCGGATGGTGACGGACGAGGCCTAGTCGCAAGCACACCCATGCGTTCTCGTGGCGCATCCCACGTTCTGCTTCATGTCTTCAGGAGGCCTCATGTTCACCGTCCATCATCTCGGCAAGTCGCAGTCCGAGCGAATCGTCTGGCTGTGCGAGGAGTTGGGGATTCCCTACGAGCTGAAGCGCTATACGCGTGATCCTGTCACCATGCTGGCTCCGTCCGAGTACAAGGCGCTGCATCCGGCTGGCACGGCCCCTGTGATCACCGACGGCGAGCTGGTGCTCGCGGAATCCGCCGCCGTCGTCGACTACATCCTTGCGAAATATGGCAACGGCCGACTCGTGCTCGGTCCCACTGATCCCGCCTTCGCGCAGTTTCTGTATTGGCTTCATTTCGCCAATGGCACCCTGCAACCCGGCATGGGGCGGATGATGATCCTGAGCCGGCTCGATCTCGCCAAGGACAATCCGACCCTGCTCGCGATGAAGGGGCGTCTCGATCGGGCTTACGATCTTCTCGACGCAAGGCTTCGCGAGGCCGAATACCTTGCGGGCAGTGCCTTCACGACCGCCGACATCATGACAGTTTTCTCGCTCACCACCATGCGCTACTTCCAGCCCTATGACGTGTCGCGCTGTCCCAACGTGGTCAAATATCTCGGCCGCATCGGCGCGCGGGCGGGCTATCGGCGTGCGATGGAGAAGGGCGACCCGGGCATGGCGCTGCTCTTGAACTGAGTGGTGAGGCGATCGATCACGCGATCCTGTTCGTGGTGGCGGCCCTTTCTGTTGCCAGCTGCTTCTGCAGGCGCTCGATGTTTTGCAGCAGGCGCTGGCTGGTCAGCACCAGGAAGTAATAGCCGAACTGCGGATCCTGGAAGTAGATCTCGAGCAGCCGGTCGTAGGTGATCGTCAGCACCTGGCCGTCCTCGATGCACTCGACCGTTCCGGTGCGCCGGTTGTCCGGCGTGAGGAAGCCGAGCTCGCCCATGAGCGTTCCGGGCAGGATCTCGATGTTGATCTCTTTGACCAGGAACTTGCCGGTGACGGTGAGGAACATCTCGTTGGCCGGATCGCGCAGCTTGAACAGCGTGTCGCCGCGGCGATATTTGCGTTCGGTCATGAACGGCTTGAGCCATTCGATCGACATGTCGCCTTCGGCCGCATGGCGCGCCTTCTTGACCAGCTTGAGCATCTGCCGCAGGCGCAGGGCGTTGATCGGTAGCAGCAGGAGATAGAGCAGGAAGGTCGAGACGTTGGCGGAGAGCGCGCCGAAGACGGCGAAGAACGCGCAGCCGACCATGTTGGCGACGCGCAACGGCACCATGGTCCGCATCAGAAGAGTTGCGACGAAGAAGCCGGCCCCGACCGCGGCGAACATATTAGCCAGCGTGATGTTCTGGACGAAGATCTCCAGCATCCGATTGAAGATCGAGTCATAGGTGACGTTGTTCGGATCGAGGCCCATCTGGACCAGGATCTTCGCGATCCTGAGGTTATCCGTCGCCGCCTCGAGAATGCGGTCGAGGATCGACGAAATGTCTGCGCTGCCGGACGGCATGGTACTATCCCCGCGTAAGGCCTTCAGTCACGGTCGTATTCTCGACACCATAGCCGAAATCGAACGACGACCGCTTGAATGAAGCTTTCGGCCGCCGTGCCGCAAGGGGCAAATTTTAGCCTGATCGGGCGTTTCGGCAATTGCCTGTTTGGCGGTGCGTATGGCCGTGGCGCGCCCGCGATTCGGGGGCTAACGGGTCCGAGCCTCGGCGTGGTGGACCTCGGCGGCCGACGGGGTGGGGCGGGACCAGGCGTGGGCGTGGGCGATCCCCCGCCTCAGGGCTTGGCGGGCGGCACGACCTGCTGCTCGACCAGGCCGAGGTGCCCCGGCAGCGAACCGGCGCGCAGCAGCATGGCGACGCTGTTTGCTTCCTCCAGGGTGAAATTGCCGGAGATCTGGCCAGAGCCGCCGGTGATGGGCTCGCGGATTATGGGGGCGGAGATCACCTTGCCGTCGAGCACGATGGCGAAGGGCTTTGCGATATTCTCCTCGGTGATGTGGGCAAAGCGCCGCGTGCCGCGGCCGTTGAAGCGGAACGAGGCGATCGGCTCTTTCGTGGCGCTCGCAAACCCCGGGCCCGCATAGCTGATGTCGTCGCCGTCGAGCACGCTGTCCTTGGCGACCAGATAAAGGCTCTTGTCCTTGAAGCCGGGCAGGACTTCCGTGCCTGCCGGGGGCGTGCCGGATTGCGCCTGCTCAGGCGGCATGGAGAGGTCGATCAGGCGGAAGCCGACCTTGACCCTTCGGGCGAAGACCGCGGTGACGCGCTCGGGCTCCATCACACCGGGCAGGAAGATTCGGATGCGGTCGGTGCCATCGGGCTGGACGCTGGCGAGCTGGACGCCGGCCTCCTTCAGACGCTGCTCGATCATGGCGATGGCATCTTCGACGAGTTCGTGCAACCGCGCGGCGGATGCCGCATTGGTCGGCGCGAGCCTGACCAGTCCGTCGCTGCCGTCGGTCACGGCGAGTGCATGCGACGGCAATCCTTCTGCGGCCGACGCGAGCTTGCGTGCGAGTTGCTCGCGGCCCTTGACGTCGGCAATCTTCAACTCGACGCCGCCGTCGCGGATCGCAAGACCGGAGAAGGCGATCTTGCCATCGCGCAGGTTCTTGTAGACGTCGTCGCGCAAATCCGTGACGACGCTCTCACGCAGGCCATCGGTGTCTACCCTGTAGACGATGCGTGACCCGCCGAGCTTCTCCATCTTGTCGCTGATGAAGGCCGAGATCTTGGCGCGCATCTTGTCGAGCTGGCCGTCCTCGGCGAGTGCCGCGCGGGGCAGGGCGATCACCGATGTCATGATTTCCGCTGTCACGGCGAAGGCGATGAACAGCCGGGTGGCGCAATCCCGCGGGGGCGTAGTCATGATCACCTCGAGTCTTGCGGCAGGGCGCTGGCAAGGGCGCTGCAATGTGAGTCCGATGCCAGTTCTTGGTCCCCGGATCGGGCGCGCAGGTTCAAAGGCCTGTGCCAGAGCCCATTGTCGCCGACGTTAGGTCATGGACGAACGCCAAATCATCCATCATTCTGCCCGTGCTCGGCCGGCCAATCGGTCGAGGCCTCGCCGACCCCAAAAGTCAAAAAGACAGGGCGCGGGGAAATGCATCTGAGGGAGGACGGAGTTCCATGGCGGGCATCCATGCGCTCGATCGGCTCATCGGCAGCGACTATCCGGACTTGGCGACGGACGCCGAGGTTCGAGCCTTCGAGCAGGTCCCTTACGCCGATCGCGTCGCGGCCGAGAGCACCTACGACGCCATCAGGCTGGGTGCGGTCCGCAACCCCGACGGCCCGGCGATCCAGTTCCTGCAAAATGCCGATCCGGCCGACACGCCGGTCGTGGTCACGTACCGCGACTTCATCGCGCGCGTCACGCAGGCCGCCAACATGTTTCACGCGCTTGACGTCGAGAAGGGCGACGTCGTCAGCTTCATGCTGCCGCTGGTGCCGGACGCCTTTGTAACGCTGTTCGGCGCGGAGGCCGCCGGCATCGCCAATCCCGTCAATCCGCTGCTGGAGCCGCACCAGATCGCGGAGATCCTCGAGGCCGCGAATACGAAAATCCTGGTGGCGCTCGGGCCGATGCCGGGCACCGACATCTGGCAGAAAGTCGAGCAGATCAGGCCGCAACTCAAGCACCTCAAGGCGATCGTGCAGGTGTTCGGCGGTGGCGATCCGGCGAACGGCATCTATGCCTTCAGCGACCTGATCAAGCAGCAGCCTTCGGACCGCCTGATCAGTGGGCGAAAGATTTTGGGCCGCGACATCGCCGCCTATTTCCACACCGGCGGCACCACCGGCACGCCAAAGCTGGTGCGGCACACGCATGCCAACCAAGTCTATCAGGCCTGGGCACTCAATCTGCTGCTGAAGTCGAAGCCGGGCGCCAACATGCTGTTTGGCATGCCGCTGTTTCACGTCGGGGGCTCGTTGACGCAGGTGCTGACGACGCTGTCGGCAGGCGGTTCGCTGGTCGTGCTGTCGCCGAGCGGATGGCGCAATCCGAATGCGGTGAAGAACATCTGGCAACTGGTCGAGCGCTTCAAGCCGGAGGCGCTGTCGAGCGTGCCGACTGTACTCGCCGCGACGCTCGCGGTGCCGCCTGGCAGCGCCGACATCTCCAGCCTGAAATATGCAGCCGGTGGCGGCTCCGCGATCCCGGTCGCGGTCGGGTCTGCGATCCAGGACAAGCTCAAGCTGCCGGTCGTCGAGGTCTACGGCATGACCGAGACCTCGAGCGTGCACACGCTGGCCTACCGGTCGCGGCCGATCCGGCTCGGTTCGGTCGGCCTTCCCATGCCTTACGCGCGGGTCCGCATCGTTCAGCTCGATGGCGAGGGCAAGCTGATCCGCGACTGCGCGCCGGACGAGATCGGCGTCGTCATCATGGCCGGGCCCGGTGTGTTCGGCGGCTATCTCAACGACGAGCACAACAAGGGTGCCTTCGTCGACGAAGTCTGGGTCAATTCCGGCGATCTTGGCCGGCTCGATGCCGACGGTTATCTCTGGATCACCGGCCGCGCCAAGGATCTCGTGATCCGCGGCGGCCACAACATCGATCCGGCGCCGATCGAGGAGATCATGTTCCGCCATCCCGCCGTCGGCTTCGCCGCGGTGGTCGGCCAGCCCGACGCCTATGCCGGCGAGCTGCCGGTGGGGTATGTGCAACTGAAGCCGGGCGCGACCGTCGAACCCGGCGAGCTGGAGACGTGGGTGCGCGAGCGTACGCCGGAGCGCGCGGCTGTCCCGGTGCAGGTCATCCCGATAGATCCGATGCCGGTGACGGGCGTCGGCAAAGTGTTCAAGCCGCAGCTGCGCTGGGACGCAGCCGAGCGCGTCTTCACGAAGGTGCTGACACCGCTTGCCGAGCGCGGCATCGACTGCAACGTCAGGGTCGGCGCTCACGGCAGCCACGGTTCGATCGCCACCGTGACGCTGGCCGGGCTGCCGGCGGCCCAGCGCGAGGCGGTTGCAAGCGAGGTGCACGCACTGCTTGCACCGTTCGTGATGCGCCACGAAGTGGTGCAAATGTAACGGACTCAACAGATGGCTTTGGCGTCAGCTCGAAAGCAGGGCGACGCTTCGTCGCATTATCCATACCCCTGAGAGAGCCTCTTATGTGACAAATATCACATAGGAAGAATTGGTAATTGAGCGATGGTCCGAATAGTCTCGTGGAATTGCATCCGGGGGGACGCAAGTGATTCCGTTTCGGATATTTGCTTTGTTGATTTTGGCCATTGGCCTCGCCTGCGGACCGGCCCATGCGGACCGGCGGGTTGCGCTTGTCATCGGCAATTCCGCCTACAAGAGCGCGCCCAAGCTCGGCAACCCCGTCAACGATGCCACTCTGGTCGGCGGCATGTTCAAGAAGGCGGGATTTGATTCCGTCGACGTCAGGCTGGATCTCAGTGCGAGCGAGATGCGGCGCATGTTGCGTGAGTTCGCCGGCAGGACCCGCGATGCCGATATGGCGGTGATCTATTACGCCGGCCACGGCATCGAGCTGGAAGGCACCAACTATCTCATTCCGATTGACGCGACGCTGGAGACCGATGGCGACGTGCTCGACGAAACCATCCCGGTCGAGCGTGCGCTGTTTGCGGTGGAGCCGGCCAAGCAGCTGCGCCTGATCATCCTGGACGCGTGCCGTGACAATCCGTTTTCCAAGACTATGAAGCGGACGCTGGCCTCGCGCGCGATCGGACGCGGCCTCGCCAAGGTCGAGCCGACCAGCCCCAACACCATGATTGCGTTCGCGGCAAAGGCCGGTTCGACAGCGTCCGACGGCGACTCCAGGAACAGCCCGTTTGCCGTCGCTTTGGTCGAGCACCTGCCCAAGCCAGGCCTCGATTTGCGCAAGGCGTTCGGCTTCGTGCGCGATGACGTGCTCAAGAGCACCGGCTACAAGCAGGAGCCCTATGTCTATGGCTCGCTCGGAGGCGACGATGTGCCGCTGGTCGCGACCAAGCCGGCAGCGACCGGGCCGCAGGCCAACCCGCAGGATTCTATTCGCAGGGATTACGAGCTCGCGCTGCAGCTTGCCACGCGCGACGGTTGGGAAGCCTTCCTGGCGCAATATCCCGAAGGTTTTTATGCCAATCTGGCCAAGGGCCAGATGAACAAGATCGCCGCCGAAGAGACGCGCGCGTCGGCCGAGCAAAAAGCGAATGCGGCCGAGCAGCAGAAGGCAAGGCTTATTGCCGAACGCGCCCAGAAGGCCGAGCAGGACAAGGCGGCCGCGGCGGCGAAGGCGGCCGAAGAGGCCCGGATCGCGGCGGAGAAACAGAAGCAGATCGAGCAGGCGAGGACGGAGGCAGCGGAGCACCAGCGCAAGCTGGCCGAAGCTGCCGCGGCAAAAGCACAGGCGGAAAAGCAGGCGGCGGAGCAGGCCAAGGCCGAGCTTGTTGCCAGGCAGGCCGCCGAGAAGGCGGAGCGGGCCGCCAAGCCTGTGGCCGATCGGCAGATGCCTGAGGCCGAGCAGAAAGTTGCAGCCCTTGCGCCAGCGCCGGCATCCACATTGTCGGCGGCTGATCTGACAAAATCCGTGCAGAGTGAATTGCGCCGCGTCGGCTGTCTGTCCGCCACCGCCGACGGCGACTGGAGCGCCGCATCGCAGCGTTCTCTGGCCCTGTTCAACAAATATGCCGGCACCCAATTCGACGCCAAGCTGGCAAGCGTCGACGCGCTCGATGCACTGAAAGCGAAGCCCGGACGGGTCTGCCCGCTCATTTGCAATTTCGGCTCCAAGGCCGACGGGGATCAATGCGTAAAAATTACATGCCGCGCCGGCTATCGCGTCGGTGACGACAACGAATGCGAGAAGATTCAGGAGAAGAAGCCAGCGCCTACCGCCCGCGACGAGCCGAGAAGGCGCGACCAAGACCGGAAGGACGCAGAATCTGCGGCACCGAAATCGCAAGCGTCCGGGCAGATGATCTGCAACAACGCAGGATGCAGGCCGATTGCTAAGGGATGTCGGCTCGCGTTGGTTCCCCATCCTAGCAACGCCAGCGTCAAGATCACCGGTGAGGTGTGTAACTGATGGCGATCCCTGCCTTCCGAGATTGCGCCCTCGGGCTCAAAGTTCTTGTTCTTCTTGTTCTGGCGAGCTGCAGCCCGGCCCTCGCCGACAAGCGCGTTGCGCTCGTCATCGGCAATTCTGCCTACAAGAACGCGCCGCGGCTCGCGAACCCGGTGAACGACGCCGGGCTGGTCGGCGGCATGTTCAGGAATGCGGGTTTCGATTCGGTCGAGATCAGGCTGGACCTCAATGCCAGCGAAATGCGGCGATCGCTACGCGAGTTCGCGGCCAGGACGCGCGATGCCGACATGGCGGTGATCTACTATGCGGGCCACGGCATCGAGCTGGACGGCAACAACTACCTCGTTCCAACCGATGCCATGCTGGAAACCGACGGCGACGTCCTCGACGAGACCGTCGCGCTGGATCGCGCGCTGTATGCGGTCGAACCGGCCAAACAACTCCGTCTCGTCATCCTCGATGCATGTCGTGACAATCCTTTTGCCAAGACGATGAAGCGCACCCTGGCCTCGCGCGCGATTGGTGGCGGACTTGCCAAGGTTGAGCCAACCAGTCCGAACACGATGATCGCGTTTGCGGCCAAGGCGGGATCGACAGCGTCCGATGGCGACTCCCGCAATAGCCCGTTCGCAGTCGCGTTGACCGATCATCTGCCGAAGCCTGGGCTCGATTTGCGCAAGGCGTTCGGGTTTGTCCGTGACGACGTCTTGAAGAAAACCGGCAACAAGCAGGAGCCGTATGTCTATGGCTCTCTGGGTGGCAGCGATGTGCCGCTGGTGCCGGCAAGGCCGGCCGCCGCAGCCGGTCCGCAGGCAAATCCGCAGGACAGTGTGCGCAAAGACTACGAGCTTGCCCTTCAGGCCGGGCTGCGCGAGGCCTGGGAAGCATTCCTCCAGACCTATCCGGACGGCTTTTACGCCAACCTCGCCCGCGTGCAGTTGAAGAAGATTGCCGCCGAGGAGGATCGCACGGCGGCGACGGAGAAGGCGCGTCTGGCCGAACAGGAGAAGACGAGGCTCGCGACCGAACGAGCCCAGAAGGCCGAGCAGGAGAAAGCGGCCGCTGCTGCGAAAGCCGCGGAAGAGGCGCGGATCGCGGCCGAGAAAGCCAAGCAGGTCGAGCAGGCCAAGGCGGAGGCGGCCGAACGAGATCGCAAGGCGGCCGAAGCTGCCGCGGCCAAGTCGCTCGCGGAGAAGCGGGCGATGGAGAAGGCGGCAGCTGAGGCGGCAGCGAAGCAGGCAGCGGACAAGCAGGCGGCTGACGCCGAGAGCAGGAAGGTCGCCGCGCTGGCGCCGCCGCCCAGTGCTCCGCCGCCCGGCGATCTCGCGAAATCCTTGCAGAGCGAACTGCGCCGCGTCGGCTGCCTTTCGTCTACCGCCGACGGCGACTGGAACGCCGCGTCGCAGCGCTCGCTAACGCTGTTCAACAAATATGCAGGCACCCAGTTCGACGCGAAGCTTGCGAGTGTCGACGCGCTTGATGCGCTGAAGGCAAAGCCGGGCCGGGTCTGTCCGCTGGTGTGCAATTTCGGCTTCAAAGCCGATGGCGATCAATGCGCGAAGATCACCTGCCGGGCCGGCTATCATGTCGGCGACGACAACGAATGCGAGAAACTGCCAGAGAAGAAGCCGGTCGCGACGCGCGAGGATTCGAAGCGGCGGGACACGGATAGGAGAGAAGCGGAATCTGCTGCCCCAAAATCGCAAGCCTCAGGACAGATAATCTGCACGAGTGCTGGATGCAGGCCGGTGGCGAAAGGGTGTCGCATTGTGCGAGATCCGAGGCCGGGTAGCGCGGGCATGTCACAAGCGGAAGTGTGCAATTAGTCGTCCATCGCTGAGCACAGCATCCTCGTCTCGAGCTCTTGCGGATTGCTCGAGTGCTTGGACCATCCGGCGCATTCAATGCGCGCCGGGAAGGTGAGCATGCACTGATGCCCTCGGCGCTCATCAGGGGCGCGAACTTCTCAGCTTGCATGCCTTGCCGCGAGCGAGCATCATCCCAAGAAAATGGGGGAAACCGATGCCACAATTCTCTCGCCGCGGCCACCTTCAGCAATTGTCGGCCGTGTTCGGATCCGCAGCGCTTTTCGGGTGGTCGAGGTCCGCATCGGCTTCGGAGGTAGACATTCCTCCCGAGGGCATCGGCAAGGGCATCAAGCACATCTCCTATAGCGACATCGGCGGACGGCCCGACAGCGTGCAAGTGATGTTCAACCGGCAGCACGTCTATGTCGGGCACATGTTCAGCGACGGCGTGACAATCCTGGACGCATCCGATCCGCGTGCGGTGAAGCCGGTCAATTTCTTCACCGCAGGACAATACACCCGCACCCACCATTTGCAGGTGGCGGAAGACCTGCTGCTGCTTGCGAACGGCGCCAATATCGTCGCGATGCAGTCCTACGACAACATGCGCGGCTATTTCGAGAACACGCTGGTCGACAGCATCACCAAAGCCAAGAAATTCCGCTGCGGCCTCTCGATCCACGACATATCGAAACCGAACGAGATGCGCGAGATCGCGTTCCTCGAAATGCCGGGCTTCGGCATCAACCGTCTGTGGTGGCCGGGCGGCCGCTACGCCTATGTGTCGGCGCATCTCGACGGGTTCACCGACCATATCCTTTGCGTGGTCGATCTCAAGACCATCACGAAACCGGAGATCGTCGCGAAATGGTGGCTGCCGGGCATGAACCGCGCGGCGGGCGAGCCGGCGACGCCAAAGGGCAAGCGCTTTGCGCTCCATCACATGATCACGGCGGGTGATCGCGGCTATGCCGCCTGGCGCGATGGCGGCTTCACCATTCATGACATCAGCGATCCCACGAATCCAAAGCTGCTGTCCCACATCAACTGGTCACCACCCTTCGCCGGCGGCACGCATACGCCGCTGCCGCTGCCCAAGCGACAGCTCGCAATCGTCGCGGACGAAGCCAATGCGGACAATTGCGCCAAGGGCCTGTTCCATACGTTCGTTCTCGACGTGCGCGCGCCTGGAAACCCGGTGCCGATCGCAACCCTGCCGACCCCGCGCGACCGCGATTTCTGCACGAACGGCACCTTCGGGCCGCATAATCTGCACGAGAACCGCCCGGGCTCGTTCCAGAGCGATGAGACGATCTTTGCGACCTACAACAATGCCGGCGTCAGGGTGTTCGACATCAGGGACGCCTTCGCACCGAAGGAGATCGCGTATTGGGTGCCGCCGACACCGAAAAAGCTCATCGACCCGCGCCCGAACGTCGCGCTCGCGGCCAAGACCTGCGGACGCCTATGTCCGGCCGGACGGACTGATGTTCGTCTCCGACTGGAACGCCGGCATGCACGTGCTGCAATATCAGGGATGAGCGGTGTCGCCGTGCCCACCATTCGCAGCGAAGAAGGCTGTGGTGGGCACGCTTTCGCTTTGCCCACCGTACGAGACCTGCGCTAACCCGCCGGCATCCGCGTTTCGACGAGTCGCGCCCAATAAGACGCGCCGTGGCCTAGGATGTTGTCGTTGAAGACGTAGGCCGGGTGGTGGCACTCGTTGCCGTCGCCCATGCCGACCAGGATCATCGCGCCGGGGCGGGCTTCCAGCATGAAGGAGAAGTCCTCGGCGCCCATCATGGGAATGAACTTGTCGTTGACGCGCTCGGCACCGACGATGTCGCGGGCGACGTCGGCGGCAAGGCCGGCCTCGCGCGCATGGTTCATCGTCACCGGGTACATGCGCGTGTACTTCGTCTCCGCCGAGCCGCCATAGGCGCGGGCGACGCTGTCGGCGACTTCGCCGATGCGGCGCTCGACGAGATCGCGCACTTCAGGGTCGAGCGTGCGCACGGTGCCGCCGAGCTCGGCGATCTCCGGGATGATGTTGAAGGCCGTGCCGGAATGGAATTGCGTGATCGAGATGACGGCGGACTTCAGCGGATCGACGTTGCGCGCGACGATCGATTGCAGCGCGTTGACGATCTGGGCGCCGATCAGCACGCTGTCGATGGACTTGTGCGGACCCGCGCCGGCGTGGCCGCCCTTGCCGTGGACCGTGATCTGGATGTTGTCGGAGGAGGCGAGCATCGCGCCGGGCGTGGTCGCGAAATGTCCTTCGGGCAGGCCCGGCATATTGTGCATGCCATAGACCTCCTGGATGTTCCAGCGCGTCATCAGCCCGTCCTCGACCATCGCCTTGCCGCCGCCGCCGCCTTCTTCCGCGGGCTGGAAGATCACGACGGCCGTGCCGTCGAAATTGCGCGTCTCGGCGAGATATTTGGCGGCGCCGAGCAGCATGGCCGTGTGGCCGTCATGACCGCAGGCGTGCATCTTGCCGGGGACCTTGGAGGCGTAGGCGACGCCCGACGTCTCCATGATCGGCAGCGCGTCCATGTCGGCGCGCAGGCCAATGGTTTTGCCCGAGGCGGATTTGCGGCCGCGGATCACACCGACGACGCCGGTGCGGCCGATGCCCGTCACCACCTCGTCGCAGCCGAACTCCCGCAAGCGATCGGCGACGATGCCGGCGGTGCGGTGGACGTCGTATTGCAGCTCCGGGTTCTCATGGAAGTCATGGCGCCAGGCGGCCATTTCGTCGGAGAGGGCGGCGACGCGGTTGACGATGGGCATGGGGAGGATCCGCCTTGATTTGTAGCCCGGATGAGCGAAGCGACATCGGGGATCTTTGTGAGGGAAGTCCCGGGTGTCGCTGCGCTCACCCGGGCTACGAATGACGTTCAGCTTTCGCCGAACACGCGCTTGAAGATCGTATCGACGTGCTTGAAATGATAGCCGAGGTCGAATTGCTCCTCGATCTCGGCGTCGGTCAGATACTTCTTCACTTCAGCGTCCTTCTTCAGGAGCTGGAGGAAGTCGCCTTCGCCGCGCCAGACCGGCATGGCGTTGCGCTGCACGAGCTTGTAGGCGTCCTCGCGGCTTGCGCCCTTCTGCGTCAGCGCCAGCAGCACGCGCTGCGAATGCACGAGGCCGCCGAGGCGGTCGAGGTTCTTCTGCATGTTGGCGGGGTACACCAGCAGCTTGTCGATCAGGCCGGCGAGGCGCACCAGCGCGAAGTCGAGCGTCACCGTCGCGTCCGGGCCCATCATGCGCTCGGCGGAGGAGTGCGAGATGTCGCGCTCGTGCCAGAGTACGACGTTCTCCAGCGCCGGCGTCACATAGGCGCGCACCATGCGCGACAGCCCGGTGAGGTTTTCCGAGAGCACCGGATTACGCTTGTGCGGCATCGCGGACGAACCCTTCTGCCCTTCGGAGAAGAACTCCTCGGCTTCCAGCACTTCGGTGCGCTGCATGTGGCGGATTTCGACCGCGAAACGCTCGACCGAGGACGCGATCACGCCGAGCGTCGAGAAATACATCGCGTGGCGGTCGCGGGGGATGACCTGCGTCGAGATCGGCTCGGGGACGAGGCCCATGGCCTTGGCAACATGCTGTTCGACACGCGGATCGATCTGGGCAAAAGTGCCGACCGCGCCGGAGATGGCGCAGGTCGCGACTTCCTTCCGCGCCGCGATCAGGCGCTCCCTAGCGCGCGAGAACTCCGCATAGGCATAAGCGAGCTTGAGGCCGAAGGTCACAGGTTCGGCGTGGATGCCGTGGCTGCGGCCGATGGTCGGCGTCATCTTGTGCTCGAGGGCGCGCTTCTTCAGCGCCGCCAGCACCTTGTCGAGGTCGGCGAGCAGCAGGTCGGCGGCGCGGGTGAGCTGGACGTTGAGGCAGGTGTCGAGCACGTCGGAGGACGTCATGCCCTGATGCACGAAGCGCGCTTCGGGGCCAACGATCTCGGCGAGGTGGGTGAGGAAGGCGATGACGTCGTGCTTGGTCTCGCGCTCGATCTCGTCGATGCGGGCGACGTCGAAAGTGGCGTCCTTGGCCTTGGCCCAGACCGTTTTGGCGGCCTCCTTGGGAATCGTGCCGAGCTCGGCAAGGGCGTCCGCCGCATGCGCCTCGATCTCGAACCAGATCTTGAACCGGGTCTGCGGCTCCCAGATCGAGGCCATTTCCGGGCGGGTATAGCGGGGGATCATTGGACTGCTCCAGGAAGGTGGGCGGGCGACCCAGGAGGGGCGACCTGCCAAAATGTTTTTTACGCCGTGATCTAGCAGAGCGGGGAGGGCGAAACAAACGGCGCCGGCAAGGTAGCGGGGGATGATTGGGCTGGCGGGGTCATCGGCCTGGCCGCGGCGATCGGCGGCCGGCCTCAGGGGGGAAGCTCGCAGATATTAACTGTCAATCACGGATCATTGACTGACAGATATTGAAATCTGTCAGCGGGACATGTATATCCGTTCTCAGACGCTCCGGTTGGGCGTCTGGCGGCATCCCGGGAGCCCGACGTCCCAAACAAATGGGGGATTGAGGGTCGCATTGAACAATCGGGACCGCCAATTGATTGGAGACTTACGACAATGACGACCGAAATCATCAATTTGACCGGGACGATTGGGCACTGGCTCAATTTACTGGTGGCGCGCCAGATCGCGGCGCAGGCTGCAAAACTGCCTCATTAAGGCGAGAGCTTTCCGAAACGACCGGCACGGGCGCTTCGGAAGCAGCTCCGTCGCCGGGTAACTGAGCCCTCAACGGGAACATGGTGCTGGCATGAACGAAGCCGTTATCTTGACGCCGGAGCGGATCCTCGAAGTCACCGAGGACGTGCTGCGGCGTTACGGACTCGCCAAAGCCACCGTGGTCGACGTGGCCCGTGCGCTCGATGTGAGCCACGGCAGCGTCTACCGCCATTTCCCGAGCAAGGCTTCGCTGCGCGAGGCCGTCGCCAAACGGTGGCTGGACCGCATCGACGCGCCCTTACGCCAGCTCGCCGAAGAGCAGGGCCCGGCTCCGGCGCGGCTCGATCGCTGGCTGCGCACCCTGTTCGCCGCCAAGCGTTCGCGCGTGCTCGACGATCCCGAGATGTTCGAGACTTATCTGACCCTGGCGCGCGAGGCCTGTGCAGCCGTCAAGTGTCACAAGGACACCATGATCGACCAGATCGCGGCGATCCTGACCGACGGCGTGAAGCAGGGCGTGTTCGAGGTGGGCGACGTCAAAGCCACCGCGCGCGCGATCTTCGATGCCACCGTCCGCTTCCACCATCCGGCCCACGCCGACGAATGGAAGGATGCCGATCTCTCGGCGCGCGTCGATGCGACGCTCGCGCTGGTATTGCGCGGGCTGAAGGCGGCGTGAGGTTGCGAAGCCAACGCGTATCGCAGCTTGGGCCTTGATCCGCTCCTGCTCATGCCTTTGGCAGGATGACAGGCTCGGCCTCGACGATTCTCTCGTGACCACCATCCCATCATCCTGCTTGGCTGTGAGCCGTCAGATGACGAAGTCCGTTGGATGCAGGGCCGCCGTGTGCACGCCGTCCAACGTGATCGTATCGTCGGCGGTGAGGTGGATCACGGCATCGCCGGCGCTATTGTCGCCGATGAGGCTGGAGACGGCTGCCCAGTCTGCGAAGCCGTAGTCATGCAGGTTGATCACGTCGTGTTCGCTGGTGGTGCTGCCGACAGCCTGGTTGCCTTGATTGAAGTCGTTGATGACGTCCTGGCCGGAGCCCGTGTTGAAGACGAACGTGTCGTTGTTCGGCCCGCCCCACAGGAGATCATCGCCGCTGCCACCGTTGAGGGTATCCGTGCCTCCGGTGATCGAGCCGGGTGAGGAAGGAGCGTAGCTCATCGCATCGCCCGCCAGGCGATCGGGGCTCGATCCGCCGGTGAGAATGTCGTTCCCGCCGTGAGCATTGCCCGACATTGTGGGAGCGTCGCCGTACAACGTCGTGCTGAAAGCAGCTCGCTCGCCATCGACGACGGCGGTGAGGATATCGTTCCCGCCCTGGGCATTGTCGGACATGGACGTTCCGGAATCGCCCGACAGGCTTCCTCCTCCGAGCTGGGCGTCGCTGCTCGCCGCAAAGGTCAGGATGTCGTTTCCGCCGACCGCGTTGTCGGTCATGGCGCCAGTGGCATCGCCGCTGAGTGCGTCGCCGCCGCCATTTATCCCATAGTCCGTCGCGCTCAGCGTATCATTCCCGCCATGCGCATTGCCGCTCATGGCTCCACCAGCGTCCCCGCTGAGCGACCCGAACGATCTCCATCCGGTCGCCGCCGTCAGCGTGTCATTTCCGCCTCCCGCGTTGCCCGACATGTCGCCTTGGACATCGCCATAGAGATAAACATTGGTGTAGAGCGAGTTGTGGGCATCGACATTGAGGGTGTCGTTACCGCCTTGGGTGTTGTCCGCCATGGATTGGGCATCGCCAACGGCAACGGCACTATCCCAGCCGCCATCCACGCTCACCACGAGGCTGTCGTTCCCTCCGTGCGAATTGCCATGCATGGCCGCCAGGTCTTCCCCAACGAGGGTCACGTTCGAGTTGAGACTCGATATGGCTGCCGTCAGCGCATCGTTTCCGCCCCAGTCGTCGGCTGCCAACCCGGGATCTCCGAGCACGGTCATGGATTGACCGAAGTCCGGCAGGGTGACTGCGATAGTGTCGTTTGGCAGTTGGTGCATGTCGCTTCACTCCGATTTCATTTCAGTCGCGGGGCCTGAAAGCAGCGGAGGTCTTTGCGAGACGCGCTGTGGCCGCGCTTGACGTTGAATCTGCTCGGAGTTGATGGCGGAGATTTGCTTCGGGTTGGATTTCATTGCGGCCGGAGGAACTTCGGCGCGGGTACGGAACTCGACCGACGTCAAGTCTACCGCGCGCGCCATCTTCGATGCGACCGTCCGCTACCACCATCCGGCCCACGCTGACGAGAAGGACGCCGATCTCTCGGCGCGTGTCAATGCGACGCCTGCGCTACGCGGGCTGAAGGCGTAAGCCAACTTCCTTCACGCGTTCCAAAGCCGTCACACCTGACGTGACCTGTCGCGGTTCTATCTCAGACCTTATGGGCAACGCTGCCATTGCCGAGCGAGCGCGGATGATGGGGCTTTTTTCGCGCACGTAAGGCGGCGTTGGCCGATGGCACGACCGACGGGCTTTCCGGATAGGTATTGACTTCAATTTCGACGACGTCCTTTGACCGCTTTCGAAGGCGGTAGAACGCAAGTTCCTGTTCGAGAACGGGGCAGTGGAATTGGATCGTCGCTGTGTCTGGCAGACGGCAGAGTTCATCGATGAGCTCGCCGACAGTGATGATCGGGGGATGATGGATGGCTTCGCGGATAGCCTTACTCATGGCGCAACTCCCTCGCTCCGCTACTAACCACGGCGCGACGGCATCAGTTCCAATCCTACCCGGCCACAGTATGATCTATCTAAAAGTGCGAGCCGCGCGCCAGCGCCCTAAAGCGCGGGTGTCAACCGCGAGCTGCGCAAGCGCAATATGCCGAACGGGTCTTCGCGCCCCGCGAGTTTGCGATAGGTCGCAAGGTCGTCAAGCGTCGGACCTTCCCCGCGTCTGACATTCGCGCCCGCAACCGTCGCAACCGGAATCGACGTGCCGAGGCCTGCGTAGAGATAGTTGTCGCCGAAAGCCTTCTTGAGCGCGGCAAAAGTCGGCTCACCGGTGCAATGTCCCGGGGCTACGCTGTCCACCTTGAACCTGTCCTTGAGGGCGGTAACGACTTTCGCGATAGCTTCGTCAGGTGCGACGACCAGATGAAATCCTCCCGCGACGAGATGAATCCTGGGATTGATACCCGTCGCCGCTTCGACGATGCGCTCGATCCCGGGGTGCGAGCAACCGACCAGAAGGACCATGCCGTCGGCCGTGTTGACAGCCAAGGACAGCTCTTTGAGTTCTCTCGTGCCCGGTGCGTCGGAAATCAGCGAGATAAGTGTGATACCGGGAGCGATCTCGGTGGTCTGATCGATCAGTTCGAAGTTCGCGTGGGCCCATGCCGTGCCGAACTTCATTACCGCCGGCGGCTTGCCTGCATAGTACCGCATCTCCGGCGGCAAGGCCTCGTCCTTGCGGTAGAAGCCGGACGGCAGAGACGAGCCGTAGATGCCAAATCCTTCCTTTGGCGCGTAGATCTTGACGGTCGGATTGATGCTCAGGAGGTAGGACAAGCCCGCCATGTGATCGGAGTGGCGGTGCGAAAGAACGACAAAGTCGAGGTCCGAGAGATCAACTCCCTTGGCCTTCACGTTCGCCGCGAAGATTTCGGGATCGTTACCCGTATCGAACAGGATGCGTTTTCCCGCGATTTCGACAAGGGCAGAGAAACCCCAGTCCTTTGTCATCGCCTCATCTGTGCCGAAGGCGTCATAGAGAATCGTGATCTGGTTTTTCGCCTCAGCTGCCGCGCTTTCGGTGAGCCCGGCCGCGAAAACGCTGAAGGCGATCAGTGCTGCAAGAAGACTGTCCCTGATGTTCATGAAAGCGTCTCCTGTTGTCGTGCAAGACATACAACGGGAACGAGGGCGGCTCTCGAGAGCCGTCCGAATTGGCTCTCGACGAAAGATCGGGGCCGGACACACATCCATTGGCCGCTTGGTGCTGGATGCGGTGCCTGTGGTGGATCCTAGCACAACCCGAGAGAGACTTGGAGACCTTCGTTGGGGGTGGCCAGTCGGGAACCAGTTATTCTGGTCGCAGCAAAGGGCTCGCCGTCAGGCTCTAGATCTTGGTCAGCCCGCAAGTTGCCGCCAACCGCACAAGCTGCGCATCTGTGCGCGCGCCGGTCTTGGTCTTGATCAAATAGTGATAGTTCTGCACGGTCTTGACGCTGAGATTGAGGTGCGCCGCGATCTGTTCGGTGGTGGCGCCGCCGGCGAACTGGCGCAGGATCTCGATCTCGCGTTCGCCCAGTTGATCCAGCGCCGAGCCCGCCGACAGGCTGTCCTCGGCCAGGATGTGCGCGATGTCGTCGCTCATGGCGCGTTCGCCGCGCGCAACGCTGCGGATCGCCGACACGACCGCGGACGGCTCGCTGCTCTTGGTGACGAAGCCGCTGGCCCCCGCACTGAAGGCTGCCTTCACCAGCACGGCCTCGTTGTGCATGGTGAAAACGAGGATCCGCGCCCGCGGGCTGCGCGCGCGGATGTTGCGGATGGCTTCCAGCCCGCTCGCGCCGGGCATCGAGATATCCAGCAGGACCACGTCGGGATCGTGCGCCTTGAAGGCGCTGTAGGCATCCGCGGCGTTGTCGGCTTCCGCCACGACATGCAGATCGCCCTGGCTTTCCAGCACGCGCCGATAGCCCTGCCGCACGATCGGATGGTCGTCGACCAGCAGCACGGAGATGCCTGTTGCCGTAATCTCGTTCATCCCGGCCTCACGCGGCGAGCGGGATGGTGGCGGCGACGCTAAGTCCGCCGCGGGCGGGCAGGATCGACAATGATCCGCCGGCCCCTGCGACGCGCTCGCGGATGCCGGTGAGGCCGAAGCCCGCCGACTGCGCAACGCGTGCCGCGTCGCCGCCGCCATCGTCGTCGACACGGATCAGCAGTGCATCGTCGTCGCCCGTGCGCCGCTCGACGTGCAGAGAAATCTCGCGTGCCGTGCCGTGGCGCAACGCGTTGGTCAGGCACTCCTGCGCGACGCGATAGGCGGTGGTCGCGGCCGGGCCGCTGATGTCGGTGAGGTCGCCCTTGAGATCGAGCTGGATCGTCGGCCGCGCCGCGCTCTGCGAGCGCCAGCTATCCACCAAATTCACGAGGCTCGCCTCCAGCCCAAGCTCGGCGGGCAGGGGATTGCGCAGGCGCTTCAGCGCGTCGCGCAGCGAGGCCATCAGATGATGCGTGGCCTGCGAGATCATCCGCGCGTCCTGCACGATGTCGCTGTGCTTGTCTGCCTTCGTGCTCGCCGTCTCGATGGTGTTGGCGAAGGCGAGGATGGCCGAGAGATTTTGTCCGAACTCGTCGTGCAGCTCGCGGGCGAGCGCGCGGCGTTCGTCGTCGCGGATCTCGATCAGGCGCCGCGTCAGCGCCGCGCGCTGTTCGGTCGCCTCCTCCAGCCGCCCGCCGAGCTCGCCGACGGCGCTGCCGATCATCGCCAGCTCCATCGAGCGGAAGCGCGGTAGTTTCGTGCGATACTGACCGCGCGCCATGCGCTGCAGGGCGGTCACGATCGTGCGTGCCGGCGCCAGCGCATGCGCAATCGCGAGCGAGGCCAGGAGCGCGATCGCTGCCGCCATCAAAAGCGCGACGTCGATCACGTTGAGGATGTATTCCCAGGCGAGCGAGATGGCGGCCGCTTCATCCGGCGTCGCAACCACCGCTCCGGCGGTCGCCGCGCGGGGACTGACCGGCCGTATCACTTCGGCATGGCTGCCGAGGAAGGTCGGCACGATCGACGCGAACCAGCGCGGCGGCGTCTTGCCCAGCCCCTCGCTCTGGCCGCACAGCGGCTTTTCGAATGCGATGGCCGGTTGGAATTCGACGCAGACGCCGGGTGAGATCAGCTTCATCGTCTCCAGCGTGCGCCACTCCGGAACCGGCAGAAGCTGCTCGCGTGTTCTGCTGCTACGCAACAAGAATTCGTGCCAGTACAGGGCCTGAAGCGCTTGGGCGACCCGCTGCGCCGAGGCCGCAGTCGCCCGATCGACGCTGCGATAGGCGTCGAACGTGGCCCAGATGGTCGCCGCGCCAAGGCAGAGGGCGACGATGAGAAACAGACGGGCGACAAGCTGAAGCACAAGGCGCATGCGATCACCCCAAAGTTTGGTAAGGTCAGCCTAACAACGCCGCCGCGCCTTGCCAATTGCGAGGCACGGCAAGATTGAATCTCGGGCAAATTTCCCAAGCCGGATTGGGCATGGCTCTTTGGACCGGGCGCGGCGGCTTTGATCTAATGGGCGGAATTCACGGCCAGGAGCGGTGCAGCATGAGTTCGATGACGATTGGGCCGATCGCGGGGCCTGCTGCCGACCCATCCGAGCGTAGCGCGCTCCTGTTCTGGATGATCTTCACCGGGCTTTCGATCTTCGCGGTCGTGCTGCTGTGGCGGTTCGGCCTGATCCGTCTGATGCTGACCTCCGACCGGACCTACATTTCCAGCCTGATCGCGCTGCTCTATGTCCTCACCTGCGGTCATTGCTTCCTGCGCACGCGGGCCATTGCCCGCGAGGGCGCGGCGGCCCGGCGCTGCCGCGCGGTGCTTGCGGCGCCCGAGGGCGGCAGGGCGCTCGACGCCGGCGCAGCCGAGCTGCCACGCGGGCTGGTGCGGGACCACATCGAGAGCCTCGTGACCAAGGCCGCGGCGCAGGACTACCGCCCTGTCGACCAGACGCTGTTGCTGCGAACGCTCGCCGACCGCCTGCGCGGTTCCAACGGCTTCGGCGCCTTCGTCTCGGACACGCTGATGAAGCTCGGCCTGCTCGGCACCATCGTCGGCTTCATCATCATGCTGGCGCCGATCGCGGGGCTGGATGCCGCCGACAAGGTCGCGATGCGATCCTCGATGGGGCTGATGAGCGACGGCATGGCGGTCGCGATGTACACGACTCTGGCGGGCCTGGTCGGTTCGATCCTGGTCCGCATCCAGTATTACATGCTGGATGCCGCGACCCAGAAGGTGTTCTCGGATGCGGTGGTGCTGACCGAGACCTATGTGACGCCGGTGCTGGAGCGCAAGGGTTCTGGAATCGCGCCATGATGGATGATTTCGGTCTCTATCCGCGCGAGGAGCCGTTCGATCCCCTGGGCGTGATGCTGTTCAAGGCGCTCCAGGTGATCGCTTTCCTGTTCTTCCTCGCGCTGCTCGCGGTCTCGCCGGACGCCAAGGACGGCAAGATCGATTCCAAGGCCGAGTTCATGATCACGCTGGACTGGCCCGATAGCCATCCCGACGATCTCGACCTGTTCGTGCAGGATCCCGTGGGCAACATCGCCTGGTATCGTCACCGCGAGGCCGGTTTCCTCACGCTCGACCGCGACGACCGCGGCGGAGCCAACGACTTCATCGTGGTCAACGGCAAGAAAATTGCCTCGCCGATCCGCGAGGAGATCGTCACGGTGCGCGGCATCGTTCCCGGCGAATATACCGTCAATGTCTCACATTTCGTGGCTACGACCGGCGAGCCTGTGACGGCCAATGTGAAGGTGCAAAAACTCAATCCGACGGCGCAGGTGATCTTCGACAACAAGTTCACGGTCGATCACACCGGCGACGAGAAGACCGCGGTGCGGTTCCGGCTCGACGCCGAAGGCAAGGTCGTCAATGTAGACCAGCGGCCGAAATCGCTGCTGGAGACGTTCCGCAGCGGCTGGCGCAACGGCGCCGATCTCGACCCGAACACCGGCGTGAGCAGGAATGCTGTGAGGGTGCGCCGTGACTAGCCTGCAGACGGTCATCCTCACACTATCGATAGCTTACGCCGTCATCGGCGCGCTGCTGCTGGTCGTGTTGGTCTATGCGCGGCTGCACTGGTCGATCAAGGCCGTTGCGGTGGTCGTGACCAGCGCCTTCTATGTCGTCAGCTTCACGGAAATGCGCGGGCTGCTCGGCTGGGCCAGCGCCGACCGGCTGCCGGCCTCCTTCAAGCTGCTGAAGGCCCGCATCGTCGAGCCGCATTCGCTGGAAGGCGATCCCGGCTCGATCTATCTCTGGGTCGAGCAGCTCGACGAGGACAATCGCCCGAGCGGCATACCGCGCGCCTTTCGTGTGCCCTACAATGACAGGCTGGCCGACAAGACCCATGCGGCGGAGAACGAGATCGCGCTGGGACATCCGCAAGGCGGCCGGGCCGCTGATTTCGGCGGCGGCGATGGCAGCCTCATCGACATGGTCAGGGAATATGTGACGCCCAAGACGATCCTGGAGACGAGCGGAGGCGATTCCTCGACCGGCGAATTCCTGGCCCCACCGGCCGGCGCGCAGGGCGCCGTGTTCACTCCGATTCCGCCGCCCCGGATGCCGCCGAAGGACGAGCAATAGGCTCTTCACCATCGCGACAGGGCAGCGCTGGCAAACCGCGCGCCGCTGGCGCATGTTCTTGACCTCCCTCAATTTGGCCTTATCGGCTCCCAATAAGGTTCGAGGGGTGGAGGGTGCGTGCTTCTCGCTGTCTTCTCGGATATCCACGGCAACCGGCAGGCGTTCGAGGCGTGCCTGAAAGTCGCGCGGGCACGTGGCGCCGAGCGCTTCATCCTGCTTGGCGACTTCGTCGGCTATGGCGCCGATCCGGAATGGGTGGTGGATACCGCGATGGAGCTCGTTGCCCAAGGCGCCGTCGCCGTGCGCGGCAATCATGACCAGGCGGTGAATTCCTCCGCCGAGACCATGAATGCCGAGGCGCAAATCGCGATCGAATGGACCCGCGGCCGGCTCGACACCGCGCAGCGGCGGTTCCTGGCGGAATTGCCGATGCTGGTGGAGGACGGCGATCGCCTGTTCGTGCATTCGGAAGCCTCCAGCCCCCGGAGCTGGCACTATGTCCGATCGACGGCGGACGCTGCCAAAAGCCTGATCGCGACGCCGGCTCATGTCACCTTCTGCGGCCACATCCACCGCCCGGCGATCTATTCAATGTCGGTGACGGCGAAGATGTCGGGACTCGTGCCCAAGACCGATGTCTCCGTACCGCTGTTGCGCGGGCGGCAATGGCTTGCGGTGCTCGGCTCGGTCGGCCAGCCCCGCGATAACGATCCATCCGCGGCTTTCGTGCTGTTCGACACCGTCTCATGCCTGATCACCTATTGCCGCGCGCCCTACGATGTCGAGACGGCCGCGAACCGGATCCGCGAGAACGGCCTGCCGCATTGGCTCGCCGACCGGCTGTCGCAGGGGCGCTAGAGGCCGATGCCGAAACCCCTCGTCAAATCAGGTGCAGAGATCGACGGCTACACGATCGGCGAATGCGTCCATGCCGGCGGCATGGCGACGCTTTGGACGGTCACCCATCCCGGCATCGACCTGCCGCTGCTGATGAAGATTCCGCGAGTGTCGGAGGGCGAGGACCCCGCGGCGATCGTCTCCTTCGAGATGGAGATGATGATCCTGCCGCGGCTGGCCGGGCCGCACGTGCCCTCATGTTTCGGCACCGGCGATTTCGCCCACCAGGCCTATGTCGTCATCGAGCGCATCTCCGGGACCACGCTCTACAAGCGGTTGCCCGACCTGCCGTTGCCGTATGACGAGGCGCGGCAGCTCGTCGCCAGGATCGCGACGGGGCTCGCGGATTTGCACCGGCAGAACGTGATCCATCACGACATCAAGCCGAGCAGCATCATGTTCCGCGAGAGCGGCGAGGCGGTGCTGATCGACTATGGCCTGTCGCATCACAACCATCTGCCGGACCTGTTGCAGGAGGAGTTCCGCCTGCCTTACGGCACCGCGCCCTATATGGCGCCGGAACGGTTGTCAGGGGTGCGCGACGATCCGCGCAGCGATCTGTTCTCGCTGGGCGTGCTGCTCTATTTCTTCACGACCGGCGAACGGCCGTTCGGCGAGGGCGAGACGCTGCGTGCGATGCGGCGCCGGCTATGGCGCGATCCGCACCCGCCGCGCTCGCTTCGCGCCGACTATCCGCCCTGGCTCCAGGAGGTGGTGCTGCGATGCCTCGAGATCGAGCCGGTGCGGCGCTATCCGACCGCGTCCCAGCTCGCCTTCGATCTCACCCACCCGGACCAGGTCAGGCTCACCACACGCTCTGAGCGGCTGAAGCGCGATCCGCTCAGAGTCGCCTGGCGGCGCCGCTTCAACCCGGGCGTCATGCAGCCGCGCGCGAAATCGGATGTCGCAGCCCAGATCGCATCAAGCCCGATCCTCGCGGTCGCGCTCGATACGGCGGAAGGCGAGCCGGAGTTGAACGAGGCCTTGCGCATGACGACGGAACGCATTCTCGCCACGCTGCCCTCGGCGCGGCTCGCCTGCCTCAACGTGCTGAAGCTCAACCGCATCGCGATTGACAGGACGCTGGATGAGCAGGGCTCCAACAAGCATATCGATCGGTTGGTGGCGCTCAGACACTGGGCCACGCCGCTCAAGCTCGATGAAAGCCGGCTGTCGGCTCACGTGCTGGAAGCCGTCGACCCCGCGGCGGCCATTCTGGAATTTTGCGAGGTCAACCACGTCGACCACGTCATCATCGGCGCGCGGCAGGGCTCGTTCAGGCGCACGCTGCTCGGCAGCGTCTCGGCCAAGGTGGCCTCGGAAGCGGCCTGCACCGTCACCGTGGTACGGCCGCCGCGAATGGCTGCGGATGCGGGCGAGGAGGCCGGATAGGGCCGCGCTCTGGATCCTGGAGGTTCAGGCCGCGTGAGCGGTGTGGACGGAGCGCTTGCGGCGGATCGGCCAGGAGAATTGCGGGCCGGGCTCGCCGTGATCCGCGCTGCCGCCGAAGAACTGGATGATCTCGCGGCAGGGCTCACAGTTGAACAGGTTACGCGACGCGGACGCCTTGGTCATTTCCTTCAGGCAGTTCGGGCAATGCGGCTTCATGAGCTTGGTCCAGAAAAGAATTCAATGCCGGCGCGGTGACCGGAGCGGGTGATCCAGGTCCATCTCGGGCCCGGTGTCGTCGCGCATCTCGCCTTCGGTGCGTTCGAGCCGACCGAAGAAAAAATCGAGGTCAGGGTGCGGGCGCCGCGGGATGCGGCACCGGCGCTTCGGCTGACGTTTCACAAGCGCGATCTGCATGGGGTCAGGCCCGATACCAGTCGCGACGGGCGATGCGGGCCGAGTGTAGCGAGACCTTCACCGGTCCGGCCGATGGACCAAACACAACAAACGCACAAAAACCAAGCCACAACGCCACGCCAGTCCAAACCAGGGTCGTCGTCATGATGTGCTCCCGCGAAACAGGCAAGAATCACTAGCGGTGATTTGCGCGAATCAGGGAAGCCCGGAGGAGTACGGATCAAGGTTGCAAATTTAGGCATTGCGCGCCGCAACACCCGTAGAAGCCGCACGTCTGCGGAGCTGTGCGAGCCCTCAGATCGCCTCGCCACGTGCACCCGCGGCGGCGTTGCGGATCGCGGCGATGTTGGTCTTGTAGGCGTCCTGCGTGCCGCCCCTGAACACGGACGTGCCGGCGACGAAGGCGTTGGCCCCGGCCGCAGCCAGGGGACCTGCGACGTCGGCGCCGACGCCGCCATCGACCTCGATGTCGATCGGGCGGCCCGCTGTCATGGCGCGGATGTCGCGGATCTTGCCGATCGCGGAGGGGATGAAGGCCTGGCCGCCGAAGCCGGGATTGACCGACATCACCAGCACGAGGTCGACCAGGTCCAGGACGTATTCGAGGGCGCTGATCGGCGTGCCCGGATTGAGCGAAACGCCGGCCTTCTTGCCGAGTGCGCGGATCGCCTGAAGCGAGCGGTGCAGATGGGGACCGGCCTCGGCATGCACGGTGATGTGGTCGCAGCCGGCTTTCGCGAAGGCCTCCAGATAGGGATCGCAGGGCGAGATCATCAGATGCGCGTCGAAGATCTTCTTGGTGTGCGGGCGCATCGCCTTGATGACGTCGGGACCATACGAGATGTTGGGAACGAAGTGCCCGTCCATGACGTCGAGATGGATCCAGTCGGCTCCCGCGGCGTCCACGGCGCGCACCTCCTCGCCGAGCCTGGAGAAATCCGAGGCCAGGATCGAGGGCGCGATTGCCAGGGGGCGGGGAGCGAAGGCTTGGGTCATGGCGGTTTCCCGTGGCGGCCGTGAAAGATGGACTCGCCTAACATGGGCCTCTCAGCCGGGCAATGCAGGGGCGGCGTGCTTCCTGTGGGCGGAAATTTCTGCCGCGACCGGCATGAATTGCCGGTGTTCCCGGGCCGTGCAAAGTGCGGTGAAAGCGGATTTCATTGAGCTTTTTGCGCTGGCACGGCGCTTGCTGACCTCACCTGAACAGAACATTGGCCGCGGCATGCCGCACCGGTTGGAGTTGTGCAATGTTGTTCGCTCTTGGGGCCGTATCGAGCGCGCTCGACGCGATCCAGTCGCTGACGAATTCGAAATCATCCTCGTCGACGCAGAAGACGGGGTCCTCGCAAAAGCCGGCGACGAATCCGTTCGCGATCGACAACGGCAGCAACAGGACGACCGGCGCGACCTCGTCGGTCAATGCGGGCAAAACCCCGCAGATCTCGCCGGAGACGATGAACGCGCTGTTCGCCGCGCAGAGCCAATCCTCGGGCAGCACCAGCAGCGCCGCAAGCTCGACCTCGTCGAGTTCGACATCCTCGTCCTCGACGCGCCGCGACGCCGCTCTGAAGGATCTGTTCTCGCAGATCGATGGCGACGGCGACGGCAAGATCACCAAGTCGGAATTCGAGAATGCGCTCGGCGCCGGCGGCACCAACCTCGCGCAGGCGGACAACGTCCTCTCGAAGCTGGATTCGAATTCCGACGGCAGCGTCAGCCTCGATGAGATGTCGAAGGCGCTGAAGAGCGGCCATGTCGGCCACCATCACGCGCAAGGTGCGGGCGATGCCTCCGGCGGCGGTTCGGATTCCTCCTCCCAGGCCAAGGGCGGCTCGACCTCGACTTCGACGACCGGTGCCGACGGTTCGACCACCACCACCGTCACCTATGCCGACGGCTTCAAGATGTCGACGACGGTCCCGGGCGCCTCCAGCTCCCGTAATTCGGCGTACGATCTGTTCGCGCAGTTGATGCAGCGGCAAGGCGGGCAGGGACAAGGCGCCTCAGCGACCGTCGGTTCATCGACGTCGATGAGCGTGTAACCTTGCTCACGGCTAGCTTGCATATTCGTGAGTGATGTCACGGTAGACATACCGATCGCGGATCTCGTGGTTGAAGAACGTGCCCTTTGAGCGCGCGGCCTTGAATGCGGCGGCGACCTCGGGCGGGACGTCCTCGTAGACATAGAGCCGTCCGCTGACGAAAGTCACCTTCAGTTCGCGCGTCTCGGGCGCATAGCGGAAAAACCGGATCACGGAAGACGGCATGGCGGTGCACCTTGCTCCGCCAGGGTAACGCGCTGTCCGCCGTTTCGTTTCTAGCCGAACCGATCCTTCCACGCCGGAATTGCGCCGGCAAACGGCAGGGCCGTTGCATTGTAGACGCCGCGAGCGATCGCGCGTGCGACCACGTTGGCGGCGACTGTTCCAAGCTCGGTAAGGCCGACCAGCGGCTCGATCGGCTTCTCGCCCGTTGCGGCAGCGAACAGCACGTCGCCGTCGGTCGGCGCATGCACCGGATAGATCGCACGGGCAAACCCGGTATGCGCGATCATCGCAAGCCGCTTGGCCTGGGCCTTGGTCAGCATCGCGTCGGTGACGACGAGGCCGATCGTGGTGTTCTCACGCGCGCTCGCGGCGGGGCCGCCCTTGATGCGCATCGCCAGCATGTCCGGCGTGAACGCGGACGGCAGGCCGCGCCCGCCGAACTCGCCGTTCTCCTCGAACGGCGCAGCCCAGAACCAAGGCCCTTCGCCAACGGTTGTGCTGCCGACCGCGTTGACGACCATGATCGCGGCGACCTTGATACCATTGGCCAGGACCGCGGAGGCCGACCCCAGTCCCCCCTTGAAGGTCGCGGTGGTAGCACCGAGGCCGGCGCCGACACTGCCCAGTGCGAAATCGTCGCTGGCGGCCAACGCTGCGGCGTAGCCGAGATCGCGATAGGGCGCGAAGCGTCCCCAGGCCTTGTCGCCACCGTTGAGGAGGTCGAAAACGATCGCGCCGGGGACGATCGGAATCACCGCCTCGCGAATCCGCAAGCCGCGGCCTTGTTCGGCGAGCCAGGCCTGGATGCCGCCGCCGGCGTCGATTCCAAAGGCGGAGCCGCCGGACAGCGCAATCGCGTCAACGCGATCGACGGTGCTGGCGAGGTCGAGCAGCGCGTCTTCGCGCGTGCCGGGGCCGCCGCCGCGAACATCGATGGCCGCGACCGCGGGGGTGTCGAAGATGATCGCGGTCGTGCCAGTGGCGACTTTCGCATCCTCGGCATGGCCGACGCGGACGCCGGCGATGTCGGTCAAGAGATTTTTCACGATCTGAGCATCGGTATCTCTGGATGATCCTTAATGAACGCTCCGCCGAGTTATCCCGTCCGCCGCGTTGGCGTCAACGCCCTCGACGGGTGGCTCCTTGACGAAAGCAAAATGCTCATACAATCTCCAGATGTTTTTTAAAGGATAATGACTTTGAAGCGTATTGTCCTGCTGCTTGACGGCACGTGGAACGATGCCGACGTCGGCATGACCGACACCAACATCGTCAGGCTGCGCGAAGACATAGCAGCCTGTCTCGCCCCGACCCTGTTAAGCCCGCGATTGCCACGTCGGCCGCATCTTCGACTCGGACGTCTGTCAGTTATCGTACATACACGAAGGACGGAAAGAAGACGCCCTACATCGTCTTTTACGAGCGTGGCGTCGGGACCGGCGGCTTTCTTGACAATATCCGGGGCGGTGCTTTCGGGGCAGGCTTGAGCCGCAATGTTCGCAGGGCCTACTCCTTCCTATCGCGCAACTATGAGCCGGGAGACGAGATCTTTATCTTTGGGTTTTCGCGCGGCTCCTACACTGCGCGTTCTTTGGTTGGATACATCGGCACCGTCGGACTGTTGCGTTCGTCCAATTGTTCGGAGGTCAACGAATCGCGTGGCTGGTATTACTATCGCAAGAGCCCGTTCGACCGTCTTCCGACCGAAGGGTCCGAGATCCGACGCTACGCTTACCCGATGAGCGACGTTGCGCTTAAATTTCAAGGCGTGTTCGACACTGTGGGAGCCTTGGGGGTTCCGATCTCGTGGTTCAAGCGGGAAAACAGAGATCTGTTCGAGTTTCACGACGTCGGGCTTTCGCCGTGGTGCGACGTCAACGTGCAGGCGCTGGCGATAGATGAGCATCGCGAGGCATTCGAAGCGACGCTCTGGCGTCAGCCTAAATTCGAGACGATCAGCGCGGACAACACCGAGCAAGTGTGGTTCGTAGGGGCACACTCGGACATCGGCGGAGGGTATATCGACGAGCGTAACCGAAACAAGTTGCCGCAGCCTGCGCTCGACGACATTACGCTCGACTGGATGAAGAAGCGCCTGTTGGCGCATTACGATGACTTCCCCGTGGATGTCTCCACGGCTGCGATTGAGAATGGATATCTGGCGCCTCATCACGAGGCGAGGCGCAGCATTTTTTCGGCCCGACCGTTCTCTTATCGGACCATAGGCAATCAATACGGCAACGCGCGGCGTTGGCGGTGGGAGACAGACGTTTGCTACGACCGGCACAATAACCCCGTCCGGGAGATGATCCATCTCAGTGCCCTGTTGCGGCTCGGCCAGCGAGTCAGTTTCCAGCGCTCGTACCGGCCTTACGTGCCAAGAAACCTGATCGCTGCGCTGCCTCTGATCGAGCACGACGGCCCCGGTTCCTGTATCGGAATCGTCGGCTGGGACGGGAAGCGCCTCGCTCCCCAAGAAGCTCTAGCCTTCGCGGCCGACGCCAGAACTCGATTGGAAACACTTAATTATAAGCTCAGCTGAAATTCGAGGGCTTCATGACTATTCTATTCAGTCTGGCTGCGTTTGCTGTTTTTGTTGGACTTGCCGTCTTTTTCTGGTTCTGGTGGGCGGTCCCTCGCAATCAGGTCCCGCCGCATTTCACTGAGGCTGAGCTGAAGCGGCTGGAGGTTCAGGATCGGCTACGCCAGACCAGCTACCAACTCCTGACTGCGGTGGGGCTGGGCGGCACGTTTCTCGCAACGATGGTGCAGTTCGGGCTCACGACTCGGCAATGGTCAGCGGATTTCGAACTCAAGAACGAGCAGTCGCAGCTGACGCAGTACACTGAGGCCATCAAGACGATCAGCAAGGAAGCGTCGACGTCGACGCAGATCGCGGGTCTGACGAGCCTACAGTTGCTGGGCTCACATGGTCCCATCCAATATCATCGTCTTGCCAGCGAAGTGCTGACGGCGTTCATTGCGGATGGGAATTCCAAGAATGTGATGACGGAATCAGGCGAATGCCGGGACGTGACTGGAAAGTTTCCGGACTCGCAAGGTGATGGGAAGCGAATCGAGTACAAGAGGAATGAAGCTCCGTCGCCATTGAGAGTCGCGATGCAGGCACTCGGCGACCCCGAATTCGCCGCTCGCCGGTTGAATTATTCGACTGATAAATGCGATCTTCGGCAGGTTACTGTCCGCCGAAACGCGCTGGCGCTCGAACACATGGCGCTCGACAATCTGGACCTGTCCAGGCGTGATTTCTCCTGCGCCCAGCTGTCGCAATCCCAGTTTCACCGCAGTTCGTTTTACGGTGCCGACATGAGGGGAGCCGACATGCGCGGTGTACATTTGGAAGACTTTCAGACGCCGGGATTCCCGACGATGACGATTGGGAATAAGCTTTATCTTGAGGAAAAAGACGGCGGCCCGACGGAGTGGCAGCGCTATCGATGCTGGACGACGGATTTTCGCACCGCACATCTGAACAACGTCAATTTCGAAGGCGCGATTGTCGCTGGCGCGGATTTTCGGGAGGCGGATCTGACGGGGGCGAATTTTTGTCGGGCCGATCTGAGCCGGGCGAACTTCAAGGGCGCAAAAGGGCTGAACGAGAAGCTCTTTAGTGATGCCTGCGTCGGCCCGAGTATCGACGCAACGGCGGCCGACCCTGGCCTGACGGTAATCGAGGAAGCGCAACCCACCGGACTGGACATCATTCGCCCGGGCTTCAAGATTCCACGGTGCTCAGTCAATAAGGTTTGCGGTCGCTGACGATTGCGACAGGGGTAAGCCGATGTGGCATCTGTGGCTTGTGATGAGTCTGGCCGGGCTGATCATTGCGTGCGCGGTCTTCAGTCGAAACGAACCATATCGGGCTGGCATCAACCGCGCGCTTGGAAAGCTTCAGGTCCCCGAGCGCATGCTTCAAGGCTACAAGGCGGGCAATCTGCAAGAGATCACCGAACGGCTGCGGTCGCCCGCCGCGGCGGATGGGCGCACGCAGCTCGAGATCTATGTTCGACCGGTCCTCTACTGGAACGACATAGTATTTGCGATTGCGCTGGCGATTTTCTCAGCGGCGCTTTGGCTCTGGGTTCTCGGACTGCTGGAGCCCTCGGGGGCGGCGCGCCATCTGCTCATTGCGCTTACCACAAGTGCCGTGCTGTACGGCCTTTCCGACGTGGCAGAAGACGTGATGCTCGCCCGGCTTTTCGTCCAGGCCCAGATCGCTCCGGGTGAGGCTTGGATCGCCTGTCAACTGACGCGGATCAAGTTCGTGACAAACGCCGCCTCCCTGACGGCCGGCGCAGTCTTCTTGGTTCTGAAATACCACTCGGGCCACAGAGCCGTGTTGGGCGACTAGCCGCTGCGATGCTCAACTCGCCAGCGCGGTCCTCAGCATCTTGGCGAGCTCGGACTTGCGGTAGGGCTTCGCCAGCAGCAGCACGCCGGAATCGAGCCGCCCGTGATGGACGATGGCGTTCTCGGTGTAGCCCGAGGTGAACAGCGTCTTCAGGTCGGGGCGGCGGCGAGCCGCCTCGTCGGCGAGCTGGCGGCCATTCATACTGCCCGGCATGATGACGTCCGTGAACAGCAGGTCGATGTCCTTGTCGGCGTCGATGATAATGAGGGCCTCGGCCGCGTTGCCGGCTTCGAGGGCTGCATAGCCGAGGCTCTTGATCTGGGTCACGACATATTGGCGCACCAGCGCGTCGTCCTCGACGATCAGGATTTTTTCGTGGCCGCCGGTGACGGGTGCGTTCTGGAGCGCCTCGAATTCGGTCTCCTGCACGCCGCTCGAACGCGGCAGGTAGATCTTCACGCTCGTGCCGTGGCCTTCCTCGCTGTAGATCTTGATGTGTCCGCCGGACTGCTTGACGAAGCCGAACACCATGCTGAGCCCGAGGCCGGTGCCCTTGCCGACCTCCTTGGTGGTGAAGAAGGGATCGAAAACCCGGTCGATCAACTCCGGCGGGATTCCGGAGCCGGTGTCGCTGACGGCGATCATGACGTAATTGCCAGCCACCACGTCGGGATTCATGCTGGCATAACCGTCGTCGAGGAAGATGTTGCGCGTCTCCAGCACCAGCGTGCCGCCGTCGGGCATGGCATCGCGCGCGTTCAGCGCGAGATTGAGGATCGCGGTGGAAAGCTGGCCCGGGTCGATCAGCGCCGGCCACGCATCCTCGGTGAGCTGCGGCATGATGGTGATCTGCTCGCCGAGCGTAGGATGCAGGAGCTTTGCGGCCTCGAGCGTCAATGCGTTGACGTCGATTTCGCGCGGCTGGAGCGGCTGCTTGCGGGCGAAGGCGAGCAGATGCTTGGTTAGTTGCGCGCCGCGCTCGGCGGCGTCGTCGATCAGCTTGGTAATGGCGGCGAGTTCAGGACGGTCAGCGACCGCGTCCGCCAGAATTCCGATCGTGCCGGTGATGACAGTCAGCACATTGTTGAAGTCGTGCGCGACACCGCCGGTCAATTGACCGATGGAATCCATCTTCTGGACGTGCCTGAACTGCGCCTCGGCGGCCTGCTTCTCGGTGAGGTCGCGGCCGATGAAGAAATGGCGCTTGACCGGCTCGGACCAGGTGCCCATCCAGTTCAGCGTGACCTCGTGACCGTCGTAGTGGTAGTAGCGCGCCTCGAAGCTGCGCTTGACCGCGCCACGCCGCGCCGCGCGCATCTCGTCGCGCGTCTTCTGGAGGTCATCGGGATGAATGAACTCGGTGGCGCTGTGCCCGATCATGTCGTCCGGACTCAAGCCCAGAATGGTCTTCACGCTGGGGCTGACCTGGATGAAATTGCCGAAACCGTCGGTGACCAGGATCAGGTCCTGCGAAGTCTCGAAGATCCGTTGCCGCTCCTCGACCTCGCGGCGCAGTTTTTCTCGTGCCTGCTTCTCTTCCGTGATGTCGTGGGCGATCTTGGAAGCGCCGATGATCTGTCCGTTGGCTGATTTCAGCGGAGAAACATTGAGGACGACGTCGACCCGCCGGCCGTCCTTTCGGATCCGGACCGTCTCGTGCTGGGCGATCGTTTCGTTGCCGCCGACCCGGTTCAGGATACCCCTGACCTCGGCCTTGCGATCCTCAGGCACGATGATGTCGATCGGCTGGCCGACGGCCTCAGCGGCGGCATAGCCGAACAGCTGTTCGGCGGCCTTGTTCCAGCCCGTGATGACACCGTCGAGCGTCTTCGTGATGATGGCGTCATTGGCGGATTCGACAACGGCGCCGTACAGGGCAAGGCGCTTGCCATAATAGTCGCGATCCAATGCCGACTGCTGGCGCAGCCTGCCGACGAGGCCCAGCGTATGCGCTTGGAGGCGGACATTTTCGATCAGGAGCACCGCAAGCACGAAGGTCGCCGCGCAGAGGCCGTAGACACGACCGGCGTAGAAGCCGAGATCGAAGCGCGCGACGTTGACGATCGCCGACAGCGCGATGTCGAACAGCCACGCGCACATCACAACCATGAGCCAGACATCGATGACCGAATGTGGACGGCGGAACCACAGCGAGACCAGCGCCGCGAAGCTCAACGACCAGACAAAGGACACCACCCCGATCATGATCTGCGTGTAACGCCCATCGCGCAGCAGGACCGGAAGCAGGTCGTGCTGGGCAGTGACGATCCAGGTCAAGACGATCATGACCGCGACGACGCCGACCACGCTGGCGTAGATCGCCTTGCTTGCCGAGCCGGCGATCCGGGCGCCGCCGTCGGCCTCCTTCAGCCAGGCGTAGGCCAGCACGCAGAGCGGAAAGCCGCCGTGCCAGATCATGTAGAGCCAGACCGTGGTCTGCTGGTTGGCCCCCAGCAGCCCGGTCGGCGAGAAAAGTCCGGGGAAGGTGAGGGCATGGACTACGGCCGCGGCGGCGGTGAACAGATAGCCCGTCGCGAGCACGAGCAGCGCGCTGGTCCTGAGCACCGCAAACTGCGACAACAGCAGGACCGCGGTGACGATGTCCGCGACCACAAGGGCGGATTGATAGCTCGCGACAAAGGCCGGCACGGGGAGCAGCGGGAGACCTGCGAAGGGCACGGCCACTGCGAACAGGATCGACGAGACGCCGACGATCGCCAATGCTGCGGTGCGGTCTTTCGAGGTGGCCGGCAGCGTCGAAAGGAATGTGCTCCGATCGGTCGGCGCGGACACGTGAAGCTCTCGCAGATCCGTCTTGAGCATCTTTGCCAATCTCATTTGGCCCAATCAATTTCCGTCCATGGTAGCGGGTTCTGGGCACGCATCATGACAAAACCGGTCGCGACTCAACCGAAGGTTACAGCTTACTTAATTTTATAGGGAACGCGCACGGGGGATCGGGTAAGATGCGCTTTACTGGACGGTGCCATAATGCTCTCCCGCTGCTACGGGTTCCAGGTTTGAATCAGGCATTTTGAATTCAGGATCCGGGAGTTGTTCCCTATGCCCCGCGTTCTCATCATCGACGACCAGAAGGACGTCCGGGCGATGGTCGCGATTGTGCTGCGCGTCAACCGTTACGACGTCGTTGAGGCCGATAGCGGCGCAGCCGGGGTGAAAGCCTTCACCGAGGCCTGCTTCGACGCGGCAATCGTGGACATTTTCCTCGGCGATACCAGCGGCGTCGAGGTCATCACGACCCTGCGCGAGCTTGCACCGAGCCTCCCGGTCGTTGCCGTGTCGGGGATGACGGCGCTGGACTTCATGGAACAATCGCCCCACCTCGCCAACGTGGTCTGCCTGCAAAAGCCGTTTCGGCCGAACGATCTTCTTCAAGCCCTACGGAAGGCCCAAGCCGCGGCGGACGGCGCGCTGCCTGCAGCCGTCTGACCCTGACGCGGGAAGAAACGCCCCGGGGCAAGCCGGGGCGCGACGATGATTGGATGAGGCCTTCAGGCCCCCGGCAACTGTGCTTAGGTGCCGTTGCCGCTGATCGCGGCGTAGCCGCCCTTGGCGTCCCATTTGTAGACGACGTAGTCGAGCTGCTTGATGTCGCCCTTGGCGTCATACTCGATCGGCCCGATCACGGTGTCCCACTTGCCGGCCTTGATGGCCGCCATGACCTTCTTGGCATCGGTGGTGCCGGCCTTCTTGGCCGCCTGCGACCAGACCTGCATCGCCGCGTAGGTGTAGAGCGTGTAGCCCTCGGGGTCGATGTTCTTGGCCTTGAAGGCCTCGACGATCTTCTTCGCGGTCGGCTTGTTGCGCGGATCGGGGCCGAAGGTGAACAGCGTGCCTTCGCCGGCCGGGCCGGTGATCGAGGCGTATTCCTTGTCGGCGAGCGCGTCGCCGGCCATCAGCACGGTCTTGAGGCCCTGGTCGCGCATCTGGCGCAGGATCAGGCCGCTCTCCTGATGGTAGCCCCCGACATAGACTAGATCGATGTTGTCGCGCTTCAGCCGCGAGACGATCGCGTTGAAGTCCTTGTCGCCCTTGTTGTAGGACTCGTACATCTTCTCGGTGACGCCGGCCTTGTTGAGCGCCTTCTTGGTCTCGTCCGCAAGACCCTTGCCGTAGGTGGTCTTGTCGTTGAGGATGGCGATGTTCTTGCCCTTGTAGTTCTTGGCGATGTACTGGGCGGCGACCAGGCCCTGCTGGTCGTCACGGCCGCAGACGCGCGCCACGTTCCACAGTCCGCTGTCGGTGAACTTCGGATTGGTGGAGGCGGGGGTAATCTGCAGCACGTTGCCGTCGGCATAGGCTTCCGAAGCCGGGATCGACGACGACGAGCAATAATGCCCGGCCACGAAGGGAATCTTCGCGCCGGCGATTTTCTCGGCGATCGAGCGCGCCTGCTTGGGATCGCAAGCGTCGTCCTCGACGGACAGCGCGAGCTTCTTGCCGTTGAGGCCGCCGGCGGCGTTGATGTCGGCTACGGCCATCTCGGCGCCGTTCTTCATCTGGCGGCCGAAGGCGGACTCGCCGCCGGTCATCGGACCTGCGACTGCGACGGTGACATCCTGCGCGAATGCCGCGCTCGACAGCGCAATCGATGCGCCGAATGCCAGACCGATGAGCTTCAGTGATTTCATGAGATACCTCGAGGGTGGTCGCCTGTGGAAGTTACCGGGCAGGCCCGGTTCAAACCGGCGCCATTCTTGAATGAATTCGAGGAGAAGTCACCGGCAAAATACGGGCATCGGCAGAGATATCTCGCCACATTCGGCAGCATGGGTTCGCCGTTGGGGTCTCAGCCGTGCCGGCCGCCTTCCAGGTAGGCGGCGCGAATCTCGGGGCGCTGCAACAACTCGGCGCCGGTCCCGGCCAGCGTGATCAGGCCATTGACCATGACATAGCCGCGATGGGCGAGCTTGAGCGCATGGTTGGCGTTCTGCTCGACGATCAGCACGGTCAGGCCGTCCTGGCGGTTCAGGGTGCGGATCGCATCGAAAATCTGGCGCGCGATCAGCGGCGCCAGACCGAGCGAGGGCTCGTCGAGCAGGAGCAGGCGAGGACGGCTCATCAGTGCGCGGCCGATGGCCAGCATCTGCTGCTCGCCGCCGGACAGGGTTCCGCCACGCTGGGCGTAGCGTTCCTTCAGCCGCGGAAACAGCGTGAACACGCGTTGTAGCGTCGCCTCGCGTTCGGCGTCGGTGCATTCGGTGGCGTCCGCCCCCATCTGGAGATTTTCCGCCACGCTCATGCGCGGGAAGATGCGGCGGCCTTCCGGCGATTGCGCGATGCGCAAATGCGCGATCTCGTGGGTGGGCACTTCGGTGATGTCGCGGCCTTCGTACAGGATCTGGCCGGCGCGGGCGCGGGGCTTGCCGAAGATCGTCATCATCAGCGTCGACTTGCCGGCACCGTTGGCGCCGATCAGCGCCACGATCTCGCCGGCATTGATCTCGAGGTCGACGCCCTTCAGCGCCTCGATCTTGCCGTAGGCGGCGCGAAGGCTGCGGATCGCGAGCAGGGCAGTGGGCGACGTCACGACCCGCTCTCCATCACGGCCGCCGCCTCTTCCTCATCGGTGCCAAGATAGGCGGCGATCACCTTTGGATCGTCGCGAACCTCGCGCGGGGAGCCTTCAGAGATCTTCACCCCGTGGTCCATCACCACGATGTGGTCGGAGATCTCCATCACCACAGACATGTCGTGCTCGATCAGCAGGATCGAGGTCCCGAGCTCGTTGCGGATCGACAGCAGCAGCTCGCTCAGGGCGGCACTCTCGCGCGCATTGAGGCCGGCGGCGGGTTCGTCCAGGCACAAGAGCGCGGGCTCGGTGCACATCGCGCGTGCGATCTCGAGTCGTCGCTGGTCGCCATAGGCAAAATTACCGGCGGCATCGTCGGCGCGATCGAGCAAATTGACCCGCTTGAGCCAGTCGGTGGCGAGATCGATCGCGCGCTTCTCGGCGTCGCGGTAGACGGGCGCACCAATGAGCCCGAGCAAGGTGAAGCCGGAGGCGCGCATCAGCGCGTTGTGCTGCGCCACCATCAGGTTTTCCAGCGCGGTCATGCCGGGAAAAAGGCGGATGTTCTGGAAGGTGCGGGCGACCTTGGCCTGCTTGGCGATGCGGAAATCGTTCAGCCGCTCCAGCGCGATCACCTTGCCGTCGTCATGGCTGAGGCGGATGGCGCCGTCGCTCGGCTTGTAGAACCCGGTGATGCAGTTGAACACCGTCGTCTTACCGGCGCCGTTGGGTCCGATCAGCGCGGTGATCTTGTTCCGCTCGGCAGCAAACGACAGCTCCTGCACCGCGACGATGCCGCCGAAGCGCATGGTGAGCCGGTCGACCTCGAGAATCTGGTCGCGGCTCATCCGTGTCCCTCCTTGACGAGGTCGGATGAGATCGCGTGGGCCTTGGTCAGGTACACGGTCGGCGCGCGATGGCCGATCAGGCCGCGCGGCCGCCAGATCATGATCAGCACCATGGCCATGCCGAACACCAGCATGCGATAGCTCTCAAGGCTGCGGAACAGCTCGAAACCGCCGATCATGGCGAGCGCTGCGAGCGCGACGCCAAGCTGCGAGCCCATGCCGCCAAGCACGACGATGGCGAGCACCAGCGCCGATTCCTGGAAGGTGAAGGATTCCGGACTGATGAAGCCCTGGCGGGTCGCGAAGAACGCGCCGGCAAAGCCGCCGAACATCGCACCGGTGGCGAATGCCGTGAGCTTGGTGGTCGTGGTGTTGATGCCGAGCGCGCGGCAGGCGACCTCGTCCTCACGCAGGGCTTCCCAGGCGCGGCCGATGGGCAGGCGGCGCAGCCGGATCGTCACCCAGTTGGTGAGCAGCGCGAGCGCCAGGATCAGGTAGAACAGGAAGACGATGCGGTGGGTCGGCGAATATTCGATGCCGAGCCTGGCGGCGAGCCCGTTGTCGCTATTGTCGAGCGGGATGCCGAAGAAGGAGGGGCGGGGAATGCTGGAGACGCCGTTGGGCCCGCCGGTCAGATCCTGCCAGTTGATGATGACGAGGCGGATGATCTCGCCGAAGGCGAGCGTCACGATGGCGAGATAGTCGCCGCGCAGGCGCAGCACGGGAAACCCGAGCAGCACGCCCCAGAAGGCGGCGAGGACGCCCGCCAGTGGCAGGCAGATCCAGAATGACCAGCCGAAATTGGTCGCAAGCAGCGCGTAGGAATAGGCGCCGACCGCATAGAAGGCGACGTAGCCGAGATCGAGCAGGCCGGCGAGGCCAACCACGACGTTCAACCCCCAGCCCAGCATCACATAGGTGAGCACGAGGATGGCGAGATCGAGGATGTAGCGCTGGTCATAGAAGATCACGGGCACCAGGAGCGTGAAGATCAGGAGCGCCGGTGCGAGATAGCGGCCGAGGAACGACATTCCGCTCTGCAGCGCCGGGGGCACCAGCTTCTCGGCGCCGGTCGGACCGATCCATTGCTTGAGCAGCTCGAGCACGATCGAGCCGCCGAATACCGCGGCGACGAGGGAGGCGACCTCGCCGAAGCGCGTCCAATAGGTGAGCTGGCCGTCGGAACCGGCCTCGGTGCGGACGCCGACCATCAGCGAGAACAGCACCAGCGCGATCAGGGCGTTGACGCAGGCGGTCTTCAGGAGAGCGGGGATGCCCGATGCAGCTTTGGCCGTATTGCTCGAGGGAGTTTTCACGCGCGCGACCGTCAGACTTTTTCGACTTCGGGGCGGCCGAGCAGGCCGGTCGGCATGAAGATCAGCACGACGATCAGGATCGAGAACGCGGCGACGTCCTTGTACTCGACCGAGAAATAGGCCGACCAGAACGTCTCGATCAGCCCGATCGCGAGCCCCCCGAGCATGGCGCCGGGCAGCGAGCCGATGCCGCCGAGCACGGCCGCCGTGAACGCCTTGATGCCGGCGACGAAGCCCATGAAGAAATCGACCAGGCCGTAGTAGAGCAGGTACATCAGCCCGGCAACCGCGGCGAGCGCAGCGCCAATCACGAAGGTCATGGAGATGGTGCGGTCGACGTTGACGCCGAGCAGCGCCGCCATGGTCTGGTCCTGCTCGCAGGCGCGCATGTCGCGCCCGAGCCGTGTGCGCGACACCAGCCAGGTGAAGATCGCCAGCAGCACGATGGTGGTGATGACCACCACGATCTGGATGTTGGAGAGCTGGATGACGAAGCCATCGGCGCTCTCGTGCAGCGTATATCCGCCGGTGATCACTGGCGGCACTGGCTTCACCCGTGCGCCTTGCGCCACCTGCGAATAGTTGGTCAGCACGAACGACATGCCGATCGCCGACAGCATCGGCGCCAGGCGGAAGGAGTGGCGCAGCGGACGGTAGGCGATGCGCTCGATGGTCCAGCCATACAGGGCGGTGACCGCCATCGAGACCAGGATCACGATCAAAAGGATCACCGGGACCGCAGCCAGGCCGGTCGAGACCAGGAGAAGGAAGGTGATTAGCGCGATGAAGCCGCCGATCATAAAGACATCGCCATGGGCGAAGTTGATCATGCCGACGATGCCGTAGACCATCGTGTAGCCGATCGCGATCAGCCCGTAGATCGAGCCGAGCACGAGGCCGTTGATGAGCTGCTGGGCGAAATAATCCATAGGCTGCCGTACCCAAATCTGACGCGGCTCAAAGGGAGCTCTTCGAGAGAGAGTGCTGGTTTCTTCTCGGGCCCCGGCAGCCCTTAAGCATTCTCGTTTTGTAACAGGAGGGAACTGGCGGCTGCAACCGGCCCCGCCTCCGCATCAAGGCTTTTACAGAGATCATTTGGGCCTCCGGTTCCCATGCAAGGGGCGGAACCAGTTCCACCAGCGCCCAATGGGATGCCTGTCGAGAGGCAGTTAAGGTAAACAAAGGGTTTAAATTGCCGCCACAGTCTGATGCGAGTTAGCTCCCGGCAAGGCCTTCCATCGAAGGCGCGGGCCAAACGAAGCGGGAAGCGGCATGTTCGGAAACTGGCGGATCGGTTCGGTCAATGGCGCACTTCTGGCAGCCTATTTCATCCCGGTCTGGACCCTCGTTGCCTTCAACATCATGGTGGCGCCGGTCCATGGCCTCTATGAGCGGCCGAGCGTCGCAGTCGCTCTTTTCCTCAGCGACCATCTCCAGATGGCGGGGATGGACACGGTCCGCGCCGCCTGGCTGCTGGCACTGGGGCGACTGACGGTGGTGGCGTTCTTTGCGATCTACCTTGCGCTGCTCTGCATCCCCCGCATCCGCAAGAACGGCGGCAGTGACGAAGCCCTTGGCATCGCGCTTGCGATCGGTAGCCTGATCTCGTTTGCGAGTATGATCATGGCTTCGAAGGTCGGCGAGATGGCCGCGCTGCGGCTGCACGCCACCGAGCTCCTGATCTTGCTCGGTGCCGCCATCGTGGTGGTGATCGAACGGCCCGTGGCTGCGCCCAAGATCGTTCAGCAGCCCGTCGAGGCCACCCCGCCGCTAGGTCTTGAGCAGGCCGAGCTCCTGCACAATCGCTGAGGCTTCCTTGACGGCGTGGTTCGTCGCCGGCACGCCGCAATAGATCGCCTGCTGCAGCAGGATTTCCTTGATGTCGTCGGGCGTGAAGCCGCCCTCGGCGAGGGCGGCGCGCACATGCAGGCGGAATTCGTCCCATTGGCCAAGCGCAACCATGGTGCCGATCACCAGCACCCGCCGCGTGCGCTCGTCGAAATGCGGCCGCGTCCAGATCTCGCCCCAGGCGTAGCGGGTGATCATGTCCTGGAAATCGGTGTTGAATGCATTGCGACCCGCGATCGACTTGTCGACCCAGGCATTGCCCAGCACTTTTCGGCGCACGTTCATGCCGGCATCGCGGCGTTTCTGGTCGTCCATGCTCTATCCTCTTCTCCGTCATTGCGAGCGTAGCGAAGCAATCCAGAGTGTGGCCGCGGAGGGATTCTGGATTGCTTCGCTGCGTTCGCAATGACGGCGTTATGAAATCAGCGTTGCGTCAAAAAGCCCACGACAGCGTCGGTGAACGCGTGTGGCTGCTCGACATTGGAAATATGGGCGGCGTCGATGATGGTCATGCTCGCGCCGGGAATGTTTGAGCGGATCAATTCACCCGCCGAAATCGGCGTCGCCATGTCGTGGCGGCCGGCGATCACCAGCGTCGGGCTCTTGATCTTCGGCAGCAGCGCGCGCTGGTCGAGCGTCGACAGCGCCTCGCAGCAGGCGAGATAGCCTTCGACCGGCGAGGCCAGCAGCATCGACTTCATCCTGGCGGTGATGTCGGGTGCGCGCTCGCGGAAATCCTGGGTGAGCCAGCCGGCAATAACGGCGTCGGCGACGGCGGCAATGCCGCCCTTCTTCACGGCCTCGATGCGCTCGAGCCATTTGGTCGGCTCGGCATAGTAGCAGGAGGTGTTGGCGAGGATGAGCTTGCCGAAGCGCTCCGGCGCGTTCGCGCCGAGCCATTGCCCGACCATGCCGCCCATCGACAGGCCGCACCAGTGCACTTTCTCGATATTGAGGTCGTCGAGGATCGCGAGCACGTCGCGGCCGAAGCGCTCCATCGAATAGGGGCCGGGCGGAACGTTGGACTTGCCATGGCCACGGCGGTCGTAGCGGATGACGCGGAATATCTGCGTCAGCGCCTTCATCTGCGGCTCCCACATCTGCAGCGTGCAGCCGAGTGAGTTCGAGAGCATCAGCGTCGGGCCGCCGTCGCGGCCCTCGACGGAGACGTTGATCAGGCAACCGTCGGCATCGATCATCGGCATGCGGGCGTCTCCGTTTATTTGCGCTCTGGACTGCTATTCGCGTTCGAGACTGTCGAGCAGGCGGTCGATCAGGGCTTGGGAAGCGCCTTGATAGGCCATCGGCTCGAACAACGCCGCAATTTTTTCCGGCGAGAGATGCGCAGTGACCTGCGAATCGGCTGCGAGCACCTCGCGCAAGTGCTTCCTCTCGGCGGCCGCGCGCCTGCTCGCGGCCTCGACGAGGCGATGCGCATCGCTCTTGCCGATCGCCTCGGCCAGCGCAAAGGTGACCGCTTCCGCCATGATCAGGCCGTGGGTCGCGTCGAGATTGCTGCGCATGCGCGCCGCATCGACATCCAGTCCTTCCGCGATGTCGACGATGGCGGCAAGCGCACCGGAGGTGACCAGCATCAATTGCGGCAGCGTCGGCCATTCCGCGTGCCAGGGGCCAGCGCTGCGCTCATGGTCCTGTACCTGCGCAGCGAATATCGTCGCGGCGAGCTGCGGCGCCATGGTTGCGCAGCCGAGCGCACTTGCGGCGGCCACCGGGTTGCGCTTGTGCGGCATGGTCGAGGAGCCGCCGCGGCCTTCCCCGGCGGGCTCGAACGCTTCGCCGACATCGGTCTGCATCAGCAGCGAGACGTCGCGCGCGATCTTGCCGCAGCTGCCGGCGAGAATCGCAAAGCTCGATGCGGCTTCCGCGATGCGGTCGCGATGGGTGTGCCAGGGCGCTTCGGGCAGCGGCAGGTTCAGCTCCTGCGCCAATCGCTCGGCGACCGCGAGCCCCTTGTCGCCGAGCGCGGCGAGCGTGCCGACCGCACCGCCGAATTGCAGTGCGAGGCCCTCGCGGGAGAGCCGCCTCAAGCGGCAGCGGGCGCGGGCAAGGCTTGCGGCGTATTCGGCGGCCTTCAGGCCGAACGGCATCGGCAGGGCGTGCTGGAGCCAGGTTCGCGCCACCATCGCGGTGTTGCGATGATTGCGCGCCAGTGCGGCAAAGCCCTTGATGGCGCGGCTGAGATCGGCGTCCAACGCATCGATGCCGGCGCGAAGCGTGAGCATGGTCGCGGTGTCGATGACGTCCTGGCTGGTCGCGCCCCAATGCACGTAGCGGGCGGCCTCGGCGTCGGCCCTGCCGACATTGGCGGTCAGTGTCTTGACCAGGGGGATCGCGAGATTGCCGGATCGCGTGGCGGCCTCCGCCAGCGCGGCCAGATCAAAGGCATCGGCCTTGCACGCGGTTTCGATCGGGCTCACCGCGGACGCGGGAATCACACCCGTGGCCGCCTCGGCTCGGGCCAGGGCTGCCTCGAAATCGAGCATGTTCTGGAGGGCCGACCGGTCGTCGCAGACCGCGCGCATGGCCTCGCTCGACAGCATCGGCGCGAGCAGGGGGGAGAGGGATGTGCTCATATTGTGCGGGACCTAACCACCATGGCCGGCCTGTGCCAATCCCAAACCGAGGGCGCAAGCTTTTTGCAGTTGCGAATATGCATTGCGCGTGACCGAGGCCACCCTTTCTTTTGCCGCCTCCCTGCGGTACTTGAGCAGCCTTATAGTTGCGATCCAAGTTCGGTATCCCGGGAGGCACCCAATGGCCATGACGATGAACGGCGAAGTCCAGCTTGCGGCGCCGCGCGAGGCCGTGTGGGCCAAGCTCAACGATGCCGAGGTGCTGAAGGCCTGCATCCCCGGCTGCGAGGAGTTGGAGAAGACCGAGGATGGCGGCTTTCGTGCGACGGCGAAAATGAAGGTCGGCCCGGTGTCGGCGCGCTTCAAGGGCAAGGTTACGCTGTCCGATCTCGACCCGCCGAACGGCTACAAGATCTCCGGCGAAGGCGAGGGCGGGGTGGCCGGCTTCGCGAAGGGTGGCGCCGTGGTCAAGCTTGCGGAGAAGGACGGCGGCACGCTTTTGTCCTACGAGGTCGAGGCGCAGATCGGCGGCAAGTTGGCGCAGCTCGGCCAGCGCCTGATCAACGGCGCCGCCAAGAAACTGGCCGACGAATTTTTCGCGAACTTCGCCAAGGCGGTACAGGGCTGAAGGCCGATACCTCAAGCATTGCGCCTTCCGGCATATCGCGTTTTGTCATGGCGCCTTGCATTCCGGGTGATGTTGCCCCGGGGCATAATGGCCCATATGATGGGTTGGAATAATTATAAGAACCGCTTCGACGGGACCCGTCGGGGCGCTGATAGAGAGTGCTTATGGCAAAAATCTCCCTCATCGTGAACGGCAATCCTGTCACGGCCAATGTCGATCCCCGCACCCTGCTGGTGCAGTTCCTGCGCGAGAATCTGCGGCTCACCGGCACCCATGTCGGCTGCGACACCTCGCAGTGCGGCGCCTGCGTCGTGCATCTGGACGGCAAGGCCGTGAAGTCCTGCACCACGCTCGCCGTGATGGCCGACGGCCACGAGGTCAAGACGATCGAGGGCCTGGCCGCCGACGGCGCGCCGCTGCACCCGATGCAAGAGGCCTTCCGCGAACACCACGGCCTGCAGTGCGGCTTCTGCACGCCGGGCATGATCATGACCGCGATCGACATCGTCCATCGCAAGGGCAACGAGCTCGACGACCACACCATCCGCGAGGAGCTGGAAGGCAATCTCTGCCGCTGCACCGGCTACCAGAACATCGTCACCTCGATCTCCGCCGGCGCCAAGGCGATGGCGAAATCCGATCTCGCGTAAACCGCGCGCGCACTCTGCGATCAGGACATTCAGATGTACGATTTCAAATACCATCGCCCCGGGACCGTTCGGCAGGCTGCCAATCTCCTGGTGAAGAACGAAGACGCCAAGGTGATCGCCGGCGGCCACACGCTGATTCCCGTCATGAAACAGCGGCTCGCCAGCCCGCCGCATCTGGTCGACCTCTCCCATATCGATGGGCTCAACACGATCGAGATGAAGGGCCGCGCGCTCGTGATCGGTGCCACCGCCAGGCATGCCGAGGTCGCAACCTCGGCCATCGTCGGCGAGGCGATCCCGGCGCTCGCGAACCTTGCCGGCCAGATCGGCGATCCCGCCGTGCGTCACAAGGGCACGATCGGCGGCTCGCTCGCCAACAACGACCCGACCGCGGACTATCCGGCTGCCGTGCTGGCGCTGGGCGCCACCATCGTGACCAACAAGCGCCGCCTCAAGGCGGAAGAGTTTTTCCAGGGCCTGTTCACGACGGCGCTCGAAGCCGACGAGATCATCACCAAGGTGATGTTCCCGCTGCCGAAGAAGGCGGCCTATATCAAGTTCCGCAATCAGGCCTCGCGTTACGCGCTGGTCGGCGTGTTCGTGGCGCGGCGTCCCTCCGACGTGCGGGTCGCGGTCACCGGCGCCGGCTCCGAAGGCGTGTTCCGTGTCACCGCATTCGAGGAAGCTCTGAAGAAGCGCTTCGCCGCGAAGGCGCTTGACGGCATCGAGGTGCCGGCGGACGGCCTCAACAGCGATATCCATGGCAGCGCCGAATACCGCGCGCACCTCATCGGCGTGCTGACGCGGCGTGCCCTCGACGCCGCCAACGCCAAGGAGTGAGTGATCCTCACGCATCGGCCCAAACTTGTCCCCGGTGAGGGCGTAGCGAGACTGGCTTTTTCATGACCTCAGCGGCCAATACGTCCGGTGCCAATACTTCAGTTGTATTGCCGGCATCGGTCGATTCAATGCTCGAACTCCTGACCTCGCGCGGCTATCTCGCCGAGCGATCGCTGGCCACGGTGACCTACCTGTCGCTGCGCATGGGCCGGCCGCTGTTTCTGGAAGGCGAGGCCGGCGTCGGCAAGACCGAGATCGCGAAGGTGCTGTCGGCGGCCCTGGGGCGGAAGCTGATTCGCCTGCAATGTTACGAAGGCCTCGACGTCTCCTCGGCGGTCTACGAGTGGAATAGCGCCGCGCAGATGATCGCGATCCGCATGGCCGAAGCCGCCGGAGATACCGATCGCGATCAATTGTCGTCCGACATCTTCGCCGATCGCTACATGATCAAGCGACCGCTGCTCCAGGCGCTGGAGCCCGACGTCGCCGGGCCGCCGGTGCTGCTGATCGACGAGCTCGACCGCGCCGACGAGGCGTTCGAAGCGTATCTGCTCGAAATCCTCAGCGACTTCCAGGTGACGATCCCCGAATTCGGCACCGTGAAGGCGCCGAGCCCGCCGATCGTCATCATCACCTCCAACCGCACCCGCGAGATCCATGACGCGCTGAAGCGTCGCTGTCTCTATCACTGGGTCGATTATCCCGACGCCGATCGCGAGCTCGCGATCGTCAAGTCGCGCGTGCCGGGCATCTCCGCAAAATTGTCGCAGCAGGTCGTGCGCTTCGTCCAGGCACTGCGCAATCAGGATTTCTACAAGTCGCCGGGCGTCGCCGAGACCATCGATTGGGCCACCGCGCTGTCGGAGCTCGACGCCCGCTCGCTGACCCCGCAAGTGGTTGGCGACACGCTGGGCGCGCTGCTCAAATACCAGGACGACATCACGCGGATGCAGGGCGACACTTTGCAGAAGGTACTGAAGGACGCGACGAGCGACTAGCTTGTCATTCCGGGTACGCCGAAGTCGCGAGCCCGAATCCATTGTGCGGCGGGGATTGTGGATAAATGGATTCCGGGTTCACGCTTCGCGTGCTCCGGAATGACGGCAGAGACAGCAGACCATGGCCATCAACCACCTTGCGCCTGAGCAAACCGAGCAATTCGCCGACAACATCGTCGGCTTCGCCCGCGCGCTGCGCGCGGCGGGCATGCCGGTCGGGCCGGGTGCGGTCATCGATGCTATGAACGCGCTTGAGGTGATCGACATCGGCAAACGCGCCGACGTCTTCACCACACTGGAGGCGATCTTCGTCAAGCGCCACGAGCATGCGCTGATCTTCAAGCAAGCCTTCAATCTGTTCTTCCGCGCCTCGGAAGAGTGGAAGCACATGCTGGATTCGGTGCCGTTGCCGGAGCAGGCCAAGAAGAAGCCGCAGGCAGGCTCCCGCCGCGTCCAGGAGGCGATGTCGCAGCCGCGCATGACGGAGACGCCGCAGCACCAGGAGCAGGATTTGCGCCTGTCGGTCTCGGACAAGGAAATCCTTCAGAAGAAGGATTTTGCGCAGATGAGCGCGGCCGAGATCACCGAAGCGCTCCGCGCCGTGGAGCGAATGCGGTTGCCGCAGGCCGAGCTTCTGACGCGCCGGCACCGGCCCGATTCCCGCGGCCTGCGCCTCGATCTCCGCCGCACGTTGCGTGCCTCGTTGCGCACCGGCGGCGACATCATCGACATCCATCGCCTCGGGCGGATCGAGAAACCGGCGCCGATCGTCGCGCTGCTCGACATCTCGGGTTCGATGAGTGAGTACACCCGCCTGTTCCTGCATTTCCTGCATGCCATAGGGGACGCGCGAAAGCGTGTCTCGGTGTTCCTGTTCGGCACCCGGCTCACCAACGTGACCCGGGCGCTCCGCCAGCGCGACCCTGATGAGGCGCTGGCGAGCTGCTCGGCCTCGGTCGAGGACTGGGCCGGCGGCACCCGGATCTCGGCCTCCCTGCACAATTTCAACAAATTGTGGGCGCGGCGCGTGCTGAGCCAGGGCGCCATCGTGCTGCTGATCTCCGACGGGCTGGAGCGGGAAGCCGATTCCAAGCTCGCCTTCGAGATGGACCGGCTGCACCGTTCCTGCCGGCGGCTGATCTGGCTCAACCCGCTGCTGCGGTTCGGCGGCTTCGAGGCCAAGGCGCAGGGCATCAAAATGATGCTCCCGCACGTTGACGAATTCCGCCCGGTACATAATTTGAGCTCGATCCAGGAGCTGATCATCACGCTCTCCGGGCCGCTGCCGCCGCATCACCGCAGCTTGATCCGCTCCGCAGCCTGAGAGGTAGCCATGCTCGATCGCGACGAGGATATTCTGAAGGCGGCGGAGGACTGGCAGAAGGCCGGCCGTGGCGTCGCGCTCGCCACAGTGGTGGAGACTTGGGGCTCGGCACCGCGCCCGGCAGGCTCGAGCCTCGTCATCAACGACGAGGGCACGTTCCTGGGGTCCGTCTCCGGCGGCTGCGTCGAGGGCGCCGTGGTCACCGAGGCCATGGATGTGATCCAGAGCGGCAAGCCCAGGATGCTGGAGTTTGGCGTTGCCGACGAGACTGCCTGGAATGTTGGGCTGTCCTGCGGCGGCACCATCCGCGTCTTCGTCGAGAAGGTCGGCTAGCCGTGAAGCTCGCAATCCTGCACGAACTCAATGCCGAACGCGCCGCCCGCCGCCCGGTGATCCTGGTGACCGACACCGAAAGCGGCGAGCAGCGCCTGGTGAAGGCCGAGGACTTCGGTAAGGATCCCCTGCGCGCCGAACTCGACAAGCAGCTTCGCATGGGCAAGAGCGCCAGTGTCGAAGCCGGCGGCAAGAAGCTCTTCCTCAACGTCTATGCGCCGACCGCCAAGCTCGTCATCGTCGGCGCCGTCCATATCAGCCAGGCCCTAGCACCGCTGGCGCGCTCGCTCGGATACGACGTCACCGTGGTCGATCCGCGCACGGCCTTTGCGAGCCCCGAGCGCTTCCCCGACGTCCCGCTGGTCGCGGAATGGCCCGACACGGCGCTGCCTCCGCTCAACGTCGATGCCTACACGGCCTTCGTCGCGGTGACGCACGATCCGAAGATCGACGACCCCGCGCTGCTGCACGCCTTCGAACGTAACTGCTTCTATGTCGGCGCGCTCGGATCGCGGAAGACGCACGCCAAGCGCGGCGACCGGCTGCGGGCCCAGGGCGCCAAGGAGGCTGACATCGCGCGCATCCACGCGCCGATCGGGCTTGCGATCGGCGCGGTCTCGCCGTCCGAGATCGCGGTGTCGATCATGGCCGAGATCACGGCGGTGCTTCGCCTGCCGCCCAAAGAAAAAGAAGAAGCCGCATGAAGTTCGGCCCGGCGAGCCCCAGGGATGCGATCGGCGGGGTGACCGTCCACACCCTGCGCCAGGGTCCGCTGGTGCTGAAGAAGGGCACGACGATCGGGCCCACCGAGGTCGAGGCGCTGGAGCGCGCCGGCATCAAGGACGTCGTGGTGGTGCGGATGGAGGAGGGCGATGTCTCCGAGGACATCGCTGCCGCCAGCATCGCGCTTGCCGTCGGCGGCGATGGCATCCATGTCGAGCGCGCCTTCACCGGTCGCGCCAATTTGTTCGCCGCGCGCCCCGGCGTGCTGGTGATCGATCGCGCCGCGGTTGACCGCATCAACAATATCGACGAGGCCATAACCTTTGCCACGCTCTCCGCCTTCAAGCCGGTGGTCGAGGGCGAGATGGTCGGCACCGTCAAAATCATCCCGTTCGGCGTCGAAGGAAATTTGCGTGATGCCGCGGTGAAGGCCGCGGGCCGCGACGTTCTGAAGATCGCGCCTTACGTCATCAAGCGTGTCGGCGTGGTCTCGACCCTGCTGCCCGGCCTGTCCTCCAAAGTGATCGACAAGACCCTGCGCGTCACCGCCGAGCGGCTTGCGCCAGCCGGCGCCGCCATCATCGCCGAGCGGCGGGTCCCGCATGAGGAGCAGGCGCTGTCGGCTGCGATCAAGGAATTGCTGGGACTTGGCGCCGAGCTCGTGATCGTGTTCGGGGCATCCGCGATCGCCGACCGCCGCGACGTGATCCCGGCGGCCGTGACCGGCATCGGCGGCGAGATCGAGCATTTCGGCATGCCGGTCGATCCGGGCAATCTGCTGCTGATCGCCCGGGCCGGCACCGTGCCGGTGCTGGGCGCGCCCGGCTGCGCGCGCTCGCCGGTCGAGAACGGCTTTGACTGGGTGCTGATGCGGCTCCTGGCCGGCATCAAGGTGACGCGGTCCGAGCTGATGGGCATGGGGGTCGGCGGCCTCCTGATGGAGATCGTCACGCGCCCGCAGCCGCGCGCAAAACCGGAGATCGAGGACAACAGACAGGTCGTGGTCATCGTGCTCGCAGCAGGCCGCTCGACCCGGATGGGCGGACCGAACAAGCTTCTCGCCGAGCTCGACGGCAAGAAGCTGGTGCGGATTGCGACCGAGCAGGCGCTGGCCTCCAAGGCGTCCGAGGTGATCGTCGTCACCGGCCACCAGACCGAGCTGATCGAGCAAGCCTTGCAAGGCCTGAAGGTGCGTTTCGCTCGGAATCCGGATTTCGCCGGCGGCATCGCAAGCTCGGTCAAGGCCGGCATTGCGGCCGTGCCCGAGACGTCCGACGGCGCTGTGGTGTGCCTCGGCGACATGCCGCTGATCGATGCCGGTCTGATCGACCGTCTCATCGACGCGTTCGCACCGGACCGCGGCAATCTCATCGTCGTGCCGGTCAGCGAGGGCCGCCGCGGCAATCCCGTGCTGTGGTCGCGCCGCTTCTTCAAGGAGTTGATGACGCTCGACGGCGATGTCGGCGCGCGTCACTTGATCGCGAAGCACACCGAGGCGGTCGCCGAAGTGCCGGTCGACGGCGAGAGCGCCTTCCTCGACATCGACACACCGCAGGCGCTAGAAGCGGCACGGCGGGGATGACGCTGACCTAGGGTGGACTAAGGCGCGTAGCGCCATGCCCACCATTGCCCAGACTGCGATCCGAAATTGGTGGCACGCCTCAATTTCAACGCCCCGTTCACCATCTGGAAACGACCGGCGCTTACAGTCCACTTCACCTGCCTTGGGGGAAGGGGCTTTTCCATGGCTTCGAACGTCGTCGCGCGCCGTTGCGCGATGTTTTTCTTTGCGCTGTCCGTCTGCGTCGCGGGCGCTCGCCACATCACGGACGCACATGCCGCCGGTGCATTTGCGGTCGGCAAGTGCGGTGCCTATGGTCAGGCCTTCGATTATGGCGCCGAGCACGAAGCGCGCGCGGCGGCGCAGAAGCAATGCAAGGGCGACTGCACGACCGTGACGATGAAGCGCGCCTGCGCCGCGATGTCGGTCGATCTTTCCAATCCCTGCGGCGCCTACGGCTATGCCGTCAAGCCGAAGATCTCGGCCACGCTCAATGCCGCCACGCGCGAATGCTACAAATACGGCGGCAAGGAATGCGTGATCCGCGCCTGGGCCTGCGACGCGAAGGGTTGATTCCTGTTGCAGTCATCCGGATGGTGCGTAGCATCGAATCCGGAATGACAGTCGAGGAGTTGCATGCAGTTCGATACCAAGATCGCCATCGTGATCCGCACCGATCTTCAAACCTGGCAGAAGCTCAACGTCGCGGCCTTCCTCACCAGCGGCATCGCGGCTGCGTTTCCCGATTGCATTGGCGAACCCTATGAAGACGCGTCGGGCACGAACTATCACGCGCTCATCGGCCAGCCCATCCTGATCTATGGTGCCGACGGTTCCGCATTGACGCGCGCGCTCGATCGGGCTCTGACGCGCAACGTCAAGCCGGCGGCCTATACCGAGGACATGTTCAAGACCACACATGATGCCGCCAATCGCGAAGCGGTGAGGGCGGTGGCGCGGGCCGATCTCAACCTCGTCGGTCTCGCTGTGCGCGCCGAGCGCAAGGTGATCGATAAGATCGTTGACGGGTTGAAGTTTCATAGTTGAGGCAGGTGCTTTTTGTTTCACCTCTCCCGCTTGCGGGAGAGGTCGCGCCGAAGGCGCGGGTGAGGGCTCTCTCCGCTTGGGGATTGTCCCGCTGCGACGACACCCTCTCCCCAACCCTCCGCAAGCGGGGGAGGGAGCGCACCGTTTGCGCGGCAGCTATCACCCCGGCGGCATGCCCGCGAACTTCGGAAGGTCCGGGTCGAGGCGATCCCAGGCATGTCCGCGTGCGGCGTAAGTCACTACTTGCGGCTCGTACCGGGCGGGTTCGTCGAGGCTTGCGGCGCGGATGGTGAAGATGTCGGGCATGGCCGCGAAGGTCAGATAAACAGGCAAGCCGCAGTGGGCGCAGAAACCGCGTGTTTTCACGTTGCCGCTGTCGCCGACCATCTCCCAGTGCTTCGCTTCGCCCGTCACGGTGACGCCGGCGCGCGCGAAGGTCATGTACGAGCCGTGGCCGCTACCGCTTTCGCGCTGGCAGTCCCGGCACTGGCAGTGATTGCTGAACAGGGGCTCACTGGCGATCGAATAGCGGATCGCGCCGCAGGCGCAGCCGCCGGTAAACGGCTTGGTCATTGCGATAACTCCTTACTTGTCTTCGCCGCTGATCTCATCGAGCTGGCGGACGACCTTCTTCCAGCCGCCGCTCATCCCCGTGTAGGCCGACTCGTTCCTGGGTATGACGAAGCCCGCATGAACCAGACGGATCCGCGTGCCGGCCTCGACCGGGGTGAGGGACCACGTCACGACAGTGTCGAGCGGCGCGCCGTACCCGGTGTTGCGCTCATCCCCGCCCTTCCAAGCGTAGACGAGGCGGCGGTTCGGCATGACCTCCAAGACGCGGCAATGGATGACGCCATCCCATGCGCCGCCCGGCGTGGTCTGGTAGGTGAAAGTGTTGCCTTCGACGGCCTCGAAACCGGTCGGCGGCATCAGCCAGCGCGCGATCAGCTGGGCGCTGGTCAGCGCCTTCCAGATCGTCTCCGGTGCGTGAGGGAGCACCTCGTCGAGGACGATGTCTTTTGTCTCGGCTTTCAATTCGACAGCACTCACGGATCGATCTCCTTCAAGAGGTCACGCAGGTTCTGGAAGCGCTCGCGCCAGAACACGCCGTAATGGTCCATCCAGGAGACCAGCGGTTCGAGGCCTTGCGGCGCGGCACGGTAATAGACGTTGCGGCCCTCGGCACGCTCGGCGACGAGGCCGGCCTGCTTGAGGGACTTCAAATGTTGCGAGATCGCACCTTGCGTCACGCCACTTCCGCGCGTGAGCTCGGCGACGCTGATCTCCTTGCTCTCGAAGACGCGCTCGAACACGGCGCGCCGTGTCGGATCGGCGAGGGCGCGCATCACGGTGGTCACGGGATCTGGAGCGGCTTCGATCATAGGATTCATATTAGTATGTGCTAATGAATTAGTCAAGGCTAATTTGTTTGTCAGATTGGGTCCGCCGTGCTGTCTTGACGATGACTGACTAGTCAGTCAAATATTGCGAATGACCAGAAAGCCCACCAAAGCCGCCACGCCACCCGCAGCTCGCGCCAACGCGAAGGCCAATTCACGCGCTGGCAACGACGCCATGCCCGCGTCGAGCCGCGCCACGCGCGCGGCGGAACGACGTGCGGCGATCGTGGAGGCCGCGATGGAGGAATTCATCGCGCGCGGTTTTGCCGCCACGCGGCTCGACGACATCGCGAAGCGCGCGGGTGTCGCCAAGGGCACCATCTACCTGCACTTCAAGGACAAGGAATCGATGTTCGAGGAGCTGGTGCGGACGGTGATCGTGCCTGTCGTGAGCCGGTTGACGGCATTGCCGCCACCGGCGGGCTCGGTGCGCGATCTCGTCGAGGCGTTTGCCAGCAACTTCCTGAAGGAGATCATCGGCACCAGGCGCGGCGATCTCGTGCGCCTGATCGTGGCCGAGGGGCCACGGTTTCCCTCCGTGGCCGATTTCTACTACCGCGAGGTTGTCTCGCGCGGCATCGCCGCCATGCGCGCGCTGATCGAGCTCGGCATTGCCCGCGGCGAGATCCGCCAGAAGAACCTGGCGCGTTATCCGCAGATCCTGGTCGCACCCGCGATGATCGCGGTGATCTGGCAGAGCCTGTTTGCGCGCCACGCGCCGCTCGACGCGCAGGACATGCTGCGCGTCCATCTCGATTTGATTTTTGGCGAACGGAGCACGACATGAGGTCGTCGCAGGCAATTTTCAGACTTGCATTGGCTATCCTGCTCGCGATTGCACTGGCGGCCTGCAAGGACAAGCGTGAGCCCGGCTTCCAGGGCTGGGTCGAGGCCGACATGATCTTCGTCAGCCCCGACGAGGCCGGCCGCGTGACGAAGCTGAACATCCGCGAGGGCGACGAAGTCAAGGTCGGCGATCACCTCTATTCCGTTGACGACGATCTCCAGCTTGCCGATCTCAACCAGAACAAGGCGACGCTTGCCAACGCGCAGCAGACCTATGACCGCGCGGCCTCGCTGAGCAAGACCGGCTCGGGTACGCAGGCCAATCTCGATTCGGCCGTCTCCGCCTTGCGCGTCGCCGAGGCGCGGGTGGCGACCTCGGAGACGCGGATGGCGCGGCGCAAAGGGTTTGCGCCAGTCGCCGGCACCATCCAGCAGATCTATTTTCGCGAGGGCGAGATGGTGGCGGCGCAGCGGCCGGTGCTCTCGATCATGCCGCCCGGCAACATGAAGCTGCGTTTCTTTGTACCGGAGACCGAGCTGCCGAAGCTTGCGATCGGCGACACGGTGCGGATCGCGTGCGACAATTGCGCCGCCGATCTCACCGCAAAGATCTATTTCATCGCGACTTCGGCCGAATACACGCCGCCTGTCATCTATAGCCTCGAGGAGCGCAACAAACTCGTCTATCTGATCCAGGCGCGGCCTTCGCGCCCCGATGCGCTGCGTGTCGGACAACCCATCGACGTCCATTTCAATCCAAAAACCCCCGTGGCGGACAAGCGATGAAGGGCGGCAATGGCATCGCGATCGACGTCAAGGGCCTGACCAAGTCGTTCGGCGGCCGCGAGGTCGTGCACGATTTTTCGATGCAGGTGAAGCGAGGCTCGATCTACGGCTTCCTGGGCCCGAACGGCTCCGGCAAGACCACCACCATCCGCATCCTCTGCGGCCTGCTCACGCCCGATAGTGGCGAGGGCACCTGTCTCGGCTACGACATCCTGAAGGACGCCGAAAAGATCAAGCGCCAGGTCGGTTACATGACCCAGCGCTTCAGCCTCTATCAGGACCTGTCGGTGCGCGAGAATCTCGAATTCGTCGCGCGGCTCTATGGTCTTGCCGATGCGCGCGGCGCCGCGCGCGACATGATCAAGCGGATCGGGCTCTCGGGGCGCGAGGAACAGCTCGCGGGCGAACTCTCCGGCGGCTGGAAGCAGCGGTTGGCGCTAGGTGCCTGCACATTGCCCAGTCCAAAACTGCTGCTGCTCGACGAGCCGACCGCCGGCGTCGATCCCAAAGCGCGGCGCGATTTCTGGAACGAGATTCATGCACTGGCGGCGGACGGTCTCACCGTGCTGGTCTCGACCCACTACATGGACGAGGCAGAGCGCTGTCACGAGATCGCTTATATCGCCTATGGCCATCTGCTCGTGCACGGCACCGTGGAGGAGGTGATCGCGAAATCCGCGCTGACGACCTACACCGTGACGGGCAAGGACCTGAACGAGCTCGCGGCTGCGCTCACCGGCAAGCCGGGAATCGACATGGTGGCGCCGTTCGGCACGTCGCTGCACGTCTCCGGCCGCGAGGTCGCCGCGCTCGAAGCCAGCATCGCACCATGGTGCGAGAAAAGCGGGCTGCACTGGCACAAATCGTCGCCGTCACTGGAAGATGTGTTCATCGAGTTGATGGGCCGTTCCAAGGACAATTTCCAATGACCGCCGTCGATCGTCCCGAACCACGGCACGCGATCCGGGAGCGCTTCGGCTTCTGGAGGCGCTCCTATGCGATGCTGATCAAGGAGTTCATCCAGCTCAGGCGGGACCGGGTGTCGTTTGCGATGATCGTGATGCTGCCGGTGATGCAGCTGCTCTTGTTCGGCTACGCCATCAACACCACGCCGCACAATCTGCCGAGCGCGGTGCTGCTCCAGGAGGACTCCGATCTCGCACGCTCCATCCTGAAGGCGCTGGAGAACACCGCCTATTTCCGCTTTCTCTACGAAGTCCACGACGTCGAGGATTTCGACAATCTCCTGAAATCCGGCAAGGTGCTGTTCGGCGTCGAGATCCCGCGCGGCTTCGAGCGGGCGGTACGGCGCGGCGACAAGCCGGCGCTGCTGGTCGCGGCTGACGCCACCGATCCAGTGGCGGCGAGCGCGGCGATCGGCTCGCTCGGCATGGTCGTGCAGACCGCGCTCAAACACGATCTCTACATCGGCGATCCTCCGGAGATGCCGTTCGAGATCCGCGCGCATGCCCGCTACAACCCCGCCGCCGCGTCGAGTCTCAACATCGTGCCGGGCCTGGTCGGTACCATCCTCACCATGACCATGCTGATCTTCACCGCGCTCTCGGTCACGCGCGAGGTCGAGCGCGGCACGATGGAGGCCCTGCTGTCGATGCCGATCAAGCCGGTCGAGGTGATGTTCGGCAAGATCATTCCCTACGTGCTGGTCGGGTTCGTGCAGGCGTTCCTCATCATCGGCATCGGGGTCGGCCTGTTCGGCGTGCCGGTGCTCGGCAATCTGTTCCTGTTGGCCCTGCTCTCGACGCTGTTCATCACGACCAACCTGGCGATCGGGTATACGATCTCGACGCTGGTGCAGAACCAGCTCCAGGCGATGCAGATGTCGATGATGTTCTTCCTGCCAAGCATCTTGCTGTCCGGCTTCATGTTCCCGTTTGCCGGGATGCCGGCCTGGGCGCAATATGTCGGTGAGTGCCTGCCACTGACGCATTATCTGCGCATCGTCCGCGCCATCATGCTGAAGGGCGCGAGCATGCAAAATTTGCGTTTCGATGCGTTGGCCCTGGCGGTCCTGATGCTGCTCGCCATGACCATCGCCGTGACGCGCTTCCGCCGCACGCTGGATTGAGGCAAGATGTCCCTGGAATCAAGGGGGCGGAATGGTCAGTTTTGCGAGCAGGAAGGCCCGGCAGCATGCCGTGATGTCCGAAGACTTCGAGCGCGAGCTGACGCGCGAGGTGCTGCGCACCGAGCTCGTCCGGGTGAGGACGCTGATCACGACGGGCTGCGTCATCGTCATCTTCCTCACCGCGATCTATCTCGCCGATTCCTCCGTGGTGCAGCGGGTCTGGCGGGGCACGGAGGGGCTTGCCGAGGTCTATGGTCTCCTCACCGGCTTCATCCTGTTCGAAGTCTGGGTGCACAGCCAGATCAGGCGAAACCTCAAGCTCGACCGCGATCTGCCGGTGATCCGGCGCTATATCGGTGCGCTGATCGAGACCTCGCTGCCGACCGTCATCCTGATCCTGCAGATTCGCAGTATGGGCGCGAGCCAGGCGCTCGGCTTCGTCGTGCCGCTGATCTATTTCATTTTCGTCATCCTCTCGACCTTGCGGCTCGACTTCTGGCTGTCCACCTTCACCGGCTTCGTCGCTGCGGGTGAATTGCTCACTGTGGCGCTAATCTTCGATCCCGCCAGCGGGAGCGGCGAGCCGCAGATCTATTTCCACGCGGTACGAAGCACCATCATCCTGATCGGCGGCGTGCTTGCAGGCGCGGTCGGTGCGCAGCTCCGCCGCCAGTTCGCCGCGAGCATTGCCGCAGCGACCGCGCGCGACCGGGTGACCAACCTGTTCGGCCAGCATGTTTCGCCGCAGGTGGTGGAGCAGCTGATGGCGGCAGGGACAAGCGCCGCCGGCGACCTCCGCCGCGTTGCGGTGATGTTCGTCGATTTTCGCGGCTTCACCGCCGGCGCGCAGTCGCGCACTCCGCAGGAGGTGGTCGACCGGCTCGACGGCGCCTTCGCCGTGCTGGTCGATATCCTCGACCGCGAGGGCGGCATCGTGAACAAGTTTTTGGGCGACGGCTTTCTCGCCTTGTTCGGCGCGCCGCTCGAGGCCACTGACGCCGCGCATCGCGCGGTTGCCGCGGGCCGCGAGATGCTGACCGCCATGGAGCGCATCAACGCGCAGACGAGCTGGCCGCTCAGAATCGGAATCGGCATCCATTTCGGCGAGGTCGTCGCCGGCAATATCGGCTCGCCCCGGCGCAAGGAATATACCGTCATCGGAGACACCGTGAACTTCGCCTCCCGGCTGGAGGCGCTGAACAAGGAGTTCGGTTCGCAGCTGTTGATCTCGGCGACCGTCCGCGAGGCGCTGGGCGAGGATGGCAGCGATGCCGTCGCGCTCGGCGAGGTCGAGGTGCGCGGCTATGAGCAGAAGGTGGCGGTGTTTCAACTGGGATAACGCGGCGAAGGCGCGTGAAGAACTATCTCTGCTAGCTTTCAGGTCTTGCATTTGTGGAAGCCGCTTCTCGGCTTCCAACGCGTCATCGCGATTGCTCCGATTGCACCGAATTTTGGGGCATGACGCGCGATGTCGTCGGCTTGTAGACTGGCGCGCGACGCGGCAGGTTACGGCCGCACCTTGCATGAGGGAATGAAAGATGCAGCGCCGCTACATCACCGTGGACGTGTTCACCGACCGCGCCTTCGGCGGCAACCAGCTCGCCGTGGTGCTCGATGCCGGCGGGTTGTCGACCTCGCAAATGCAGTCGATCGCGACCGAGTTCAACTATTCCGAGACGACCTTCGTGCTGCCGCCGCGCGACAAGGCGAACGATGCCGAGGTGCGCATCTTCACGCCTGTCAGGGAGCTCCCTTTCGCTGGCCATCCCAATGTCGGCACCGCTTTCGTGCTTGCCTCGATTGCGAAGGAGCCGAAGGCGCGCCTGCGGTTCGAGGAGAAGGCGGGCCTGGTGCCGGTCGATATTGTGCGAGAGCAGGGCCACGTGATCAGCACCGAGCTCACCGCGCCGCAGCCTCTGGCGCGCCTGTCGCAATTGTCTGCCGCGGATGCCGCGAGCTGGATCTCGCTCGGTGCCGACGACATCAAGGTCGACCGTCATGCGCCGCAGGTCGTCAGCGTCGGAACGCCGTTTCTGGTGATTGAGGTGCACTCGCGCGATGCGCTGAAGCGGGCGAGGTCTGACGCGGCGGCCTTCTCCAAGGTATTTCCGTGCGACGGCGCGTTCGCGGCGTGGTTCTATACCCGTGACGTGCCCGCGGCGGAGGCGCCTTGCGAGCGGCAGGCGCGCATGTTCATGCGCGGTGCCAGCGGCCTCACCGAGGATCCCGCCACCGGCAGCGCGACGGTCGCGGCCGCCGCGCTGTTCGCCGAGCTCGATCCTGTCCGCGAGGGCGAGTTGAAGCTCACGGTCGGCCAGGGCTTTGACATGGGGCGCCCGAGCATCCTCCAGACGCGCGTGCGCAAGCAGGACGGCAAGATCGTCTCCGCCCATGTCGGCGGGCAATGCGTGCAGATGATGGAAGGGACGTTTAAGCTGGCGGGGGAGGGATGATTTTCGTCCTTCCGTGGCGCGCGTAGCGCGAGCCCCGGAGTGACGAGCAGTTACACCTGCCGCCCCGCCAAATTCTTCACCGTTACGCCATCGCGATCCTCGATGATCTCCGCGATCATCTGGCGGTGGCAATGGGTGTGATCGCGCTCGTAGCACAGCAGGCACACGGGACCGGCTTTCTTCACCAGCGCCGAGAGCTCGTCCATCTGCTCCCGGGCCTCCGGCGTCTTCAGGTGCTTTGAGAAAATCTTCTCCAGCACATCGTATTGCCCGCTGCGGGCGGCGAGGCGGCCTTCCTTGGGCGTTCCAAGCGCAGCGAGGTGGACATAGGCGATGCCGCGTTCATCGAGGCCCGCGGACAACTGCTTCTTGGAAAAGCCGGGCCGCCGCGAGGACGTCACCGCGCGCACGTCGACGACGAGCTTGACGCCGGATTTCTCCAACTCGTCGAGCACTGCCTTGGGCGGCGTCTGCTCGTAGCCGATGGTGAAGAGCTTTTTGGCCTTTGCCATGAGACACACCTTTAGCGAAACACCTCAGCTCACCCGCGCGATCAGTTCCATTGCGCCGGCTGGTGCGCGCACCTTGCCCTCATGGATGACATAGGCGAACACGTCGCGCGGCTCCTTCTTCGGCTTGGCCTTGTCAACCTTCGGGAGGTCGTCGGGTTCATTTCCCTCGGCCCAGTTCTGAAAGCGCTTGGCCCAGGCATCGAGCTGCTTCGGCGGATAGCATGTCTTGATCTCGTCATTGCCCTTCTGCAGCCTGGCATAGACGAAATCGCCGGCGACGTCGGCGATCGCTGGATATTTGCCGTGCTCGGCGAACACGACCGGCGTCTCGAATTCGCGGATCAGCGTGACGAAATCCGGCGTGCAGAAACTGTCGTGACGGACCTCGACGACATGGCGCAACGCGCGTCCGTCGAGCCTGCGCGGCAACAGCTCGAGGAATTTGCCGAAATCGGCGCCGTCGAATTTTTTGGTCGGCGCGAACTGCCACAGCACCGGCCCAAGACGATCGCCGAGTTCCAGCACGCCGGAATCATAGAAACGCTTGATGGAATCCCCGGCCTCGGCCAGCACGCGCCGGTTGGTGGCGAAGCGCGGCCCCTTGACCGAGAACACGAAGCCATCAGGCACCTCGCTCGCCCATTTGCGAAAGCTCTCCGGTTTCTGCGAGCCGTAATAGGTGCCGTTGATCTCGATCGAGGTCAGCTTCGAGGCGGCGTAGGACAGCTCCTTGGCTTGCGTGAGCTTCTCCGGATAGAACACCCCGCGCCAGGGCTCGAAGGTCCAGCCGCCGATGCCGATGAAGATGTTGCCGGATTTTTTGGACGCGGTTTTTGCTTTGGCCACGGGAGGATCTCGGATGACGGGAGGAGGGCCTCCATCCTAATCAAACCAGTTGTGATTGGCCAGTTGCGACGTCCCGTCTAAGCTCGCGACGGGATCTGCGAAAAATGGAGAACAAGATGCGGATGCTGATGGTGGGAGCGGCGCTCGTCGTGATGACATCTGCTGCCATGATATCTTCAGTCATGGCCGACGATGACGATGCCAAGGGTGCGCAGAAGCTCGCCATGCAGGGTCGCGACGATTATTGGCATTGCCTGGCGCGGGAATATTCGCGCGACGGCAATCAGGGCCTGTCGGAACAGGACTTTGGCCGCTCCGTCGCCGGAGCCTGTCCGTCAGAGCGACAATACTACCGGGTGGCACTGCTCGATTATCTCACCACGCAATATCCGGCTATCGATGCCGGCGCCCATCTCGCGACCGCGAACAGGGCGGTGGAGGCCGCGCAAAAGGACATCGTGACGGCCTTCGTCAAGCACAAGCCGCCGCAGAAATAGCCCATTGAACCGGTGCGTCCGGCAAGCCCTTCCGGCAGCGCGCTCATCCATGGTATCACTGGGCGCATCTGGAACAGGGATGGGTGTCCATGTCGTCTGAGTCGGTGGGGGGCATTTTGGGCGCGATCGTCGCGGCGATCGTGCTTGCGGTCGCCGTCGTCTTCGGGCCGATCGGCCAGTACGGCAAGCCGCCCAAGCCCGCGAAGGCCGAGCCGGCCGGGGCTGCGGCGCCGGTGGCCCCTGCCGCACCCGTGCCGCGAGGGCCGGTGATCAAGGAAGTCCCGAACCAGTAAGGGCGTGAAAAAGGCCTCTTTCGCCCCTTGTAAAGCCGCGTTGCCGTTCCCATTTAGGTTCTGACGGCGACGTTGAGCGGAAACTCCGGCGCTGGAACGACCTTGGAATAGCACAGGCTGCGCCGGATGTACGCGCGGTCCGCCGTTCCGGGGTCGTTGGCATTTTAGGGCCCCTTTTGGGCCGCTCCCCAGAGAAACCCCCGGCTCGCCAGCGCAAGTTCTTGGCAGCACAGGACGCGGCGGATATACGCTGCCGTCATGAATGAAGCGATCAGACCGGGCTCCGAGATCCAACAGGCGGCTTCGCCGGCGCCGGAATTGTCGGTCGTCGTACCGACCTTCAACGAGCGCGACAATGTCACGGTGCTGTACCGGCGGCTGGAGGCAGCGCTGGCCGGCATCGCCTGGGAAGTCGTGTTCGTCGACGATAATTCGCCTGATGGCACCTGGGACGTCGTGCGCGCGTTGGCCCAGCGCGACAGCCGGGTGCGCTGTGTCCGCCGCATCGGCCGCCGCGGCCTGTCGGGGGCCTGCATCGAGGGCATCCTGGCCTCCAGTGCGCCCTATGCGGCCGTGATCGACGCCGACCTCCAGCACGACGAGACGCAACTGCCGAAGATGCTGTCGCTGCTCGCGAGCGGGCAGGCCGAGCTCGTGGTCGGCAGCCGCTACATCGAGGGCTACAAGAGCGAAGGCTTCAACAAGCAGCGCGCCGGCGCCAGTGCACTGGCGACCGAGGTCGCGAGGAAGATGCTGCGGGTCGAGATCGCCGACCCCATGAGCGGCTTCTTCATGGTTCGCCGCGACCGCTTCGAGCAGCTGGCGCCGAAACTTTCCGTGCACGGCTTCAAGATCCTGCTCGACCTCGTCGCCAGCGCCAACGGCACCTTGCGCGCCATCGAAATTCCCTACACGTTCGGCGAGCGCCAGCACGGCGAAAGCAAGCTCGATTCCATGGTCGCGCTGGATTTTCTCGGCCTGGTGCTGGCGAAGTTCACCAACGATGCGGTCTCGTTACGCTTCTTGCTGTTCGCGATGGTCGGCGGGATCGGCCTCGTGGTGCATCTCACGACGCTGTTCATATCACTCGAGCTGTTCAAGGAACCGTTCGCGGAAGCGCAGGCCTCCGGCGCCATCGTCGCGATGACCAGCAATTTCGTCCTCAACAACTTCCTCACCTATCGCGACCAGCGGCTGAAGGGCTTTGCGCTGCTACGCGGCCTGATCGCGTTCTACATCGTGTGCAGCGTCGGCCTGCTCGCCAATGTCGGCGTTGCCTTCTCGGTCTACGACCAGGAGCCGATCTGGTGGCTTGCGGGTGCGGCCGGGGCGCTGATGGGCGTGGTGTGGAACTACGCGATGTCCGGACTGTTCGTCTGGCGCAAGAAGTAACTCTCGATGGGCGGGGCTGACGCGCGGATCGTCCGCAATACGGCGCTGGCAATCCTTGCGCTGGTCGGCTTGCGGCTCGTCGCAGCTGCCTTCACGCCGATCACTTTCGATGAAGCCTATTACTGGATGTGGTCGCAGAACCTCGCCGGGGGATATTACGACCACCCGCCGATGGTTGCCTACGTCATCCGCGCCGGCACCCTGATCGCCGGCGACACCGAACTCGGCGTCCGCCTGGTCTCGATCCTGCTCGCGCTGCCGATGAGCTACGCGATCTATCGCTCCGCCGCGATCCTGATCGGCGGCGCGCGGGTGGCGGCGACCAGCGCCATCCTGCTCAACGTGACGCTGCTGGCCTCGGTCGGCACGCTGATCGTCACGCCCGATGCGCCGCTTCTGGTTGCCTCGAGCTTCGTGCTGTTCTTTCTTGCCAAGGTGCTGGAGAGCGGCCGCGGCGTCTGGTGGCTCGCGGTCGGCGCAGCCGTCGGCGCGGCGCTGCTGTCGAAATACACCGCGATGTTCTTCGGGCTGGCGATCCTGATCTGGCTCGCTGCCGTGCCGAAACTGCGGCACTGGTTTCTCTCGCCCTGGCCGTATCTCGGCGGTTTCGTTGCGCTTGCGCTGTTCTCGCCGGTGATCCTCTGGAATGCCGATCATCAATGGGTCTCGTTCGCAAAGCAGCTCGGGCGCGCCAGGATCGAGGATTTCCGTCCGGTCTTCATTGCCGAGCTGATCCCGACCCAGATCGCGTTCGCAACCCCGCTGGTGTTCATCCTCGGCGCGATGGGGCTGCACGCGCTGACCTGGCGCCGGGCCGGCGCGCTCGCCTCGCGCGTGCTGATCGAGACGATGTTCTGGACCATCGTCGCCTATTTCGTCTGGCATTCCCTGCATGCCCGCGTCGAGGCCAACTGGTTCGCGCCGGTCTATCCGCCTTTCGTCGTCGCCGCCGCCGCCGCCAATCTCGTGCAGTGGAAGCCGCGCCAGCGCCGCTTGGTGGATTTCTGCCTGCGCTGGGCCGCACCCACCGGCATCGTGATGTTTGCCGCGCTGATCGTGCAGGCCAATACTGGCTGGCTGTCCGGCTATCGTCGCGATGCGACCGTGCGCAGCGTCGGCGTCGGCTGGCGCGAGCTCGCTGCCGAAATCGAAGCGGTGCGCGCCCGCAATGGTGCGACCTGCGTGCTTGCGCCGGACTACGGCACGACGGGCTGGCTCGCCTTCTATCTGCCGCGCGGCAGCTGCGTGGCGCAGCAGAATCAGCGCATCCGCTGGGCCAACATGCCCGAGCCCGATCCAAAGCTGCTTGCAGGCAAGCTGATCTATGTCGACGAACTGCGCTCTGACGGCCATCCCGCCGTCCACGATCTCTTTGCGAAGGTGACGCAGGTCGCACAATTGCAGCGCAAGCGCGGCCCACTCGTGATCGAAACTTACAGCATCGATCTGCTCGAAGGCGCCAAGGGCGACGTGCTGGACCGCTCGCCGCCGCGGGAAGCGCGGTAGCTCTTCCTCGGAACGGCGACGAAGGTTCAGTCGATCATCTCGGCCTTGGTCGTGGCCTGATTTGGCCTGTCTTGGTCGCGCCAGAACCAGACGGTAACGACGCCGGAGCGGCCGCGGACCTGCGTGAGCAGGGGACCCGACAGAACGCCGTCGGGAGCGCCCTGGAAATCGGCGGCGTCCAGCAGCGTATCGCTGAGCGCGACTCGCGCGCCGTTCTGGACGGCGACCTCCATCAACCGGCTCGCGACGTTGACGGTGTCGCCCGTCGCCGTGATGTGCTGATGGCTTTCGCCGAGGCGGGAGGCCACGATCGGGCCGAAATGCGCGCCGATCTTGAAGCCGAGCTGATCCCTGATCGCAGGCGGCAACGACGCGATCCAGCGTTCGACGCCGCGGTGCAGGTCGATCGCGCATTTTAGCGCGCGTGCGGCGTCGTCGGGCATTGCGCCGGGCAGGCCGAACAGGATCATGGCGCCGTCTCCGAGAAAGCCGCTGATCATGCCGCCGCAATCGACCGCGGTCTTCTCGATCAGTGCGTGAAACGCCTTTAGAATGTCCTGGAGCTCGCTTGGATCGATCCGCTCGCTCAGCGCCGTGAAGCCCGAGAGATCGATGAAGACCACCGCTGCGTCCTGCCGTACGGGCGTCGACAGGAAATTCGGATCGCGCGCTAGCCACTCCTGCACGGCCGGCGCCTGGAATTGCGCGAGCGACCGGCTCTTTGCCGCGAAATATTGCGTGCGGCGGCCTCCCGCCCACAATTGCACGCCGGCAAAGACCGCAACCGGCGGCACTGCTGCGGCGAGCGTGGTCGCGGCGTTCAGCCAGATGCCGTGCGTGAACGCGAACAGATTGAAGCCGGCCCAGGCGATCATCACCGCGGCCGCGGCGACGATGCCGAGCGTGCTGCGCCGCCAGGCGAGCAGGCCCACCAGCAGCATCGGCAACAGGATGGCGATGAGTGCGTCGGCGATGTGGACCTTGCGGTCGCGCACGATGCTGTCGCCGGCGACGAGATGGGTGATCGCGGTGGAGACCACTTCGACGCCCGGCATCAGGGAATCGAACGGCGTCGGGTAGAAATCACCGCCGCCGGCGACCGAGGCGCCGATCACGACGATCCGGTTCTCGATCGCCGCGCGATTGAGCGTGCCGTCGAAGATGCTCTGTGCGCTGACGGTGCGGATGGTCCGGCGCGGGCCGTAATAGGTGATCGGCAGCGCGAAGTCGGTATCGGTCGGCACCGCGCGGTCGCCGAGCATCAGATGGTCCGGCGCGATTGTCAGCGACCTGTCGAGCGCGCGCGCCGCGACCCGCAACGGGAAGGACAGCTCGACCTTGTCGCTGGTCCGGAACAGCATCGGCACCGAGAGCGGCGAGCCCGATTGTCCGGTCGCAACGTTGACGACGCCGACTTCGGCATGATCGGCGAACGCCGGCAAGGGCAGCAGAAAGCGCTCGGCCTGCGGCAGGGCGGCGAGGGGACCTTGGCCGCTGGTCTCCACGGTCTCGCTGGCGGGGAAGATCGCTGCGGCGGCAAGAACCATGGGACCGGTAGCCAGCGTATTTGCCAGCGTGGCGTCGCCGATCGCAGCGCTGCGGTCGACCAGCAGCAGGTCGATCGCGACGACCTTCGGCTTGAACTGCACGATGGTGTCGACGATTCGGGCGAGATCGGCGCGCGGCAGCGGATAGCTGCCGCCGCGCTTCACGACGGTATCGTCGATCGCGACGATGGTGACGAGATCGGGCGGAACCCGTACGCCGCGGACCTGCGTCCGCCAATCCGTCAGCGTCGCCTCGAGGCGATCGAGAAAGCGCAGATGGCCGTTTGCGTGCCCGGCATAGATGCCCGCGCCCCACAGCGCGGTGAGGGCAAGCGCCACCAGGATCTGAATGCGTCGGCTACTCATGTGGTCGTTTTGCAATCTTTTCTATCATCCAAATGCTTTTGTCCGAGCCCTATTGACCCAGCCCCTTACTGGCCAAGTCTTATCGACCAAGTCTCGCCATCAACGCGTCGACGCGCGGCTGGCCCCATGTCTTGACCGTCAACGGGCCTGTCGCTTCCACGTCGACGCCTTCGCCGCGGCCTAATACCACGCCGCGCCCGCCGCTCCTGCGGTTCACGCCGACACGGCCGTCGGCGACGAAGACGGAGGTCTTGGCCTCTGCGACATCGACTGCCCATTTCGTGCCGCGCACCGCGGCGATCGCTTGCGGCGTCAGCACCTTGAAGGGATTGCCGCCGGGCTTCTTGGGCACCTCGACCAGCAGCGCTTTGCTGCTCAACTCCACGGAGTCTATATGTCCGTCGCGGTTGGCGTCCTTAAGTTCAAATCTGGCGCCGTTTTCCGCAACGATGGTGATGCCGTTGTCGCAGCGCCAGGTCTGCGTGCCGGCAGCGGATAGCGATGCCGTGCACCCCGCATTGGCAGGCTGCGCGGCCGCGTACCCCATCCCCAAAGACGACCACAGCAGGACAAAAAACCCCGCGTGTGCGATCCCTCTCATGCCAGCCTCCGTTTGCGTGCCAGGCACAGTTCAAGGCGATGTTGATACGGTACCGTATCACACGCAGAGGCTGCCGAAAAGTGCCGAGATCGGAGCTATTTTCTCAGCACGGGCTTTTCCAGACCGGTGCGATCAAGTTTCGGTCAGGGCGCCCCGTGCGATGCGCGTAAGCGGCGAGCCACGAGAGATGGACGCGGGCTATTGCACACCAGCCTGGCGCAATGATTCCCCGTTAACGTCCGGGTATTGAAGACCACGAAAACGACTTGGTTGGTGCGTTTAGAGAGGCGGCCAAAGACGTTCGCCGACCTCAGCGATCCAGCCGAGAATTATAGTTAACAGGCGCGCCTAAGTCCGTAATCCTGCGGGCTTTTTCCCAAAATGGGACGACCTGAACGGGTTGCCTCACATCCGCCAGAACTTAATCCGCATTTAACTAAAAGTGGCCTTAATGACGCTCCGACCCTCTGCGAGATGCTGTTCCCGGATCGTGACCAGCGGCGCTTCGAAGGGGGACTGAGTGACACTGTTCTGGACGCAAGGCGAATGAGTACGAGTATCGCTGCGCAAGGCATCGCGGCACGAAAGTCCAAAGGATTCTCGAGCACTTCTTATCGGAAGCCTTCCCGGAAAATGACCAGCCAAAACGTGCTTGGCGCCGCCGTGATTGGCTGCCTCGTGCTTGGCGCCGGCTGGACCATCTATAGCAACATCTTTGCCGCCAGCGTCTATCCGACCGTCGGCAGCAGCGGCTACGACGAGCCCGTGATCAAGCGCGCGCCCAGGGTCGCGCTGCGCGAGGCCGGTGAGGCCGTCAAGGAAGCCTTTGCGCTCTTGCCGGACCGGTTGCAGGTGGCTGCTCCGATCTCACGCGAAATGTTCAACGATCGCTTTGCCGCGGCTGCGACCCAAGGCGTGACATCGAATGCGGCCAGCGCCGCGACCGCAACCAAGGTCGCCGAAGCCAAGGACGCGCCGAAACCGAGCGTGATCGCGAGGGTCGCGGAAGTCCTGAAGCCAGGTGCCGCCAGGATCGCTGACGCTGCGAAGTCCAAGCGCGGCGCTGACGCGCCGGTGCAGCTGGCCTCGGCAGATCCGGCCGAGATCGTGCCGGCGCCTGAGGCGAAGCCAAAATCGATTGCCGATCGCGCCAAGGCTGCGGTGATGTCGATCACTGGACCGCGTCAGTCGATGGTGGAAAAGCTCTGGGGCAAGCGCGAGCCGTCCGGCGGACTGCTCGCCTATGCGTCGGCCGACGCCAGCGTGACCGCGTCCATCGCGCCGAGGGAGCAGAACCCCATGCTCGGCGGTTCGGCGCCCTATGAGCGCGACACCGCGGTCTACGACATCTCCGCCAAGGCGGTTTACTTGCCCGACGGCACCAAGCTCGAGGCGCATTCCGGCCTCGGCTCCAACCTCGACGACCCGCGCTCCTCGCGCGTCCGCATGCGCGGCGTGACGCCGCCGCACATCTACACGCTGAAGCCGCGCGAGGCGCTGTTTCACGGGGTGCCTGCGCTGCGCCTGACCCCGATTGGCGGTGAGAGCGCGATCTACGGCCGCGACGGCCTGCTCGCGCACACCTTCATGCTCGGGCCGAATGGCGATTCCAACGGCTGCGTGTCGTTCAAGGATTATTACGCGTTCCTCGACGCCTACCGCAACAAGGGCATCCGCAAACTCGCGGTGCTGGCGCGCGTGGACTAGGCTCAGTCAATTCGAGATCACGCAAAAGGGCCGCTTGCAGCGGCCCTTTTCTGTTTCGCTTCGCGGGTGCGTTTTAGGCCGGCCAGCACTGCCCGCCGCCGTCGATCCGCAGCACCTGGCCGGAAACGAACGCGCCCATGGGACCGGCGAAGAACTCGACGACGCGCGCGACCTCGTCAACGGTCGCGATGCGGTCGAGCGTGCCGATCTCGACCATTCTGTCGGGATCGACTGCGCGCGTTCCGAGAAAGCGGCCGGTGCGGGTATCTCCGGGCGCGATGCAATTGACGGCGATGTCGTAGGGACGGAGCTGGTCGGCCAGGCATCGCGTGTAGTGGGTCACGCCGGCCTTCGACACCGCATAGATCGAGCCCTGGGTACGCCCCTTGAACGCGGCGACGGAGCCAAGCGTGACGATGCGGCCGCGTCGGCGCTCCATCATGCCGCGCGCGACTGCCTGGCATGTGAGGATAGTGGAGAGCAGGTTGCGCTCCAGCACCGCGCGAACATCCGCCTCTTTGATGTTCACCGCATCGTTCGGATCGGGCTTGCCGCCGCCGGCCGCGATGTCGCCCCCGGCATTGTGCACGAGAATGTCGATCGGGCCGAGTGCCGCTTCGCTCTCCGCGATGACGCGCGCGATGTCCTCGCCCTTGGTGAGATCGCCGAGCACGCGCTGGCTGCGAACGCCGAATTCCCGTCCGATCTCGGCGGCGACCGCGGTGAGGGTGGTGCCCTCGCCATATTCGGCCGGCCCGTTCTCGCGCATGCCGTGGATGGCGACGTCAGCGCCAAGCGCGGCAAGCTTCTCAGCAAAAGCGCGGCCGAGCCCGCGCCCCGCGCCGGTCACCAGCGCAACTTTGCCCGCCAGAAGCTTGTTGGTGTCATGCGATGTCATGATCTTGTTCCTGTTGTGAACGTCAGTCTGCTGCGAGGTCGAGGCCGATCGCCAACGCCTGCACGAGGCACATCGGTGCGACAAGCGTGCGCAGCGCGGGCTCAGGCATGTCCTGGATCTCGAACACGACGCTCGCGCCCTCGACGATCGGGCTCAAAAGACTGTCAGTGATGGAAATCGTGGGTACGCCCCGCGCGACGAGTTCGGGAAACAGCCGCGCCGTATCCGGATAGTAATTTCGGAAGCTGATCGCGACCAGCGCGTCGTCTGATGTCGCCGCGTGCGACTGCTCGTGAATGCTGCCGCCAAGACCGTCGAGCAGGACGACGCGCCGCCCGAGCTTGCGCAGCACGTAGGCGAGGTGGATCGCAACCGGAAACGAGCCGCCCAGGCCGAGCAGATAGATGTCACGTGCCTTGGCGAGTATCGCGGTTGCGGTGTCGAGTTCGCGCGCATGGACGGATTGGCTGAGCGTGACCAGCGACGATTGCGCTTCGGACACGAAACGCGACAATACCGCGGCCGGTTGGCGGCCGAGCACTGACTTCTCCTGGCTCTTCATGCGGGCGAGGCGCGCCTTGTAGCTTGGCGCGACGCCGGCAACGAGACGGGAGCGGAACACCTGCTGCATCTCGGTGAAGCCGCCGAACCCGAGCGCATGCGCGAAGCGAACGATTGCCGACGGCGGCACCCCTGAGCGCTGCGCCACCTCCGCCACGGTGCCGAGTGCGACATCGGTCGGGTGATCGAGCACGAACTCCGCGATCTGCTGCAACCGGCCGGACAGCGCCCGGTGCCGCTGCGCAATCGCGCCGCGCAGCTCGTCATAACTCATGGCGCCAGCCGCCTTGTTCATCGAGTCGGATCTCCGGATCGGTCACCTATCTAACGGCATTTCACCGTTTGGATCAAATATTCTACTTTACATACCATATGGAATGAATATTCTAATCTCATAAAGAAGCAAAAGACTTCGAAAACGGGAGGACACGATGAGAGGGCGTCAGATCTCACGGCGAAGCGTTCTGAAGGGCAGCTTGATGGCGAGTGTCATCGGCGGCACCGGTAGCTTCTTTGGGCCGTGGCGGCAGAATCATGCCTGGGCGCAGGGCGCGAAACCGATCAAGCTTGGCTTGACCTGCGATGCCAGCGGTCAATACGGCAACAGCGGCCAGGATGATTTCCGCGGCATCAAGATGGCGATCGACGAGATCAACGCCAAAGGTGGCGTGCTCGGGCGCCAGGTCACGTTCATCACGGCGGACACCGAGACGACGCCAGCCACCGGCAGCCGCGTCGCCGAACGCTTCATCACCCGCGAGGACTGCACCATCCTGATCGGCGCGCTGCATTCGGGCGTCGCCAACGCCATCACGCAGGTCGCCAGCAAAAACGGTGTGATCTACATGAACACCAATTCCTCCGCGCCGAGCGAAGCCGGGGAGAACTGCTCACGCGTGAAATTCGTCTGGGACGGCAACGGCACCAATTTTTCCAAGGCGTCGGTCAAGAACGCGGTGGACTCCATCGGCAAGAACTGGATGCTGCTCACCAACGACTATGTCTGGGGTCACACGACATCCGCCGCGACAAGGACGCAAGTCGAGGCTGCCGGCGGCAAGATCATCGACAATCTGCTGGTGCCGCAGAACACCCGCGACTTCACCGCCTATCTGCTCAAGATCCAGCAGGCCAAGCCCGATGTTGTGGCGACCGCGGTTGGCGGCGACGATATCAAAGCATTGCGCGAGCAGGTGGCGCAGCTCAAGCTCGACGGCAAGCCGGCCTGGATCAACAACCAGCAGGATTGGCCGGACGTGTGGGGCGCGCCCGACAGCCTGTTCGGCGTGTTCGGCACCACCTGGTATCACAAGCTGCCGCTGCCCGGCGTCGCCGAATTCGTCAAGAAGTGGCAGGCCGCCAACAAGGACGGCCCGATCCCGGTGCCGGGCAATGTCTCCTACAACGGCTACATGTCCACGCGCGAGCTGCTCCGCGCGATCGAGCGGGCAGGGTCGACCAACAATGTCAAGATCATCAAGGAGCTCGAGAACCTGAAGGTCTCGGCGACCGACCGCATGCAGCATTTCGACGCCTACATGGATCCGATGACGCACCAGATGCAGCAGACGATCTACCTGGCGCGACGCAACGCCAAGCCGGCCGACAATACCGATCTGTTCGAGATCATCAGCTGGACGGAGCCGAAATCCGCCGCTGACGATGCGGCACCCGGCAAGTGCAAGCTCACGCCCTACGAGCAGGTGCCGACCGTCGACTCCTAGAGACGGCGCGTCACGTCGCAGAACGAGCGGCGCGCATCTCGCGCGCCGCGCACCGGGACCATCAGGGTCCCGGGTGACACACGCCAGTTGCGAGAGCCAAAAATCTTGTTCGACCTTCTTCCGCATCTCCTCAACGGCCTGACGCTCGGCCTGTTGTTCGCGCTGATCGCGCTCGGCTTCATGCTCATCGTCGGGCTGATGGAGCAGATCAATCTCGCGCACGGATCCCTGTTTGCGCTCGGGGCTTATGTCGCCATGCAGCTCACGGGCCCGCGCCCTCCATTGCCAATGGAACTTGCGAAAGCATGGCTCGCGCTGCCGCTCGGCTGGCGCTATGCGGCAACGTTGATCATTGCTCCCGTGATCGTGAGCCTGGTCGGCATGCTGATCGAGCTCTGCATGCGGCGGACTTACGGCAAGGATCCGCTGTACGGGCTGCTCCTGACCTTCGGCGCCGCGATGGTGATCGAGGAAATGATCCGCCTGGTCTGGGGCACGCGCGACTACGTGCTGCAGGTGCCGTCTGCCATCAATGGCGGTTTCCTGTTCGGCGACCTGATCTGGTCGACCTATCGCTTCTACGCGGCAGGCATCGCGGCCGGGATCATCGGCCTGGTCTGGCTGTTCATCGAAAAGACCTCGTTCGGTGCGACGGTCAAGGCCGGCGCGCATGACAGCGAGATCGTCCGCGCGCTCGGCATCAACCTGTCGCGGTTGCGGATGCTGGTGTTCGTGTTCGGCACGATGCTGGCCGCGATCGCGGGCATCATCGTCGCGCCGATCTGGGGCATTCGCCCGCATATGGGGGTCGATGCGGTCATTCCTGCGTTCCTGGTGATCGTGCTCGGTGGCGTCGGCAGCTTTTGGGGTGCGGTCGTGGCGGGTCTCTTGGTCGGACTGTGTGTCGGCCTCGCCGGCGCCTACGCGTCCGAATGGTCGCTGTTGTCGATATACATCTTGCTCGTTGCCGTCGTGACGTTCCGCGCGCGCGGCTTGTGGGGCAAGAAGAGCGTGCTCGAGGCCTAAAGGGAATGATTGTGGAATCAAAATCTTCACCCGACGCCGCGCGCCTCGTGACGCCGACGATGCTGGTGCTCTGGCTCGTGCTTGCAACGGTGCCGCTCTGGATCACGCGGATCGGGCTCTATCCCTATCTGGGGATCGAGATCCTGATCTGGTCGCTCTATGCGCTCGCGTTCAACCTGGTGCTCGGCATTGCCGGGCTTCCGTCGTTCGGTCATGGTGCGTATTTCGGCATCGGCGCCTACGCGTTCGGTCTCTGTCAGCTCGAAATCGTTGCAAATCTCTGGATATGTCTGATTGCCGCGGCCGCGGTGGCGGGCCTCGCCGGCGTGCTGGTGGCGCTGTTCATCTCGCACAGGCGCGGCATCTATTATGCCTTCATGACGATTGCCTTCGGCCAGATCTTCTGGACACTGGCGATCAAATCGCACCGGATCACCGGCGGCGAAGACGGCCTACTCAAGATCAAACGGTTGCCGGCCGATTTCGGGCTTATGTCTTTCGATCTCACCGACAATGTCGCGTTCTACTATTTCGTGCTCGCGGTTTTTGCGGTCGGCACCGCCGCATTGTGGCGGCTGGTGAATTCGCCCTATGGCCGCGTGGTCGCTGCGATCAGGCAGAGCGAGGTTCGCGCGAGCCATCTCGGCTATAACGTATGGCTTTACAAGGTCGCGGTCTTTGCCCTGTCGGCCGCCGTCTCGGGTCTTGCCGGCGGACTGTTCGCCATGGCGCAGCTCGCCGCATTCCCCGACGTCATGAGCCTGCATCAATCCGGCTACGTCGTGATGATGACGCTCGTCGGCGGTGGCCTCGTCAGCTTCTGGGGCCCGGTGATCGGCGTGTTTCTCTTCCTCACCGCTCGCGACGTGATCGGTGCGCTGACCAATGCCTGGATGCTCTATTTTGGTCTGCTGTTCATCGCGATCGTCCTGTTCCGCCCCGAAGGCATTGCCGGGGCGATCTCCGCTGCCGTGCAGCAGCACTCACTTGGCGCCTTACGGCAGAGGGGTACGTCGGCGATGCGGCTGCTGTTCGGGAGCGGTCGATGAACATGATCGAGGCCGCGGCCGTTCATGTCCGCTTCGGCGATCGCGTCGTGCTGGAGAGCGTCGACCTCGCGGTCGCGGAGGGCGAGTTTCACGGTGTGATGGGCCCGAACGGTGCCGGCAAGACCACATTCTTCAATGTCCTCACCGGCCGCGTGAAACCGAATCGTGGTCGAGTCCTTCTCGCCGGCGAGGATGTTACGGGCCTCAGCCCGCACCGCGTCGCCGCCAAGGGCATCGCCCGCTCGTTTCAGATCATGACACTGTTCGACGAATTCTCCGCGCGTGACAACGTCATGATGGGCTTGCCCGAGTTTCGCGCCCGTGGCCACGATATCGCGCACGCAGCGGCGGGCGACAGTCGGCTTGCCGCGAAGTCCTCCGAAGCGCTGGCGGCAGTCGGGCTTGTCGACAAAGGCGACATCCGCGCCAAGGACCTGTCTTATGGCGACCGGCGCGCGCTGGAGATCGCGGTCGCCCTGGCGCAGGCACCGCGCGTGCTGTGCCTGGACGAACCGACCTCCGGCCTCGGCTCCGACGGGGTGCAGCGGCTCGCAACCCTGATTGCGCGCCTGAAGGGGCGGCTGACCATCGTCGCCATCGAGCACGATATGAAGTTCCTGTTCTCGTTGGCTGACCGCATCTCGGTCATCCATTGGGGCCAGGTGGTGGCGCGCGGAACGCCACACGAACTGCAGCTGAACGAATGGGTGCGGCGCTCCAATCTCGGAAAGTTCGCATGATCCTCGAAGTGGACGCGGTCGATACCTTCTACGGCGAGACCCAGGCGCTGTTCGGCGCTTCGCTCGCCATCGAGCACGCCAAGGTGTTTGCGCTGCTCGGCCCCAACGGCGCCGGCAAGACGACCATGCTCCGCTCGATTCTCGGGCTGACGCGTCCGCGCCGCGGCTCCGTTTGCTTCGACGGTCACGACGTCACGAGCAATCCCACCCACGAGATTGCGCGCGCCGGCATCGGGTGGGTGCCCGACGACCGCCGGCTGTGCCCGACGTTGACGGTCGCGCGCAACCTGTCGATCGCGCAAAAGCGCACGCGCTTTCGCCACTGGAGCCTCAAGGAGGCGGCTGCGATCTTCTCACCGCTCGAATATCTCATGGAGCGCGACTGCGAAAACCTGTCGGGCGGCGAAATGCAGATGGTGGCGATCGCCCGCGCGCTGGTCGGCTCGCCGGGACTGGTGCTGTTCGACGAGCCGAGCCAGGGACTGGCCCCGAAAATCGTCGGCGACGTGCTTGCGACAATCCTGCGCATGAAGGATGAGGGCATTGCCTCGCTGGTCGTGGAGCAGAACGCCGAGATCGCGCTGTCGGTCGCAGACCATGCCGCGGTGATCGATCGCGGCCGGATCGTCTGGACCGGGGAGGCCGCGGCCTTGCGGGATGATCGCGGGCTTCGTCAGCGCTTGCTGGGAGTACAATAAGTGGCCGCACCGCTGCTCGTTCTCGACGACGTTCGGAAGGTCTATACAAGGGGCCGCGTGATCCGCCGACCGACATTCACGCTTCAGGCAAACCTGTCGCTGGACGAGCCTGACATCGTCGGTGTCGTCGGCCCGAATGGGGCAGGCAAGACGACTTTGTTCGAGATGATGACGGGCTCGAATGCGCCGACCTCGGGGCGCGTGCTGGTCGCGGGCACCGATATCCATGGCGTCAAATATCGTGAACGCGACCGGCTCGCAATTCACTATCACCAATCGTATCAGGTCAGGCGCTTTGGCAAGCGAATACCGTCCGCCTTCCTGGCGCCGTCGCCGACCCGGACGCCGCTGGTGCACCTGTTCGACGAACCGCAGTTCAATCTGCAGGATGGTTATATCGGCTTCATGCTCGATTTCTTCCGCAAGCTGCGCGACGAGGGCCGGCTGGTCGTGCTCTGCATGCACCCGACGGCCGCCTGGCACCTCGACATCCTCGCCGAGATCGCCGGGCGATTCCTGTTCGTGGCCGGCGGCGGGGTAACACCCGTGGCGAATTTCGGCGCGCTCGTCGCAGATCCGCGCTGTCGCGCTTATCTCGGGCCGGAAATGACAAAGGCGGCGGACGCGATTTGTCACGGTGCCGTTCACAGCTCGACCTAAAGGAGAATCCGTTGGCCTATTCGAAGACCCAGCTTTTCATTGGCGGCAAATGGCGACCGGCCCATTCGGGCAAGGTGATCGAGGTGCGCAATCCCGCGACCGAAGAAGTGATCGGCACCGTCGCCCATGCCGGACGGTCCGACCTCGACGAGGCACTCGCCGCAGCCAGCGCGGGCTTCAAGATCTGGCGAAACGTCGCTCCCTTCGAGCGCTGCCGGATCATGCGCAAGGCCGCCGCGATCATGCGCGAGCGCAATGACGAGATCGCGCCGCTGCTCACGATGGAGCAGGGCAAGACTCTTGGCGAGGCCAAGATGGAGGCGATGGCCGCCGCCGACGTGATCGAGTGGTTTGCGGAAGAAGCCAAACGCGCCTATGGCCGGTTGATCCCCGCGCGCGGTCCGGGCATCTACCAGCTCGCGATCAAGGAGCCGGTCGGCCCGGTCGCGGCGTTCACGCCCTGGAATTTTCCGATCAATCAGGTCGTGCGCAAGCTTTCCGCCGCACTCGGCGCCGGCTGTTCGATCATCGTCAAGGCCCCGGAGGAGACGCCGGCCTCGCCCGCACAACTGATCCGCGCGTTTGCGGATGCCGGCGTGCCCGATGGCGTCATCAACCTGGTCTACGGTGTACCTGCCGAGATCTCCGAATATCTCATTCCGCATCCGGTGATCCGCAAGATTTCGTTCACCGGCTCGACCCATGTCGGCAAGCAGCTCAATGCGCTCGCGGGCCTGCACATGAAGCGTGCCACCATGGAGCTCGGCGGTCATGCGCCGGCGATCGTTTTCAAGGACGCCGACGTCGCATCGGCGGCCAAGATTCTGGCGGCAGCAAAATATCGCAATGCCGGTCAGGTTTGCATCTCGCCGACGCGGATGCTGGTGCAGGATGACGTGTTCCGTGAATTCGTCGACACCTTTGTCGACAGCGCCAAGGCGTTCAAGGTCGGCAACGGCCTCGATCCTGACTCCAAAATGGGCTCGCTCGCCAACCCGCGCCGCGTCACCGCCATCGAGGGCATGGTGCAGGATGCCGTCGGCAAGGGCGCAAAGCTCGAGACCGGCGGCAAGCGCGTCGGCAACAAGGGCCATTTCTTCGAGCCGACGGTGGTGAGCGACGTGCCGAAGGATGCACGCGCCATGAACGAGGAGCCGTTCGGCCCCCTCGCGCTGATCTCGCGCTTCTCATCCTTCGACGAGGTGGTCGAGGAGGCCAACCGGCTGCCTTTTGGGCTGGCGTCCTACGCCTTCACCAGCTCGGCCAAGACGGCGGCCGCGATCGGTTCGGCGATCGAAGCCGGCATGATGTCGATCAACAGTTTTGGTCTCGCGCTGCCCGAAGTGCCGTTCGGCGGCATCAAGGATTCCGGCTACGGCTCGGAAGGCGGCACCGAGGCGATGGAGGGTTACTTCAACACAAAGTTCATCAGCCAGACCGGCGTGTGAACGCTGGACGATTCACGATCAGCGTTTGACGAAGACCAGCCCGCAGGCGCGTGCCTCGTTGCGCTTGCCGGTGCCGCGGGTGCGATCGAACTGCGCATCCACCGTAAAGGCGTAGGGCGAGCCGGGCGCGAGGTTGTTGAGAGTGTAGGTGCTCGCCCCCGTCGTGCCGCGCGCGCTCAAAGTCGTCTTGCCGTCCGCGGGGATCTGGCCATCGATCTCCAGGCGGTTGACGGCGCCCTGGCTCTGGGCGTCGGCATGAAAGACGCCGTTCGCAACCGTGGCCGACAGGGCCCGGGTGAAGCCCTGCGCCTTGCCGGTCGGCGGGCAGTTCAACGTCACGTCCCAATTGCCGTCGAAGTCCTTGGTGCTACGGGGATTGCCGGTTGCCGGCGCGAGCGCCACCTTCTGCTTCAGGCCTTCAATTCGGGCCTTGGCAAGCGTGGCGAAGATGCAATTCGGAAATCTCGTGAGATGGTCCTCGTAGGCACCAAGCGTGCCGATGCCGTCCGCGGCCTTCCAGTGCGCTTCTGCCGCCGCGCAAGGGTCAGCCCGGGGGGCGGCTTGCGGCGCCGCTGGTGTCACCGTGACCGACACCGGTCCGTTCAGATAGAACTTGCCGATGATCGACAGCGACAGCTCCGGCAACTGGGTCTTGCCGCTACTGTCGTAGACGTCGCTGCTGATGTCGCGAAAGACCTCGCCGATCTCCTGCGGCTCCTCGATGTGCTTCAGGAACGCCGTCGTATAGGGGCTGTTGCGGCCGTTGCCATCAGCCGCCGTCTGCCCGGACTGGGTTGAGAACGACACGATCGTGCCGCGCGGTGCTTCGACTTTGGACAGGCCCCGCCCGATCGAGGCGGCGCGCGTCATGCCGGCGGAGCGTTTCAAGGTTTCGGCCAGCGGATTGTCGCGGCAGGAATCGAGAATGAGGATGCGCAGGTTCTTGGCCTGCTGCAGATCGTTCACGATGTCGTCGACACGCACGAAGCGCTTCAGGTCGGCTTCGTCGCTCAGCACGGCGTCGACGGGCATCAGATAGTTCACGCCGTTGTACTGCATCGCATGGCCGCTGTAGTAAAACATGGCGACGTCGGCTTTGCTCGCGGCGCGCGCGAAGCGGATGGTCAGGTCTTGCATGTCGGCCTGGCGCAGGTCGATGCCCTGGAGCACCTCGAAGCCGCTGCGCTTGAGCGAGGTGGCGACGTCTTCAGCGTCGTGAGACGGATTGGGAAGCTGCGCCGTACTGGCATAGGCGCCGTTGCCGATCACCAGCGCGACGCGCGTTTCCGCCGATGCAGGCGCAAGGGAAAGCCAGCAGGCCAGGAGGGCGAGGCAAAGTCCGGCCGGGCAAAATCTGGAAAGAGCACGCATGAATGCCTTCCAAGGAAATGTCGAAAAATATCCCTCCAGATTAGCGCATGCCGCGCCGACATCAATGCCCTGCCAGAGAAAACACTCGGGTTTCGCGGCCGTGACATCCTGTCACGCTGGGCTCGCCGCCATCGTCTTGCGCACGGCCATTTCGGTCGCAATCGCGTCCCGCACGGCCGGTCGCGCCTGCGTGCGCGCGAGATAGGCCGACAACGACGGCCATTGGCCGATGTCGACGCCCGCGGGACGGAGCAGCAGCAAAGCCCAGGTGAGGTGGGCATCCGCGACGGTGAAGCTGTCGCCGACGAGGAATTCGCGGTCCGCCAGATGCGCGGCAGGCAGCGACAATGTCTGCGCGATCCTTGCACGCGGCTTGGCGAGCGAGGCGTCGTCCTTGTACCAGAAGGTCGGAAACAAAAACGCCTTGTGGATCTCGGCTCCGACGAAGCTGAGCCATTCCTGGAGCCGATACCGGTCGGGATCTCCGAACGCGGGTGCAAGGCCTGCCTCAGGCTTCAGATCGGCGATGTATTGCAGCACCGCGGCGCATTCGGTCAGCCGTTCGCCATTCTCCAGCACCAGGACCGGCACCGCGCCCTTCGGCGAAACGCCGAAGAAATCGCTGCCGTCGTCCACGACCTGCTTGGTCTGGAGATGGACCGGATGATAGCGCGCGTCGAGGCCCGCTTCCATCAGCGCGATGCGGCTCGCAAGCGAGCAGGCCATCGGGGAGAAATAGAGTTGCAGCATCGCCCACGCTCCTTCAGGTCAGCGCCTCGGTTTGCGCGATGATCGCAAACCGGTCCGACAATTCGGCCAGGGCGACCTCGTGAATGGTCCTTGCCGAGAGCGCTCCGCCGCGGCCGTCGGGAAGATCGCGTGTGGCACAGGCATCGGCTGCGATCGTCGTGCGCAGGCCGAGGTCGAGCGCGGCGCGGGCGCTCGAGCTGATGCACATATGGGTCATGAAACCGGCCAGCACGATGTTCGTGCGTCCGGTTGCGGCCAGCCGAACCTGCAGGTCGGTGCCGGCAAAAGCGTTCGGCAGCGCCTTTTCGATCACGGCTTCGCCGGCGAGCGGCGCCACGTTCCTGACGATCGCGCCGCGCGCGGCCTCGCGGTCGAACAGGCTGCCGGCACGTCCCTTGTGCGCGATATGGAAGATCGCCGCGCCGCTCGCCCTCGCGCGGGCGAGCAGGCGCGCGGCGGCGGCGATCGCGGGCTCCGCATCCGGCAAGGCGAGCGGGCCGGCGCAATATTCGTTCTGGATGTCGATCAGGACGAGGCAGCAATCGGCGAGCCTGGCCGGAGTGAGATCGGCGCCGGACAATTCAAGCAGGGTTTTTGGGGCGGTCATGCGGGTCGGGCCTTCCTGGGGAATATCGGATGGCGCCACACTAGCGCGGCGGCGGCCTGCCAATGTGCAGGACTATTGCAGCATATGGCTGCAAATTTGCAGGAGCCCGCCGTACCTGCTAGGCTCATCGCCATGAACTGGGACGATCTGCGCATCATCGCCGCGGTGAGGGACGAGGGCACCTATGCCGGCGCCAGCGCCCGGCTGCGCATCGACGAGACCACGGTCGGCCGCAGGCTCGCGCGCATCCAGCGCGATCTCGGCGTGCCGCTGTTCGATGCGGTGGACGGCCAGCGCCGGCCGACGCGGAGTTGCGAGGCGGTGCTGGCGCATGTCGAGGCGATGGCCGCACATGCCGCCGAGATCGGTCGCGTCGGCGAGAGTCTGGCAGGCCCGGTGGGACGTCTGCGTATCGCCTCCACCAACACGGTCGCCGAGGAGGTTCTGTCGCCGCGCGCGAGCGACTTCCTGCGCGCCAATCCCGGCCTGACGCTGCAATTCCTCACCTCGAGCGAGAACGTCAAGTTCTCGCGCTGGGAAGCCGATCTCGCGATCCGGCTGCGCAAGCCCGACAAGGGCGACTTCGCGATCTCCAGGCTCGGTGACATCCGCCTGTATTATTTCGAGCCTGTGACGACCGAGGGTGAGCCGGTGCTGTGCGCCTATCCGGACCAACTCGGTGCCATTCCCGAGATGCAATTCCTGCGCACGAAGAAGGCCCGCGCGCGTTGCGTCACTGACAACGTTCGCGTCATCCATAACCTGATCCGGGCGCATCAGGCCGCCGGCGTGCTGCCGGAGCAGGTCTGCGCGGACTTGCTCGGCGATCGCCGCCTGCGCGCCACACTGCTGCCTGGGCGCCGCGACGTCTGGCTGCTGGTGCAGAACCATCTCAAGCGGGATCCGGCGACGCGGCTCACCATCGAATGGATCCGCCGCTGCTTCAGCGATCTCGCGCGCGGCTGATTGCGGCGTGAACGCGATCCGTGCGCGGCGCGACCAAGTTATGGGATTGCGCGCCCGCGAAGGTTGCGTAATCTCGCAGCGACGACGGGCTTGATCAGGGCAGGCGCATGACCACTCTTCAGGAAACCATCCACCCGCAGGCCAAGGTGCGGGAATGGAAGGCGATCGTCATCCTGATCCTTCTGATCCCGGTGCTGTGGTCACCGCCGTTCCTGTTTCGCATCTTCCTGTTCCAGCCGTTCAACATCCCGTCCGGCTCGATGACACCGACGCTGGTCGTCGGCGACTACGTCTTCGCCGCAAAATATGCCTATGGCTATGGCCGCTATTCGCTTCCTTTCGCGCCGTCATGGATCTCCGGGCGTGTCCGGGCCACTGAGCCGGAGCATGGCGACATCGTCGTGTTCCGGACGCCAAAGGACACCTCGGTCGACTACGTCAAGCGCGTGGTCGGGCTGCCCGGTGATCGCATCCAGATGCGGCAGGGCCAACTTATCCTCAACGACCGCCCGGTGACGCGCGTTGCCCTGAAGGCGGTGGTTGCCGGCTCCACCTGCGGCGCGGATGACGGCGCGAAGGCCAAGCGCTGGCGCGAGACGCTGCCGAACGGCGCCTCCTACATCACGCAAGACTGCGTCGACAACGGCTACTACGACAACACCGACGTCTACACTGTGCCGCCGGGCCATTTCTTCGTGCTCGGTGATAACCGAGACAACTCGAGCGACAGCCGCGTGATGTCGTCGATCGGATTCGTGCCGATGGACAATCTGGTCGGCAAGGTGACGCGGATATTCTGGTCGCTCGACCAGGAGGGCGAGCCGCATATGGAGCGGCTGGGGAAGGTGTGGTGAGTCCCACCGTCATTCCTAGGGCGGTGTGCGGCGCCGGCATGAATTGAGTTCGCAGCCTGGATGGAGCGCAGCGCAATCCAGGAGAACTGCTCGCGCCGGACACGGTGCCCCGGATTTCGCTTCCGCTCCATCCGGGCTACGGGCTGTGATCGTGGGACGGCCGAAGCGATCCTCCAAAAACAAAAACCCCGGCATCGCTGCCGGGGTTTCGCATTTTGTCGTTTGCCGGAATGGCTGGATCAGAAGTCCATGCCGCCCATGCCGCCGCCCGGGGGCATCGCCGGACCGGCGCCGCCCTTCTTGGGCAGCTCGGCGACCATGGCTTCCGTGGTGATCAAGAGAGCCGCAACCGAGGCTGCGTTCTGGATCGCGGTACGGACCACCTTGGTCGGGTCGATGATGCCCTTCTTGACGAGGTCGACATATTCGCCGGTCTGCGAATCGAAGCCGTAGGCGTACGACTTGTTCTCGAGGACCTTGCCGACGATCACGGAGCCGTCTTCACCGGCGTTGATCGCGATCTGGCGAGCGGGCGCGGAGAGCGCCTTGCGCACGATCTCGACGCCGGTCTTCTGGTCGTCGTTCTTGGTGCGCAGGCCCTTGAGCTGCTCGGAGGCACGGAGCAGGGCGACGCCGCCGCCCGGGACGATGCCTTCTTCCACAGCCGCGCGGGTCGCATGCATCGCGTCATCAACGCGATCCTTGCGCTCCTTCACCTCGACTTCGGTCGCGCCGCCGACGCGGATCACCGCGACGCCGCCAGCGAGCTTGGCAAGACGCTCCTGGAGCTTCTCACGGTCGTAGTCCGAGGTGGTCTCCTCGATCTGCGCCTTGATCTGCGCCACGCGCGCTTCGATGTCGGCCTTCTTGCCGGCGCCGTTGACGATCGTGGTGTTCTCCTTGTCGATCATCACCTTCTTGGCGCGACCGAGCATGTTGAGCGTGACGTTCTCGAGCTTGATGCCGAGATCTTCCGAGATCGCCTGGCCGCCGGTCAGGATCGCGATGTCCTGCAGCATGGCCTTGCGGCGATCGCCGAAGCCCGGAGCCTTGACGGCCGCGACCTTCAGGCCGCCACGGAGACGGTTCACGACCAGGGTCGCAAGCGCTTCGCCTTCGACGTCCTCGGCGACGATGACCAGCGGCTTGCCGGTCTGCACCACGGCCTCGAGCAGCGGCAGCAGCTCGTTCAGCGAGGAGAGCTTCTTCTCGTTGATCAGGATGTAGGCGTCGTCCATCTCAACGCGCATCTTGTCGGCGTTGGTGACGAAGTAGGGCGAGATGTAGCCGCGGTCGAACTGCATGCCCTCGACGACGTCGAGCTCGGTCTCGAGCGACTTGGCTTCCTCGACGGTGATGACACCCTCGTTGCCGACCTTCTTCATGGCGTCGGCGAGGAACTTGCCGATCTCCGCGTCACCGTTGGCCGAGATGGTGCCGACCTGGGCAATCTCGTCATTCGAGGTGACCTTCTTGGAGTTCTTGACGAGGTCCGCAACGACGGCTTCGACCGCGAGGTCGATACCGCGCTTCAGATCCATCGGGTTCATGCCGGCGGCAACCGACTTGGCGCCTTCGCGCACGATCGCCTGGGCCAGCACGGTGGCGGTGGTGGTGCCGTCGCCGGCCGCGTCAGCGGACTTGGAAGCGACTTCGCGCACCATCTGCGCGCCCATGTTCTCGAACTTGTCCTCGAGCTCGATCTCCTTGGCGACGGTGACGCCGTCCTTGGTGATGCGGGGAGCGCCGAACGACTTGTCGAGCACGACGTTGCGGCCCTTCGGACCGAGCGTGACCTTCACCGCGTTGGCGAGGATGTCGACGCCGCGAAGCATCTTGTCGCGCGCATCGACGGAGAATTTGACTTCTTTAGCTGCCATCTGGATTTTTTCCTTAGGTGTTTAACTGGATGAGAGAGGGGCTCTTAGGCCGCCTTCTTCTTGGAAGCGGGGACGTCGAGGACGCCCATGATGTCGCTTTCCTTCATGATCAGCAGGTCGACGTTGTCGATCTTGACCTCGGTGCCGGACCACTTGCCGAACAGCACGCGGTCGCCGACCTTCAGGTCGATCGGGATCAGCTTGCCAGCTTCGTCGCGGCCACCCGGGCCGACGGCGACGATCTCGCCCTGCGAGGGCTTTTCCTTCGCCGTGTCGGGAATGATGATGCCGCCAGCGGTCTTCTCTTCTGCGTCGATGCGCTTGACCACGACGCGGTCGTGAAGCGGACGGAAATTCATGCAGTTCTCCTAAGCTTTTGCACGAGTTGGGAATTTTGGATTGTTAGCAGTCTGTGCCGGCGAGTGCTAGCACAGGCACAGCTGAGATAAGGCAGGATTTTGGCGGGAGCAAGGGCTTGTAGCAGAAAAATAGCACTCGGAGGCGCCGCCTGCCAAAATCTCTTTCCATCGTTAATCGCCGCCAGCGCCCGTATTAGCACGGAGCCGCATCTGCTGCTAACGCATTGAATTTCAACAGCTTGTTAAACTTTTGGGCTTGAGATGGATTGTCAGTTTGCGTCACATTTCACTCATGTGAGCGCATCTCCACCGGGTGGCTCGTAGGGCGCGTACCGGAAAGCCATCCCTTGAATATGCGCTCCTGCAAAGGAGGTTGGCATGGTCTCGCGAGTTGGGGTTGTTTCCGACGACTTCCGGAAACAGGTGCTGGGTTACGGGCTGACGACGGCCGAAATTCTCTACCGGATGCCGGATCATCGCTCGCTGCTCCAGACCTATGTCTGGCAGAACTACGACATGTTTCCGAAATTTCCCGCGCTGACGGATTTCCTGGCGTTCTGGCAGAAGAAGCTCGACGGTCCGCTATTCTCGGTCACGGTCGCGCATTCCAAGCTGATCAAGCCGGCCGAGCTGCGCGCGGTGGACGGCGTGTTCCGGCTGCATTGAAGGCGAGCGCGGTGCTGTAGGGTGGGTTAGCGTCAGCGTAACCCTGCATGCTGCAACGGTTGCGGAAAGAAGTGGGTACGTTAGCGCTAACCCACCCTGCGATTTCGCATTCTGTGCTAGCCTCTCCCCATAACGACAGGGGAGACCGCCCATGGCCAAGAAAGCAAAATCGCGTAGCGCATCGCAGGCGGCGGTGAAGAAGCGAAGCGGGGCCAAACCCGCCGCACGGTCCTCGGCGCGCAAGGCGGTGAAGGTGAAAGCCCCCACGACAACGGCAAAGTCATCCGTCAAGAAACCGGCGCGTCCCAAGCAGCGCATCGCCATCAGCCATCACCGCGAGGAAGACTTCAAGGCCGACGGCCTGCGCACCTACGCGAAGTATCGCGATCTCGGCATCGCCGCCGCGAGCCACGGGCTCGCGCAGGCGCACGTGATCCGGCTGCAAGGCCCCTGCAATCCGGACGAGGTGTCGAAGCTGCACTTCCACGACGTCGAATTCCAGATGGTCTACGTGCTCAAGGGCTGGGTGAAGACCTATATGGACGGAGAGGGCGAGACGCTGATGAAACAAGGCAGCGCCTGGACCCAGCCGCCGAAGATCAAGCACATGATCCTGGACTATTCGGACGACGTCGAGCTGCTGGAGGTGATCCTGCCGGCGGAGTTCAGGACCGTGGAGTTGAAGGCGTAGGCGAAGCGGAGATCAGCCGCCGTCGTTGCAATAGCGTTTCCACATCGCGCGATAGGCATCGTCCACCGCTCGCGCGTATGAGACGGGGTTGCCGGCGGCGGCAGCCCTGATCTGTCCGGGCAGTTCGCCGCGCAACTTATCGAGCTCGCCGATCTGCGACCCACGGCTCGCTGCGATTTCGACATAGGCCTCATCGCTATCCGCGACCCAGTCCGGCAGGCCCAGCGCGGTGAGGATGGAGCCGGCAGCACGGCTCGGCAGGCTGTGACCGAGCTTCGCCACCACCGGCACGCCCATCTGCAATGCTTCCCACGTGCTGACGCCGCCATTCTGGGGGAATGGGTCGAGGCCAATATCGACGCGATTGAACGCTGCCAGATGTTCGTCTCGTGACGTGGCTCCGAGCAGATCGACGCGTTCGGCCGGTAAACGGCAAGCGGCAAACCGCGCCAGCAGATTGTCGCGGACCAGCTGAGCATCCAGCGCAGTATCCTTGATCAGCAGTCGCGATCCCGGCACCCGCTCGAGAATCCTGGACCAGACTTCCACCGCCTCGTTCGAAATCTTGCTGATGCGGTTGAAGACACCGAATGTGATGAAGCCGTTCGCAATCGCCGGCGTCGGCGCCCGCGCAATCCCGGCCGGCAGCGGCGCCAGCGTCACAAAGCACGGCAGGTCAACGATGGTCTCCGCAAACAGATGTCGAACCGCGACAGGAATCGCGACGGGGTCGGAGAATAGATAATCGATCGTTGGCAGCCCGGTGCCGGTACCATGGCCCCAGCCATGCGCTTGAACAGGTGCAGGCTTGCGCGCAAACACGCCGAGGCGGTTTCCGCTGGTATGGCCGGACAGATCGATCAGGATGTCGACGCCATCGGCGCGGATCTGAGCGGCGAGGCGATCGTCGGACCATTGCGAGGCGTCGCGCCAGCGATCGGCCATTCCCTGAAACTCGCGGGTCGTCGCATCCGTTTTCACTGAACACGCGTAGCAGACGATCTCGAATCGTGCCCGATCGTGGTGCTGCAGGACCGGCTTGAAAATGAACGCCGCCGAATGTGCGTGAAAATCCGACGAGACATAACCCAGTACCAGACGGCGATCCGGATCTCGGCTGTTCTCATGCGCTGCCGCCGCTGCCGAGGCGATCTTCGCACCGATCTGCTCCCACCATACATGTCGCGCTTGCTGATGCTGCGCAACGCTGGCGTCGGCGATAAAATCGAGGGTGAATATCTTGCTCGAGATCGTGCTCTGATCAGGCTCGATGTCGATAGCTCTGTCGAAACTGGCGAGGGCTTCGTCGACCCGGCCAAGTGCCGCGAGACATTGTCCGAGCAGGCTGTGGGCCTGAGAGAAGCCGGGATCGGTCGCTAGAGCCTTCTCGCAATCGGATAATGCTTCGGCAACTTGCCGGGTCAGGAGCAAGATACTGGCCCGCCGGAGCCATCCATTCGCGTCGTCGGGTGCAAGCGCGATTGCGCGATTGCAATCCGCCATGGCTTCGTCAAATCGCTGAAGTTCTCGCAAGGCAACGGCGCGGGTCGACAGCGCCGAGGCATAGTCAGGCTTGATCGATAGCGCGCGGTTTAAGCTTGCGATAGCCTCGTCATAGGCGCGCACACGGCAGAGCGCCCAACCACGGCCGTTATGGGCTTCGGAAAGTTTTCCGTCGATTGCGAGCGCCTTGTCGTAGCTCTCGAGCGCTTCCTGGTAAAGCTCCAGGGCCGCGCTCGCGTTACCGAGATTAGACAAAGCCAAGGCGTAGTTGGGTCGCAAGGCGAGGGCCTTTCGATAGCTCTCGCGGGCCTCGTTGTGACGTTTTAGCCCGTTGAGCGCGACGCCCAGGCTCGTATGAGCTTCGGCAGATCGCGGATCCACGGCAACCGCTCGGCTCAGCAGAACTTGCGCTTGCCGATAGTTTTTGGCTTCAGACTCCAAGGCGCCCAGCAAATGCAGCGCTATGAATTGGTTGGGCGCGAGCTCCAGGAGTTCGCGATAGGCCGTCTTGGCCTCGCGGAGAAGTCCTGCCTTATGCAGCTGGAGGGCGCCCGCTAGCAACGGCCCCACCTCTGCTTTTTGCCGTTTCTGAAGCCGGGCATTTTGAAATGCCCGCTGGCCTGCGCTGTTGCTCATGAATCAAGTCCACCCGAATCTCCTGAAGAGATTAACATGGAAGGATTGTCGCGATTGCGCTGCGCTCCCTCGGAGCTCCGGGGGCGCCAGCCTCACACAAGCTTGGTGGCGGATCGCCCCGCTACCGCTCGAGATAGCCCAGTTCCGCGCTCATGACCTTGCGAGCATATTCGCTGAAGGCATCGATCAACCGGGCGCGCGCGGCATAAGGTGGATAGAGCAGTGCGATCGTAACGGGGACAGCCGGGTTGAACGGGCGCGTGACCAGAGCCGCGCCAGAGCTTTCGTCATGCGCGGCAATCGGGTTGATAATGCTGATGCCGAGGCCCGCGGCGACCAGGGCACAGACCGATGCGCCGAGATCGGTCTCAGCAACGATGCGGCGCGTGACGCTGGCCTGCGCGAAGATCGTATCGATGCGATCGTAGAGTGGACTCCCCGTGGCGAAGGAGATGAAGGCCTCGTCGGCGAAATCGGCAGGGCGTAGCGTTTTCTTCTGCGCAAGACGATGCGCCTTCGGCATGATCGCGACGCAACGGGTCTTGAGCACCGGCTCGACATGCACCCCCGCAACCTCGCCGTAGAGCATTGCCAATGCGGTGTCGCAAAGCCCGGAACTGACCCAGTCGTGCACGGCACTCGCCGTGCCGGATCGGATCGAGATCATCACATGCGGATAGTCCACCTTGAAGCGAGCCGCGATGCGTGTCAGCAGCCCGCCGGCCAGGCGCGGCATCGCCGCAACGCTTAACCGACCCATGCCGAACGAGCGGATGCTGGCTGCGCTGGCCTCCAGTCCCGCCAGGCCGATGAAAGTCTTCTCGACCTCCTGGAAAAAGCGCGATCCGTCCACCGTCGGGCGGAGGCGGCCGCCACTGCGATCGAACAGGGGGAATTGTGTGATCGCTTCCAGCTGTCCGATCAGGCGGCTGATCTGGGGTTGCGAGGTATGCATGCGCTGAGCCGCCTGCGTCATCGATCCCGTCACGAAGACCGCCCGAAAGGCCTCCACATGCTTCAGGCCCATGCGTCTGGTGGCCATATCAAATCCGTATAGGAGAGTATGAAACTGGAATTTCATCAGATCGGGCTTTTGGACGATAGTCCAGAGCACGGAGCTGTTCGCACGGAGCCGTCCTGGGGTTGCTCACCCGCCCCGTGGACGGCGTCACAGGCATTCGCGACAAGAGGGGACATATGAAAGCGACGATGATCAAGGCACTGGCCGCGGCGACCGTCGCTGGTGTTCTTCTTTCCAGCGAGGCCATGGCCCAGGGTGCGGGCAGGCTGGACAAGATCCGTGAGAGCGGCTCGATCACATTGGGGTATCCCGAGACCTCGGTGCCCTTCGCCTATCTCGACGGCAACCAGAAGCCGATCGGTTACACCGTGGAAATCTGTGAACAGGTGGTGCAGGCGATCAAGACGGCCCTCAAGCTTCCCAAGCTCGAGGTTCGCTACAACCCCATAACCTCAGCGACACGTATTCAGCTGCTCGCCAACGGCACGATCGATCTCGAATGCGGCAACACGACCAATAATGTCGAGCGGCATAAACTTGTTGCCTTCGCTCCCACCACCTTCGTTGCGCAGGTCGTCCTTGTCGCGCGCAAGGATGGCGGGGTCGATGTCAACGACCCGGCTTCGTTTCGCGGCAAGGCCATCGCCGCCCAGGCCGGCGGCCAGACTTTCAAGGTGATTACGCTGATCAACGCCAAGGACAATCTCGGCATCACGGTGGTGCCGGCGAAGGACACCGCCGAAACCTTCTTGTTGGTGTCGACGGGCCGGGTGGCCGGTACTGCCAACGATGACGGTCTCGCCTTTGCCACGGTCGCCTCGTCCAGAACGCCCGATGAATTCCTGATCGGCAGCAAGAGTCTCGAGACGGCGCCCTATGGTATCGTCCAACCCAAGGATGATCCTGCTTTCAAGAAGATGGTCGACGATGCCGTGATCGACCTGATGAAGAGCGGGCAGGTTGCGGCGCTCTACGACAAATATTTCAATTCACCGATCCCGCCGCATGGCCTCAACCTGAAATTCCCGATGAGCGCCGCCCTCAAGCGAGCGCTGGCCAACCCGACCGATTCCGGCGACCCGGCAGTCTACGAATGACGCGACAAGCGCTCTAGAGGTCTCGCAATGGCACATCAACACGGTTCAAGTCCGGCGGGCGCCGGGTTGCCACCCATCGACCTGCGCAGCGATACCGTCACCAAGCCGACCGAGGCGATGTATGCCCGCATGGCCTCGGCGCCGCTCGGCGATGACGGGCTGGACGGTGACCCCACGGTGCAGGAGCTGGAGGCCGTCGCAGCTGCGGCGTTGGGCAAGGACGCCGGCCTGTTTGTGCCGAGCTGTACCATGGCCAATCTGCTGGCGACGCTGGCGCAGTCGCAACGCAGCGAACAGATCGTGCTGGAATCGAACGCCCATATGTACACCTCGGAACGAGGGGCGGCGACGTTTACGGGGCAGTTCTACCTCGCAATTTCAGGCACCGCCGGCGCAATGGACCTGAACTTGCTGGAGGATGCCCTGCAGGGCGAAGGGCTCAAGCTCGGGACCGCTCTTGTCGCAATGGAAACCTCACACAACAACGCGAGCGGCGCCGTATTGCCGCTGGATCATATGCAGGCCGTGCACGCCATGGCCTCGGCCCGCGGTGTCCCGGTGCATCTCGACGGCGCGCGGCTGTTCAACGCCGCCGTCGCCCTTGAAACGGCGCCGGCCGAAATTGCGAGACATTGCGACACGGTTTCTCTGTGTTTTTCGAAGGGCCTGAGCGCACCCGCCGGTGCCGTGCTCGCCGGGCCACGCGCAGTGATCGACAGCAGCCGCAGGTTTCGCCGCATGCTGGGAGGCACGCAGCGCCAGATCGGCGTCCTGGCCGCGGCCGGCCTGGAGGCGGTTCAGGTCATGGGGCCGCGTCTGGCGGAGGATCACCGGCGCGCGCGAGTCCTGAGTGATGCGCTGAACGCGATGCATCCAAAGATCAGCGCGACAATCCCGCAGACGAATATCGTGCAGGTTGATGTCTCTCTCTCCGGGCGCGACAGCGCCGTGTGGTCGGGGGCTCTCGAAAGGGCGGGCCTGAGGGCGAGGCCTTGGGGCAAGCATCGCTTGCGTTGTGTGACCCATCGCCATATCGATGATGCGGATATTGATCGCGCGGTCAGGGCATTTCGCACCGTGGCTGCGGCTTTGGTTTTAGAGCATCCGCCGATGTGAATCGGGTCTCTTGTAGCCCGGATGGAGCGAAGCGAAATCCGCGGCCGCTGCTTGCGAGGGGATACACCTTCCCGGATTGCGCAGCGCTCCATCCGGGCTACGAGATCGTTACTAGGTCAGCGCCCCCACCACCGCTCCCATCAGACACGTCGTCAGTGTCCCCGACACGATCGACTTCAGCCCGAGCGCGTTGATTTCCTCGCGCCGTTCCGGTGCCATCACGCCGAGACCGCCGATCATGATGCCGAGGCTGGCGAAGTTGGCGAAGCCGCACATCGCGTAGAGCATGATCAGGCGCGACCGCGGATCGAGCGTGCCCGGCGGCAGCTTTGAGAAGTCGACATAGGCGATCAATTCGTTGAGCACGGTCTTGGTGCCCATCAAGCTGCCTGCGGTGACGGCCTGATCCCAGGGCAATCCCATCAGCCAGCACACCGGCGCCATCACGAGGCCGAGCAGGCGCTGCAATGAGATCGCGGCGCCGCCGATATCAGGCAGCAGGCCGAAGATCGCATTGACGAGGTAGACCAGCGCCACCAGCACCAGCAGCATTGCGACGATGTTGATCAGCAGCTCGATCCCCGCGCCGGTCCCTTTCACGATCGCGTCCATCATGCCGGAGACTTCCGTCTCGGGCTCTTCCAGTGCGCCGCCGGTGCGCTTGTCGGATGTTTCGGGCACCATGATGAGGCTGACCAGGATCGCTGCCGGCGCGCCCAGCACCGAGGCGATGACGAAATGCGCGGCTGCGTCAGGAATGAGGGGAGCAAGCAGCGTCGCATACAGCACCAGCACCGTGCCGGCGATGCCGGCCATGCCGCCGGTCATCACCAGGAACAACTCGCTGCGGGTCATCTGCACGAGATAAGGCCGCACGAACAGCGGCGCCTCGACCATGCCGAGAAAGATATTGGCGGCGGTCGAGAGCCCGACCGCGCCGCCGACGCCGAGCGTCCGCTCCAGCAGCCAGGCCATGCCGCGCACGATCGGCGGCAGCACGCGCCAATAGAACAAGAGCGTCGTCAGCACGCTCATGACCAGCACGATCGGCAGCGCCTGGAACGCCAGGACGAAATCGGCACCCGGTGCTTTCAGGTCGAAGGGCAGGGGACCGCCGCCGACATAGCCGAACACGAAGGAGGAGCCGGCGCGCGAGGCCGCCGAAATCGCGCCCACGGCGTCGTTGATGGCACCGAAGGCGCGCGCGACGACCGGCACCTTCAGGAGAACGATCGCGGTGACGAAGGTGGCGACGAGGCCGATCGCCGCCTGGCGCAGCGAGGCCGCGCGGCGGTTCTCGCTCAGGACCAAGGCGATCAACAGCAATGCGAAAACGCCGAGTGCCGATTGCAGCCGCAGCATGATGTCCCCAAACCCCGATGATTATGGCCACCCCTGCGTTGCAAACGCAATGCCGGAAGATTGTCGGAGCGTCCCGCTGTTGACAAGCAGGTCCGCGTCAGCCACGCGGAGCACGTCGACATCAGGAGCCGGATAGTCCGAGCGTGACCGAACAGGCGATGCCAGACCAGCCAATATCGGGAAACCCGCCGGTCAGTGCCCGCGCGCTCCTCTCCCATCGCGCCTTCCTGTTCTTTCTGCTCTCGCGCAGCCTGTCGCGTTTCTCCAGCCAGATTGCGGCGGTCGCGATCGGCTGGCAGATCTACGATCTCACCGGCTCGGCCTTCGACCTCGGCATGGTCGGCCTCGTGCAATTCCTGCCCACGGCGCTGCTGGTATTCGTCGCCGGCCATGCCGCCGACCGCTACGAGCGCAAGCGCGTGGTCCAGCTCTGCCAGCTCGTGGAAGCCGCGACCGCGCTCTATCTCGGCGTCATCACCTATCTCGGCTTGGTCAGCGAAGTTCAGATTTTCGTGGCAACCTTCGTGCTCGGCATTGCCGGCGCGTTCGAGAGCCCGACCACCGCGGCGCTGCTGCCGGCGATCGCGCCGCAGGGCTCGCTCCAGCGCGCCACCGCCGTCTCCAGCGGTGCGGCGCAGGTCGCGACCATTACCGGCCCGGCGCTCGGCGGCTTCGCCTACGCAGTCGCACCACATCTCGCCTACACCGTGATGGTGCTGTTCTGGATCTTTGGGATGATCCTGACCGGCTTCATCCGGCCGCGCCCGCAGGCGATCGCCAAGGATATGGCAGGCGCCGACAATATTTTCGCCGGCGTCCGCTTCATCCGCAGCAATCCGGCGATCCTCGGCACCATCTCGCTCGATCTGTTCGCGGTGCTGTTCGGCGGCGTCACCGCGCTGTTGCCGATCTATGCCCGCGACATCCTCCAGACAGGTCCGATGGGGCTCGGAATCCTGCGCGCCGCGCCCGCGGTCGGCGCGCTGCTGATGACCATGGTGCTGGCCCGTCACGCCGTCTCGCGGCATGTGGGCCTGCGCATGTTCCAGGCGGTGATCGTGTTCGGCATCGCAACGATCGTGTTCGCTTTGTCGTCCTGGATGTGGCTGTCGGTGCTCGCGCTCGCCGTTCTTGGCGCGGCCGACACGATCAGCGTCGTGATCCGCTTCTCGCTGGTGCAGCTCGCGACCCCCGACGAGATGCGCGGCCGGGTCGGTGCGGTGAACTTCCTCTTCATCAACGCCTCCAACCAGCTCGGCCAGTTCGAGAGCGGAGTTGCCGCCGCACTGTTCGGCGCCATGTCGGCTGCCGTGCTGGGCGGCGTCTGCACGGTTGCAGTGGCGCTGTTGTGGATGAAGCTGTTTCCCAGCCTGCGGCGGGTGGAGAGCTTGGAGTAGGGACTCTTCGCCTCTCCCCGCTTGCGGGGAGAGGCCGGAATTCGCGCGTAGCGTGGATTCCGGGTGAGGGGGACTCTCCGCGAGTCTAGTTGCTACCGTGATTGCTGAAACAGCCCCTCACCCCAACCCTCTCCCCGTAGGAGAACGGGGAGAGGGAGAGAGCTTTGCGCGCAATGACCACTGCGGAAATACCGTAGATGAATCAATAGGGCGCCTACTGTGCATGGGGTTGTTTTCACGTTTTTTGATTCAGCCCCGTCCCACGAACGGCATCTTGGTTGCCATGACGGTCATGGTCAGCACGTTGGCATCGAGCGGCAGGCCGGCCATGTAGGCGACGGCATCGCCGACCGCTTTCGCATCCATGCGCGGCTCCTGCTTCGACGTGCCGTCGGGCTGCAGCACGCCGGGACCGTTGACCATGCGGTCGGTCATGGGCGTTGCGGCGTTGCCGATGTCGACCTGGCCGACCGCGATGTCGTACATGCGCCCGTCGAGGTTGGACGCCTTGGTGAGGCCGGTGATGGCGTGCTTGGTCGAGGTATAGGCCGCCGAGAACGGCCGCGGCGCATGCGCCGAGATCGAGCCGTTGTTGATGATGCGGCCGCCGCGGGGGCTCTGGTCCTTCATGATGCGGAAGGCGTGCTGGGTGCACAGGAACGGGCCGGTGAGGTTGGTGTTCACCACCGCCTGCCACTGCTCGAGGCTGAGATCCTCGAAATTCACCGGCGGTGCGCCCATGCCGGCATTGTTGAAGAGCACGTCGAGCCGGCCATAGGTGGCCTTCACCTTGTCGAACAGCGCGGCGATCGAGTCCGGCTTGGTCATGTCGGCGGTGACGCAGAGGCTCTTTCCGGCGGGGCCGAGCTTGGCCGTCTCCTCGAGCATGTCCGGCCGGCGCCCGACCAGCACCACGGTGAAGCCTGTGTTCATCAGCGCCAGCGAAGCCGCGCGCCCGACTCCGGTGCCGGCGCCCGTCACCACCGCGATCTTTTTCGCTTCACTCATCGTTTCCTGCCTTTTCTCTTGAGCTGTCAGGTTTTGGATTCTTTTTCGTTCTTGTAGGGCGGCCGCGGAATGTTCTGATGCGCGGCGCGCAAGGCCGCCGACCAGCGCGAGCGCAAATCGTGGAAATAGGGCTCCCCCGCCTCGATGCGGTGGTTGAGATCGGCCTCGCAGGCGTCGGCGCGCACCACCAGCACGTCGATCGGCAGGCCGACGCCGAGATTCGAGCGCATGGTCGAATCCATCGAGATCAGCCCGGTCTTCAGCGCCTCGTAGAGCTCGACGTCGTAGTGCATGGCGCGGTCGAGCACCGGCTTGCCGTATTTGTGCTCGCCGATCTGCAAATAGGGTGTGTCGGTGGTGCATTCGATGAAATTGCCGGCGGTGTAGACCATGAACAGGCGCATGCGCGCGCCATTGATCTGGCCGCCGAACAGGAAGGAGACGTCGAACGACACGTCCTCGGACCTCAGCGCCGGGCCCTCGGTCGCGTGCACGGCCCTGATCGCCCGGCCAATGCGCTGGGCGGCCTGGAACATGGTCGGCGCGTTCATCAGCGTCTCGATCTCACCCGTGTTGGGGTCTTCGAGGCCCTCGGTCAGCGTCGAGAGCACCGACTGGCTGACGGCGAGGTTGCCGGCGCTGGCGATCGCCATGATGCGGTCGCCGGGCTTGGAGAAGATGTGGAGCTTGCGGAAGGTCGAGACGTTGTCGAGGCCGGCATTGGTGCGGGTGTCGGCGATCATCACCAGACCGTCCCGAACCAGAATTCCGCAACAATAGGTCATTTCCAGTCCCCGAACGCGTTTGCGCGGAATTACTAGCCAATTTCAAGGGCCGCTCCAACCCCCGATTGCCGCGGGGCGGCAGGGTGAAGCTAGTGCGCGGGCGAGGGGCTTGCGTGGCGCGGTTCAGCTCTGCCGCTGGGACTGCGATTGCGACTGGCCGCCGCGGCCGGCCTGCTCGACCTTGACCGCCACTGACAGCGTCTCCGCTCCGCCGCCATAGCGCGTGCCGCGCACGGGGGCTGCGCCGAGATAATCGAGCCCGATCGCGACGCGGACGTGGGCGTCGGTGGCGCAGATGCTGTTGGCGGGATCGAAGCCGACCCAGCCGAGACCGTCGACATGGGCCTCCGCCCAGGCATGGCCCGCGTCCTGCTGCACCGTACCGTCGGAGCGCAGGAAGTGGCCGGAGACGAAGCGCGCCGGCACGCCCCCGCTGCGGGCGCAGGCGATGAAGATGTGCGCGTAGTCCTGGCAGACGCCGCGCTTGAGCGTGAACGCTTCCGCCGCCGACGTGCCGCTGTTGGTCGGGTCCTCGTCGAACGTCATGTGATCGCTGATTTGCGTCATCAGCGTATGCAGGAAGCCCAGCGTGTCGCTCTCGGCCTCGCTGCGCAGCTGGCGCGCGACCGCATGCATCGCCGGATTGACCGTGGTGAGGTCGGTGGCGCGCAAGAACATCCCTGCCGGAAAGCGTTCATCGGCGCCACGCAGAACGCCGCCGGTGTCGTGGGTCTCGATCAGCCCCTCGGCGGTGATCTTGATATCGCCGACCGGTCCGCAGGACAGCACGTGGGTGACGTTGCCGAACGCGTCCTCGTGGGTGTCGAGCTTGGTGTCGGTGGACACGTCGATCTGCCACTCCGCCACATATTGCCCGTCATGGCTGCCGGGCGTCATGCGCAGGATTTGGATCACGCTCGTGGCCTGCGGCTCGTAGCGATAGGTCGTGGTGTGCAGGATTCGCAGGCGCATGGTGGACCGTGAAGTTAGTGGTTAGACCCGACTGCCTACTGCGAAGAAGCTCGTCATGCCCGGGCTTGTCCCGGGCATCCACGATCTTCTTCGCACGCGAAAGCAAGAACGTGGATGGCCGGGACAAGCCCGGCCACGACGATATCCCGTTTTCATCAGCCGGGGGACATCAGATCAAATACTGCTTCGTGATGATTTCGCCCAGCCTGGAATTGTCCGAGATGAATTCCTGAATGAATTCATGCACGCCATGCTGGAAAATGTCGTTCATATTGCTGTGTTCCAGCCGGTTGCGGATGCCGCGGGCATGGCGCTGGGCCGGGCCCTGGCGGCCATAGGCGACCCCGATCTGATCGAGATTGCGCACGAGATTGCCGTAGCAGCTTGCGAGCGAACGCGGCAGTGAATCGTTGAGGATGAGCAAATCCGCGATCAGCCAGGGTTTCAGCGTCTCGCGATAGACCCAGTGATAGGCCGTCAGCGCCGAAACCGAGCGCAGGATAGAGGTCCACTGGTAGAAATCGAGCGGGCCGCCGACATGCTCCTCCTCGGGCAGCAGCACATGGTATTTCACGTCGAGAATGCGCGCGGTGTTGTCGGCGCGTTCGAGATGCAGGCCCATCCGCGAGAACCAGTAGGCGTCGTTGCGCAACATGGTCCGGTAGGCCGAGCCGTCGAAGCGCAGCGAGGTCTCCTGCACGAAGCGCAGGAATTTTGCGAGGTCCTCGCGCGTGGAGGTCCCTCTGCTCCAGACCTCCTGCAGTTCGATCCAGGCCGAGTTGATGGTGTCCCACATCTCGCTCGTCAGCGCTGTGCGCACCGAGCGCGAATTCAGCCGCGCGGCCTCGATGCAATTCCTGATCGACGACGGGTTGTCAGCCGAGAACGAGAGATAATCGACGACGTTGTGCTCGTTGGCTTCTTCATACTGCTGATAGAAGCTCGCGGCGACGCCGGCGGTCAAAAGCGCCGAGTCCCATTCGTTGGTTTTGCCGATATAGGCGGCGGGAAGCGCGGTGACGCGTAGCGTCGCATCGATGGTGCGCGCGAGATACTCGGCCCGTTCGACGTAGCGGGCGAGCCAATAGAGGTTTTCGGCGGTACGCGACAGCATCTCTCTACTCGTCCAGGATCCAGGTATCTTTGGTGCCGCCGCCCTGGCTCGAATTCACCACCAGAGAGCCTTCCTTCAGGGCAACGCGTGTCAACCCGCCGGGCACGATCGTGGTGCTCTTACTGCCGGTGAGCACGAACGGCCGCAGGTCCACGTGGCGCGGCGCAAGGCCGGATGCCGTGCAGGTCGGGCAGGTCGAGAGCGCCAGCGTCGGCTGCGCAATGAAGCCTTCGGGCTCGCGCTTGAGCTTTTCGCGGAAGGCCTCGATTGTCGCCTTGGTCGCGGCAGGTCCGATCAGCATGCCGTAGCCGCCGGAGCCGTGCACCTCCTTCACGACGAGTTCGCTCAAATTATCCAGCACATAGGCGAGGTCCTTCGGCTCGCGGCAGCGCCAGGTCTGCACGTTCTTCAGGATCGGCTCCTCGCCCAGGTAGAATTTTACGATGTCGGGCATGTAGGAGTAGATCGCCTTGTCGTCGGCGATGCCGGTGCCGACGGCGTTGGCGAGCGTGATGTTGCCGGCCGCATAGGCCGACATCAGCCCGGGCACGCCGAGCGCGGAGTCGGGGCGGAAGGTGAGGGGATCGAGGTAGTCGTCGTCGACGCGGCGGTAGATGACGTCGACCCGTTTCACGCCCTCGGTCGTCCGCATGAACACTTCGTTGTTCTTGACGATGAGATCGCGGCCCTCGACCAGCTCGATTCCGAGCTTGTCGGCGAGGAAGGAGTGCTCGTAATAGGCCGAGTTGTAGACGCCCGGCGTGAGCAACGCGACGGTCGGCTCGCCGGAGGCGCTTTGCGGCGCCACCGAGCGCAAGGCCGATAGCAGCTCGTCCGGATAGCGTTCGACCGGCGCCACCCTGTGACGGGCGAACAGGTCCGGAAACAGCCGCATCATGATCTCGCGGTTTTCCAGCATGTAGGACACGCCCGAGGGCGTGCGCGCATTGTCCTCCAGCACGATGAAGTCCTCGGAATCGACCCTGACGATGTCGATACCGGCGATGTGCACGTAGACGTCGTGCGGCACCTGCTGTCCGTTCATCTCGGGACGGAAGACCGGGTTCTGAAAGATGAGGTCGTCGGGCACGATCTCGGCGCGGAGGATGTCGCGGCCGTGATAGATGTCGCGCAGGAACATGTTGAGCGCGCGCACGCGCTGCTTGAGGCCCTTCTCCAGCAGCGACCATTCCTTGCCGGACATGATCCGCGGGATCACGTCGAAGGGAATCAGGCGCTCGGTGGACTCGGCCTCGCCATAGACGGCGAAGGTGATGCCGATCCGGCGGAACAGGAGCTCGGCCTCCTGGCGGCGATATTCGAGCGCCTCGGGAGGCGTCTCCTTGAGCCAGCGCGCCAGCTCCTGATAGGCGGGGCGAAGGTCCCCACCGGGAATGTTCATTTCATCAAACGCGACTGCCATAGATCCCGACTTGTCTCCGCAAGGCGTTGCGCCATTCGACAGGCCGCCAGGCCTTGGTGAAGACCGCAACGTCCTGGCCATGCGGCAAGAGTGCATGACTTTCATGCGGTAGCAAGGGCCGGGCCAGCGCGATAAGCATGGGGAGAGGACATTTGCCGGGGATGGCCGGCGGCTTGCCTGAAAAAATGGCTGAGGACTGCTTATTTCGGCAGCAAAACCGCGTGACTTCAACGCGTTACCTCGGCAAAGTCGGGCCGATAGGTGAGGGACTTGAGGTATGAGCGAGATCGTCACGGCGGGCATTCTGGTCATTGGGGACGAAATCCTGTCCGGCCGGACCAAGGACAAGAACATCGGCTTCATCGCCGAATACCTGACCAATATCGGCATCGACCTGAAGGAGGTCCGGGTCGTCTCCGACGACGAGCCCGACATCATTGCGGCGCTGGATGCACTGCGGCATCGCTACACCTATGTCTTCACCACAGGCGGCATCGGGCCGACCCATGACGACATCACCGCCGACAGCGTCGCCAAGGCGTTCGGCGTCGGCATCGACCATCACCCGGAGGTGGTCGCCCGTTTCCGCGAGCGCTGGAGCGAGCAGGACCTCAACGAGGCCCGCCTGCGCATGGCCCGCATCCCCGATGGTGCCGAGCTGATCCAGAGCGCGACCATCCTCGCCCCCGGCTTCAAGATCGGCAATGTCATCGTCATGGCGGGCGTGCCCTCGATCATGCAGGCGATGATGGACATTGTCTCGCCCAAGCTGAAATCGGGCGTGCGCATGCTTTCCGAATCGGTCCGCGCCAATGCGCGGGAGGGCGACATCGGCGGCCCGCTGCGGGCGATTGCCGCCCAACATCCCGACACCATCATCGGCAGCTATCCCTTCATGGATGAAGAGCAGAAGCCGAACACCAATCTGGTGGTGCGCTCGCGCGATGCGGACAAGCTCGCAGCCGCAATGGCGGCGGTGAAGGAAATGCTGGCGGGATTGAACATCACCCGCTAGCAACCTAGCTGCCGGCAGGCGAAGCAGGAGACGAGGATGGCTGGTGAAGCACCGGAACTAAGTGCGGAAGAACGGGCGGGCCGCCCCTTTCCGGTCTCGTGGGACCAGTTCCACCGGGATTGCCGGGCACTGACCTGGCGGCTCAATGAGGTTGGTCCGTTTCATGCGGTGATCGCGATCACCCGCGGCGGCCTTGTGCCGGCGGCGATCGTGGCGCGCGAGCTCGGCGTGCGCGTGATCGATACGGTCTGCATCGCCAGCTACGACCACGACAAGCAGGGCGACCTCAAAGTGCTGAAGGGCATTTCCGAAGACGTGATGAAGCTTGGCGGCGGCACCGGCAAGGGGCTTTTGATCGTCGACGACCTCGTCGACACCGGCAAGACCGGCAAGCTGGTGCGCGCGATGCTGCCCGACGCGCATTTCGCCACCGTCTACGCCAAGCCGAAGGGACGTCCGCTGGTTGACACCTTCATCACGGAAGTCTCGCAGGACACCTGGATCTTCTTTCCCTGGGACACGGCGCTGTCCTACCACCCGCCGCTCCGCGACGGCGCGGCGTGATCATCGCCGTCATTGCGAGCGCAGCGAAGCAATCCAGAAATGTGTCCGCGGAAACAGTCTGGATTGCTTCGTCGCTTCGCTCCGCGCAATGACGGGCGGAGGCGACCATGCCCCTGCAAAACCGCGTCACGCCGACCGGCGAGATCGTTGCCACGCCGCACCGCGGCCTGTTCACCGGCAACCGCGGCATCATCCATGATCCCGCGACCAAGACGCTGTTGAAAAAGCGCTGGTCGTCGCCGGCCTGGATCGTTTGCCTGTGCGAATTCCGCGGTTGGCGCCGGCCGGTGATGGCGCGGCGGAGCTGGACCGAGCTCTTCTTCCTCGACGAGGCCACGGCCTTTGCCGCAGGCCACCGTCCCTGCTTCTTCTGCCGTCGCGACGATGCCAAGCGCTTCCGCGTTGCGTGGGAGACGGGCAACGGTGCCAGCGGCATCAGCGCCAAGGCAATGGACGCCGTACTGCATCGGGAACGGCTCGATCGTGGCAAGAAACGGCTGCATGCGTTGCCGATGCCACTCGCGGAATTGCCGGATGGCGCGATGGTGCAACAGGGCGATGACTGCTTCCTCGTCGCGCAGGGCAAGGCGCTGCCGTGGTCACCCGCGGGCTACGCCCCGCATCCGAGCGCTCTCGATCATCCGATGTTGCTGACGCCGCCTTCCACGCTGCGCGCGATCATCGCTGGATATCAACTTGTGCTGCATCCGACCGCGCGCAGCTAGCGCAGCGGCTTGCCGTCTTCATCCACTGTCGTGCGCGCATCGCGCAGCGCCCATTCGCGGATCACTTGGCGGCAGCGTGTCAGCTCGGCTCCGCTCGCGGCATTCGCATCCTTCGACGCACGCTCCATGATTGCTTTGCAATTGAGAAGCACGGAACGATCCTCTGCATACGCAGGCAGCGCGAAAGCTGCAAGCGCTGCAATGGTGAACGCCAGACGGACCACCGCCTTAACCCAGCTTCTCGCGTGCCAGCGCGGCACCGGCCCCAAGCGCCATCAGCTTGGCTTCGGCGATCTCGCGCCGCATCGGCGCCATGCCGCAATTGGTGGTGGCGATGATGTTGCTCTTGGGTACGAATTTCGACACCGCGTCGATCACCTGCACGACATCCTCGGCGGTCTCGACCGTGTCGCTGGCGACGTCGATCACGCCGGCCTGCACGATCTTGGACTTGAGCAGCGCGAGCAGGTCGAGCGGCACCTTCGAGTTGCGGCACTCGATCGCGACCTGCTGGATCGGGCTGGCGTCGATCGCGGGAAAGATCTGCTCGTACTGCCGCCATTGCGCGCCGAGCGTTTCCTTCCAATCGGTGTTGGCCTTGATGCCGTAGCCGTAGCAGATATGCACGGCGGTGGCGCAGGTCAGGCCTTGCGCGGCGCGCTCCAGCGCCTTGATACCCCAGTCGTTGACCTCGTCCATGTAGACGTTGAACGCGGGCTCGTCGAATTGCACGAGATCGACGCCGTCGGCCTGGAGCGCCTTGGCTTCCTCGTTCAGGAGTTCGGCGAACGCAAAGGCCATCTTGACGCGGTCGCCATAGTAGCGATCCGCAATGGTGTCGATGATGGTCATGGGACCGGGCAGGGTGAATTTCAGCTTCTTCTTGGTGTGCGCGCGGGCGACGCGCGCCTCGTCGGCGTGGACGCGGCTCTTCAGCCGGAGCGGGGCGACGACCTGCGGCACCATCGCCTTGTAGCGGTCCTTGCGGATGCCCATCTCGACCTTGTGGGCGAAATCGATGCCCTCGATCTTCTCCAGGAAACCGTGGACGAAATGTTGCCGGGCCTGCTCGCCCTCGGTGACGATGTCGATCCCGGCATCCTCCTGGACTTTGACGGCAAGCATCGTCGCATCGCGCTTGGCGCGGACGAGCTCGTCGCCTTGCGACTTCCAGGGCGCCCAGAGCATGTTGGGTTCGGCGAGCCATTCCGGCTTCGGCAAGGAGCCGGCGATCGTGGTTGGAAACAGCATGGCGGCCCTCTCGGCGAGTTGTGATTGCGCCCCTTCCTGCCATGTCTTAACGTCGAGGTACAGAACAACAAAAGTCGCCTTGAAACCGGCGGCGCCGGACCGGAAACGCCATGATCGAATTCTTCTTCGACTGTTCCAGCCCCTGGACCTATCTCGCCTTCCACAACATCCAGCCGCTGGCCCGGGAGGTTGGCGCGGAGATCATCTGGCGGCCGATCCTGGTGGGCGGCATCTTCAATACGGCCAACCCAAGTGTCTATGCTCAGCGTGAGACACCGGTGCCGCTGAAGGCGCGCTACATGAAAAAGGACCTTGCCGACTGGTCGCGCTCGGCCGGTCTCGCGATCAAGATGCCGCCGACGGTATTTCCGGTGAACAGCGTCAAAGCGATGCGCGGCTGCATCTGGCTCGGACAGGAAACGGTGCCTTTCGCCACGGCGGTGTTCGAGGCCTATTGGGGCGAGGACAAGGACATCTCGCAGGATCCAGTGCTCGCCGAGATCTGCAGGAAGGTCGGCGTCGACGAGCAGAAATTCTTCGCCGGCATTTCCGGGCAGGGGATCAAGGACCAACTCAAGGCCAACACCGAAGAGGTCGTCGCTCGCGGCGGCTTTGGCTCGCCGACGATCTTTGTCGGCAAGACCGACATGTATTTCGGCAATGACCGCCTGCCGTTGATCCGCGAGGCGCTGCTGCGCGACAAGGCGAGCGCGGCCTGATGGTGCGGGCTGTCGTCTGCCGCGCGCTCGGCGCGCCCGAAAAATTGCAGCTCGAAGAGCATCGGTCGCGCGAGCTGAAGCCGGGCGAAGTGCGCGTCGCGATCCGTGCCGCCGGCCTGAATTTTCCAGACATGCTGATGGCGGCCGGCGAGTACCAGCTCAAGCCGGAGCTGCCGTTCACGCCGGGAATGGAGGCGGCCGGCGACGTGACCGAGGTCAGCGCAGGGGCGAGCGGCGTCGCAGCCGGCGACAAGGTCATCGTCAAGATGCGGCACGGCGCCTTCGCCGATGAAGCACTGGTGATGCCGTCGCAGCTCACGCCGATGCCATCGACGTTCGACTATGCGGAAGCCGCGACCTATCTCGCCGGGCACGGCACCGCCTATCACGCGCTGATCGACCGCGGCCGGGTCGAGCCGGGGGAGGTGCTGCTGGTGCATGGTGCCGGTGGGGGCGTGGGCCTTGCCGCCGTGGAGATTGGCAAGATGCTGGGCGCGACCGTGATCGCGACCGCGTCCAGCGACGAAAAGCTCGCGATTGCCAAGGCGCGCGGCGCCGATCATCTCGTGCGCTACGACCGCGAGCCGTTTCGTGATGCTGTCAAGCGCATCACCGACGGTCGCGGTGCCGACGTCGTGTTCGATCCCGTCGGCGGCGAAGTGTTCGAGAATTCGATGCGTTGCATCGCCTGGGGCGCGCGGCTGCTGGTGATCGGCTTCACGGGCGGCATCGGCTCGGCGAAAACCAATCTCCTGCTGATCAAGGGTGCCAGCGTGCTCGGCGTGCGCGCCGGTGAGGCGGTACGGAAAAATCCCGCGCTCGGCGAGGTCAGGCTGAAGGCACTGCTCCAATGGGCCGAGGAGGGCAAGCTGCGGCCCCACGTCTCGCACCGCCTGCCGCTGGAGGAGGTTGCGAAGGCGATGCGGTTGCTGATCGACCGCAAGGCGATCGGACGTGTGGCGTTGATGATGGACTAAGTGCCTACAAGGTCACTTGTACTCCCGCTCCGTCCACCACGGGAAATAGTCGGGCATATCGCTCGACACCTTGTCCTTGAACTGAGCTGGGCGCTTCTCCAGGAACGACACCACGCCCTCTTTGACATCTTCAGAGCGGCCGCGGGCGTAGATGCCGCGGCTGTCGACCTTGTGGGCTTCCATGGGATCGTCGGCGCCCATCATGCGCCACATCATCTGGCGGATCAGTGCCACCGACACCGGCGCCGTCTTCGCCGCGAATTCCTTGGCGAGCGCGCGTGCGGTCGGTAGCAGATCATCAGGGGCTACGACCTTGCTGACGAGGCGACCGCCGAGGGCTTCCTGCGCCGGGAAGACGCGGCCCGAATAGCACCATTCCAGCGCCTGCGAGATGCCGACGATGCGCGGCAGGAACCAGCTCGAGGCGGCCTCCGGCACGATGCCGCGCTGGGAGAACACGAAGCCAAAGCGCGCGGCCTCGGACGCGATGCGGATGTCCATCGCGAGCTGCATGGTGACGCCGATGCCGACCGCGGGACCGTTGACCGCGGCAATCACCGGCTTCAGGCATTTGAAGATGCGCAACGTCACCTGGCCGCCGCCGTCGCGCACCTGGGAATCGCTGTAGTCGACCTTGCCGTCGGCGAAGCGCTTCACCGGCCCGCGTCGGGCGTCGCGATCGAACGTATCCGCGCCCGACGAAAGGTCTGCGCCCGCGCAAAAACCGCGGCCGGCGCCTGTGACGATGATGGCGCGGACGTCGTCGTCCTTGTCGGCGGCGTCGAACGCGTCGATCAGCTCTCCCTGCATCTGAGCGTTGAAGGCGTTGAGCTTGTCGGGCCGGTTCAGCGTGATGGTGAGGATCTGCTCGGCGACCTCGTATTTGATCGTCTCATACGCCATGGTGGTTTCCTTCCTTTTCTTTGTTATTGGTGTTGCTACGCAGCCTGCCGTCATGCCCGGGCTTGTCCCGCCTGCGCGACCGAAGCCGCTTCGGCGAGGCGAAGGCCCGGGCATCCACGTACTTGCTTCAGTGCAAGCGTATAGACGTGGATGGCCGGGACAAGCCCGGCCATGACGGAGTATGTAGATTACTTCGCCGGCGGGCTGGGCCAGGGCTTCTGCGGCCCGCGCAGGCTCTCGAACGCCTTGGCCATGCCAAGCACGCCGATATCGTCGAAGCGGCGGCCGACGATCTGCACGCCGATGGGAAAACCCCTGGGGTCGAAGCCGCCGTTAATGGAGATCGCCGGATTTTCCGACATATTCCATGGCACGGTATAGGCGATGTGTTCGAACGGCTTCATGGGATCGTTGGTCGGCGAGGCCCACTCCGCCGGATAGTTCACGTTCGGCGCGGTCGGCGAGATCACATAGTCGAGCTCGCAGAACAGTTTTGATGCCGCAGCGCGGATTGCCATGGTCTGGTTGAAGCCCCTGATGACGTCGATACCCGAGAGCTTCGCGCCGGGTTCGCCCCACTTGAAAATGTAGGGCAGCACCTTGGCCTGTTCGGCGGGCGTCAGCTTCGACAGGTCATCCCACATCCGTGCGCGCCAAAAGTTGTCGAGGCCGTCGAGCATCTCGCGCGTGAGGATGCCGTCGACTTCGGTGACGACGGCCCCTGCGGACTCGAATGCCTTTGCCGCCTTCACGGCGACATCGCGCACCGGTTTCTCCAGCGCCAGACCAACGCCGGGATCGAGCATCAATCCGATGCGGAGTTTGCGCGGGGATTTCTCCAGCCCCTTCCAGTTGAGGGGTTCCGCGGGCAGGCTCGTGCCGTCGCGCCGGTCGGGTTTTGCGATCGCGCTCATCATCAGCGCGCAATCGTCGACGGTGCGGGTCATGGGACCGGCGACGCGGCCGACATAGGCGGGATCGATCGGCACGCGGCCAAAGTTCGGCTTGAATCCGACGAGGCCGCACCAGCCCGCGGGCAGGCGGACCGAGCCGCCGATATCGGTCCCGAGATGCAGCGGACCATAGCCAGCCGCCGCAGCGGCGCCCGCGCCGGCACTGGAGCCGCCGGGATTCTTGGAGAGGTCCCAGGGATTACGCGCGAGCGCATGGAAAGAGGATAGCCCCGAAGACAGCATGCCGTAATCGGGCATGGTGGTCTTGGCGAAGATGATCGCACCGGCCTCGCGCAGCCGCGCGGCGGGCGGCGCGTCCTTCTCGGCCGGCACCAACTTGACGCTGGCCGCGCCCAGCGGCACCGGCACGCCCTTGGTCGCGATGTTGTCCTTCACGGTCACCGGCACGCCGTCGAGCGCGCCGGACGGCTCGCCCCCGGACCATCGTGCGGTCGAGGCCTTCGCGGCCTCGCGCGCGCCGTCGGGATCGAATGCATAAAGCGCCTTGAGGTGCGGCTCCCAAGCTGCGACGTGCGCGAGCACGTCTTCCAGCACCTCGCTCGGCGAGAACTGCTTGGCGCGATAGCCCGCGATCAGATCGACTGCGGAGAGATCGTGCAACGAGGTGACTTCCTCTTCGACGCTCTTTTTATGCATGGGCACCCACCGGCATACGGGTCTCGATGATCCGGGCGAACATGCTGGCACCGATCGGCAGGATCTTGTCGTCGAGCACGAAGCCGGGATTGTGCACGGGCACCGAGCCGTCGTGGCCGACCCAGAAATAGGCGCCGGGAATGGTTTGCAGCATGTCGGCGAAATCCTCGCTGCCCATCTTCGGCTGGGCGCGGGTGATCACGTTGGCGGGGTCGACGATGGTGCGCGCGACCTCCTCGACCACCTTGGACTGCTCGACCTGGTTGACCAGTACGTCGAAGGTGTCGCGGATGTCGACGTCGATCACGCATTGATAGGCGCTCGCGATGCCGGCGCAGATCGTGCGAATGCGTTCGCTGATCAGGGTGCGGACTTCTTTCGAGAAAGTGCGGATGGTGCCGCAGAGATGCGCGTCACCGGGGATGACGTTGTACGCCGAACCGGCGTGAATCTGCGTGATCGAGACGACGGCGGCTTGCAGCGGCTCGACATTGCGGCTGACGATGGTCTGGATCGCCTGCGCCAGCGTGGTCGCGATGATCACAGCGTCCTTGGAGCGCTCCGGCATCGCACCGTGCGCGCCATAGCCGGTGATGCGGAGGTCGAAGAAGTCGGCGCTGGCCATCGCGGGGCCGGGCAGGATCGCGATCTCGCCGTGGTTGAGGTCGGGCGCGTTGTGCAGTCCGTAGAGTTCGTCGCACGGAAATTTCTCGAACAGCCCGTCCTTGATCATCGCGCGGGCGCCGCCGAGGCCTTCCTCGGCCGGCTGGAAGATCAGGTGTACTGTGCCGTCGAAATTCTTGGTTTCGGCGAGGTAACGCGCGGTGCCGAGCAGCATGGTGGTGTGGCCGTCATGGCCACAGCCGTGGAAGCGGCCGGGAATCTTCGAACTCCACTTCAGATTGGTGTTCTCCTCCATCGGCAGCGCGTCCATGTCGGCGCGAAGCCCGATACGCTTGCCGCTCGAACCCTTGCCCTTGATGATTCCGATCACGCCGGTGCCGCCGAGACCGCGATGCACCTCGATGCCCCAGCTCTTCAGCTTGTCCGCGACGATTCCGGAGGTGCGCACTTCCTCGAAGCCGATTTCCGGATGGGCGTGAAGGTCGCGCCTGATAGCGGTGAGTTCGTCGGCATAGCCGTCGATGCGCTCGATCGTGGGCATGTGTTCTGTCCAGTTAGCGTGAGGAGGGAGTGAAAACCGGGCCGTTCGGCTTGATGCGGATGCCCGGCCGCAGGCGTGTCCATGGCAGCGTCGCTGTGTCGGCCGGCATCGCGCCAGGGGCGGCGCAGATCATCAGCTTTTCCGCGATCGGCTCGAAATCGGCGCGGAAGTGCACCGAGCTCTTGTTGACCAAAATCTTCTGTTCGGTCGGCTCGATGCCGACATAGCGGTACATGGCCTGGTCGGCGAGCTGCGCCTTGTGCGAGGAGACGACGATTCGGACGTCGCCGATGCGAAGGCAGGCGGACGGGCCCATCTCCATCTCGCGGCCGCCATAGTAGGGACCGGGCGCGATGAAGCGGCCGTCGGAGAGTTTTTCGACGACGAAGGCCTCACGATAGGGCTCGTCGCCGGGAATGCCGGACTTGCCGCCGAGCGACAGCGTCACGGTGGCACCGGCGCCGGCTGCATGCGCGGCCTTGGCCGATTCCGGATCGTAGATCGCGCCGGTCGCGGCACTGGCCTTGTTGCGGACCAGCGCGCGCAGCATGCCGGTGGTGTCGGAATCGCCGCCGGCGCCCGGATTGTCCTGGGTATCGGCGATGATGATGGGCTTGCTGGCGCCCTTCGAGAGTTCCATCGCGTGGCGCACGCCGTCATCGGGTGACCAGATCTTGCCGTCGAAATCGTCCTCATGGCTTTCGATCAACTTCACGATCACATCCGCAGCGCGGTCGGCATCGGCTTGCGTCTTGCCATAGGCGAACACGCTCGGCCCGCAATCGCGGAAATCGGCGGCGGGGAAGCCGGGCGCGAAGGACAGCGTCGGAACGGCGTCGCTCTCGAGCGCGGCAAGCTTTTCGTAGATGCCCTTGGTCGGCTGGTCGTTGGTGCACTGCCAGCTGATCGGGATCAGGAACGGCAATTGCCGGAAGGATTTTGCAAAACGCTGCCTGGTGTTCAGGAGGAGCGCGAGATGTTTGGCCGAGGCGCGGCCGGTCTCGGCCATGTCGACATGGGGATAGGTGCGGTAGGCGATCAGCGCGTCCGCGTGCTCCATCATCTCGGGGGTGACGTTGGCGTGGAGGTCGAGGCTGGTGACCAGCGGAATGTCCTTGCCGATGACGCGGCGCACGCGCGCGAGAATCTCGCCTTCGCCGTCGTCGAGATGTTCCGTGACCATCGCGCCGTGCAGATCGAGATAGACGGCGTCGATCGGGCCGGCGGCAGCGATGCCATCGACCATGACCTTCACGATGCGCTCGAAGGCGTCCTTGGTGACATGCGCCGAAGGGCTCGCGCCGCAGGCAATCGTTGGAATGAGTTCCCAGCCGTTAGCCTCGGCGCTGTCGACGAAACCGGCGAGGCCGACATTGATGCGGCGCATCACCTTCAGCACGTCGGGACCTTGCGTCATCGCCGGCCAGCCGCCGCCGTGCTGGAAATCCGCGAAAGTCGCCTTCGTCGGAGCGAAGGTGTTGGTCTCGTGCAGGAAGCCGCCGACGGCGATACGTGTCATCAACTCAAGTCCAGCAATTGAAAGTGCGCGACGTTAGCCCTGTGCTTGCGGCGAGAGCAAGCCGGGAAGCAATCGCGGCGCGCATGGCGTCAGATCGTTTTGGGAATGCTGCTCCGCCGTCGTTCCGGGGCGCGCCACTTCGGCGCGAGCCCGGAATCCATCGTGCGACGGAGTCTGCTGCCCGATGGATTCCGGGCTCATCGCTTCGCGACGCCCCGGAATGACGAGGCGAGAGACTAGGCGCTAGCCGCCACGCCCTCGGCCACTGGCCGGAAGTTCGCAAAATCCCAGCCGCGGCCTGGCGCGGCCTCGAGCAAGGCTCTGGTGTACGCCTCCTTCGGATGCGTCAGCACTTCGGCGGCCGGGCCCTGCTCGACAACGCGGCCGTGCTGCATCACCACGACCTCGTCGCAGATCTGTGCTGCGACGCGCAGATCGTGAGTGATGAACAGGATGGCGATGCCGAGCCGCTTCTGGATCTCGTCGAATAGGTCCAGCACCTGCGCCTGCACGGAGACGTCGAGGGCGGAGACCGCCTCGTCCGCGACCAACACGTCGGGATCGAGCGCGAGCGCGCGGGCGATCGCAATGCGCTGACGCTGGCCGCCGGAAAACTGGTGCGGATAGCGTGCGACCGCATCGGCGGGCAGGCCGACCAGCTCCAGCAATTCGCGGGCACGCTTCATTGCGTCGGCATGCGACACGCCGTAATTGATCGGGCCTTCCGCAATGCTTTCGCCGACGGTGACGCGCGGGTTGAGCGAGCGATAGGGGTCCTGGAATACGATCTGGATCTTCTTGCGATGCGGCTGCAACAGCCGCCGCGAAATGTCCGAGATCTCGCGGCCGGAGAGGCGTACGCCACCGGAGGTCGGGTCGATCAGGCGGACGATGCAGCGCGCCACGGTCGATTTGCCTGAGCCGCTCTCGCCGACGATGCCGAGCGTGCGACCCTTGCGTAGCGTCAGCGTGACCCTGTCGGCAGCGACGACTTCGCGGCCTTTACCGAAGAACGCGCGCTCGCGATAGACCTTGCCGAGCTCGTTGGCCTCCAGCACCACCGGTTCCTTGGTCTCAGGCCGTGCCGCGCGCGGCACCAGGCTCGGCACTGCAGAGAGCAGGTTGCGGGTGTATTCCATGGTCGGATTGCGCAGGATGGAATCCAGCGTTCCGGTCTCGACCAGTCGGCCCTGCCGCATCACCGCGACGCGGTCGGCGATCTCTGCGACCACGCCCATGTCGTGGGTGATGAACAGCACGGCGGTTCCGTGATCGCGCTGGAGGTCGCGGATCAGGGTCAAGATCTGCTTCTGCGTGGTGACGTCGAGCGCGGTGGTCGGTTCGTCCGCGATGAGCAGCTTCGGTTCGAGCACGAGTGCCATCGCAATCATGATGCGCTGGCGCTGACCGCCGGAGAGTCGGTGAGGATAGGAGGCAAAGATACGCTCGACCTGGGGCAGGCGCACCTGCTCCATCATGTCGAGGATGCGCTTCTTGCGCGCCTTCGCATCGAGTTTGGTGTGCGCGCGCAGGACTTCGTCGATCTGGCGGCCAACCGGCATCACCGGATTGAGTGCCGTCATCGGCTCCTGGAAGATCATCGCCATCCGCGTCGCGCGGAGCTGCCGCAGGCGGCGGTCGGTCGCGGTGAGAATCTCCTCGCCGACCAGCTTGACGCTGCCGCCGGTGGGAATCAGGGTGCCCTTCGGCAGCAGACCCATCGTGGTCAGCGAGGTCACCGACTTGCCCGAGCCGCTTTCGCCGACGAGGCACAGCGTCTCGCGCTCGTGCACCTGGATCGAGATGCCGTCGATGATGTTTGCGGCGTTCGGCTTCTTGCCGACGGAGACGACGAGGTTGTTGATGTCGAGGATGGGGCTGGTCATCACTTGATCGGTCATCATTTGCCTTCCCGCTGCTTCATGCGCGGATCGAGTGCGTCGCGGGCGGCATCGCCGATCAAATTAATGCTGAGGATCGCGATCGAGAGCAGCAGGCCCGGCCAGAAGATCAGCGTCGGCTTGAGCTGGAAGTACTGACGGCCCTCGGCCATGATGTTGCCCCAGGTCGGCGTTTCCGGCGAGATGCCGGCGCCGAGGAAGGAGAGGATGGCCTCGGTGAGGATCGCGGACGCGCAGACGTAGCTGCCCTGCACGATCAGAGGTGCGATCGTGTTCGGCATCAAATGCCGCCACATGATCTTCGGCAGGGATGTGCCGACGGAGATCGCCGCTTCGACATAGGGCTCTTCGCGCGCCGAGAGCACGACCGAGCGCACCAGGCGTGCCACGCGCGGAACTTCGGGGATCGTGATCGCGATCAAGACGGTCCAAAGGCTGGCGCCGGACAGCGACACCACGGCGATTGCCAGCAGGATGCTCGGCATTGCCATCAGGCCGTCCATGATCCGCATCATGACCGAATCGACCAGCTTGAAGAAGCCGGAGACGAGGCCGATCGCCAACCCAATGACGATCGACATGATCGCCGAACCGATGCCGATCAGAAGCGAAATGCGTCCGCCATACATGACGCGCGACAGCAGGTCGCGGCCATAGGCGTCGGTGCCGAGCAGGAATTGCGCCGAAGAGGGCTTCAGCCGCTGCGAGGGCGCAAGCTGGATCGGATCATACGGCGCGATCAACGGCGCCAGGATCGAGATCAGCACAACCAACGCCAGGCAGATGGTCGCTGCCGCGATGATCGGCGTCGAGGTCAGGAATCCGAAGCGCGGCCGCAGCGGCGACGTGATCGGGATGGACGACTGGGGAAGGGTATCGACAGACATTCTTGTTGTTATCCTTAGCCCTAGTACCGGATCCGGGGATCGAGCAGCGTATAGGCGACGTCGATCAGGAGGTTGACGACGACGTAGATCAACGACGTCAGCAAGATCATCGCCTGGATCACCGGATAGTCGCGCGCCAGCACCGCATCCACTGTGAGGCGGCCGATGCCGGGGATGTTGAACACGCTCTCGGTGACGACGACCCCGGAGATCAGAAGCGCAAAGCCGGTACCGATCACCGTGATCACGGGCACGGCGGCGTTGCGCAGCGCATGGCGCATCATCACGGCGACTTCGTTGATGCCTTTTGCGCGCGCGGTGCGGACGTAATCCTCGCCGAGCACGTCGAGCATCGCCGCGCGCGTCATGCGCGCGATCAACGCGATGTAGATGAAGGACAGTGCGCAGGTGGGCAGGATGATGCGCTCGAAGAACGGCCCGAAACCGTTCGAGATGCTGCGGAAGCCCTGCACCGGCACCCAGCGCAGGTCGATCGCGAAGACCTCGATCAGGATGTAGCCGACCACGAACACCGGCACCGAGAAGCCGAGCACGGACAGGCCCATCACGAAGCGGTCGATCCAGGTGCCGTGCTTCCAGGCCGCGATCACACCCAGGGGAACGGCGACGATGACGGCGAGGATGATGGTCGACAGCGCAATCGAGATCGACGGCTCGACCCGCTGGCCGATCATCTTCATCACCGGAAGGTTGGAGATGAGTGAAGTTCCGAGATCGCCATGCAGCAGCTTGTTCAGCCAGGTGATGAACTGCACGATCAGCGGCTCGTTTAGGCCGAGCGAGGTGCGGATGCGCTCGAGCCGCTCCGGCGTGGCGTTGTCGCCGGCAAGAATCGCGGCGGGATCGCCCGGGGTGAGGCGGAGCAGGAGGAAGACGAATAGCGCCACCACGCCCATCACGGGCACGGCGGCGAGAATTCGGCGAAGGAGATATCCGAGCAAGTTGGATCCCGTCAGATTAGAGTCAGATCAGAGACAGCGGCTGAAGGCTGCGTTCTGCCACCAGCCTAACATTTCAGCAATTCCCATGCCATCCGGGCCACCGTTTTTGCAGTGCGGTCAACTTGTTTCGCTGATCTGGCCCGGTTTTGGCGACGTGGCTCGCGCCGTTACTCCAGAGTCGCGAGCAGCCCCGCCATCAGCCGGCCGCGTTCGACCAGACTTTCAACCTCGATATACTCTTCGAGCGTGTGGCCGTTGCCGCCACGCACGCCCAGGCCGTCGAGAGTCGGGATGCCCATTGCGCCGGTGAAATTGCCGTCGGAGCCGCCGCCGGCGCTCGCATGCGGCAGTTCTGCGCCGAGCGACTTGGCGATCCCGCGCGCCTTTTCATACAGCGCCATGGTGCCGGCATCGGGCTCCCAGACCGGACGTGTCACGCCGCGCGTCACCTTGAAGGTGACATCATTGGTTGTACCGGAGAGCGCCAGCATCCTCCCAACGCCGCGATCGAGGTCGGCCTGGCGCTTGGCCATCGAAAGCGCTTCGCCGGTGGCGGTCGTGGCAACGCAATTGACCCATTGACCCCCGTGCACGACGCCGACGGAGAACGTGCAGTCCTCGCCCGTCATCGCGTCGATGGCGAGGATTTGCCGCGCCATCTCGCGGATAGCAGAGCGGCCCGCCGACAAGGTCGCGCCGGCGTGGCTGGGCCGGCCGGTCGCCTCGAGATTGAATCGCGCGATGGCGTAACGTCCGGTGGTGACGCCGTTGTCAGCGCGGCCGGGCTCCGGCACCAGCACGTATTTGTTGCGCGCGGCCTCCGCCTCGATGATATCGCGCGTGGAGGGTGTGCCGACTTCCTCGTCGGGCGTGAACAGCACGGTGATCGGCAGTGGCGTCGTGAGCGAGGCGCGGGCCAGTTGCCGGATCGCTTCCAGCGAAAGATAATTGCCGCCCTTCATGTCGTAGATGCCGGGTCCGTAGCACTTGCTGCCCTCGCGGCGCCATTTCAGCTTCTCGATGGTGCCCGTGGGGTGGACGGTATCCATGTGTCCGGCAATCAGGATGCCGGGCTCGCCTTGCTTCGGATGCGGAAAGCGGGCGCGGATCACGCCGCCAAAGCCCTGGCGACCGGCGATGCGCTCGATCGTCGCACCCATGATCGCCATCTCCCGCGCCGCGATATCGAGCATGCGATTCACGGCGCTCGCGTCCCAGGTCGGGCTTTCGCATTCCACCCAGCCGCGCAGGCCCTGGAGCATCGCTTCGGAATCGAAGGGAAGATTGGCTGGATTCATCTCAATGTCTCTCCAATGTCTCTTGGGCTTCGGAACATGGAACGCGCATTGCATCGGCGCGGGTCAGGACAGGCGGAGAGCGTTTTAGAGCCAAACCGATCCTTGTGGAGCCCGCGCGCGCGCCGCTTGGGCTTGCAGCGAAACCGGATTGACGCGCTCGGCACTGTCTGCAAGTCTCGAAAAGATAAAGGCATTGCATGAGGTTAGTTCGCCTAAAGAACGAACCGGATGCTCAATCGATAACCTGCCTTTGAACAGTTTCACGTCAGGAGAACTTTTTATGTTGAAGTTGATGCGCCGGGGGCCTCGCGCGTTCGCCTCCAAACTTGCGCTGTCGGTCGTCGCGCTTTCGACCGCACTGGCCTCGCCGGTGCTTGCGGCCGGCAAGACCATCACGGCGGTGATGCATTCGGATCTGCGCATCATCGATCCGATCTTCACCACGGCCTACATCACGCGTGACCATGGCTACATGATCTACGACACGCTCGTGGCGCCCGATTCGAACTTCAAGATCCAGCCGCAGATGGCGGACTGGAAGATCTCCGACGACAAGCTCACCTACACGTTCACGCTGCGCGACGGCCTGAAGTGGCATGACGGTGCGCCAGTGACGGCGGAGGACTGCGTTGCCTCGCTCAAGCGCTGGGGCGCAGTCGACGGCATGGGCCAGAAACTGTTCGACTTCACCGCGAGCATCGAGGCGACCGATGCCAAGACCATCACGCTGAAACTGAAGGAGCCCTACGGCCTCGTGCTCGACTCGATCGGCAAGCCGTCCTCCCGCGTTGCCTTCATGATGCCGAAGCGCCTGGCCGAGACGCCGCCGGACAAGCAGATCCCCGAGCAGATCGGTTCGGGTCCCTTCAAATTCGTGCAGTCGGAATTCCAGCCGGGCGTGAAGGCGGTCTACGTCAAGAACACCGACTACGTGCCGCGCAAGGAGCCGTCGAGCTGGACCTCCGGCGGCAAGGTGGTGAAGGTCGACCGCGTCGAGTGGATCACCATGCCGGACTCGCAGACCGCGGTGAACGCGTTGCAGTCGGGCGACATCGACTTCGTGGAAAATCTGCCTTACGACATGCTTCCGTTGCTGGAGGCGAACAAGGAGATCACGATCGAGGTCTCGAACAAGTTCGGTTTCCAGACTCTCGGCCGGATGAACTTCCTCTATCCGCCGTTCGATAACGTCAAAGTGCGCCGTGCTGCCTTGCTGGCGATCAACCAGAAGGATGTTCTCGACGCACTCGTCGGCAACGCCAAATATCAGAAGATCTGTGGCGCTTTCTTCGTGTGCGATACGCCGTTCGCGACCGAAGTCGGCGGGGAGACGCTGGTGAAGGGCAACGGCATGGCCGAAGCCAAGAAGGCGCTCGCCGAATCCGGCTATGACGGCACCCCGATCGTGATCATGGCCCCCGGCGATGTCACGACGCTGAAGGCGCAGCCGATCGTTGCGGCTCAGTTGCTGCGCGAGGCCGGCTTCAAGGTCGACCTGCAAGCGACCGATTGGCAGACGGTGGTGAGCCGCCGCGCCAGCCAGAAGCCTCCGAAGGAGGGCGGCTGGAACATGTTCTTCACCAACTGGGTCGCGGCCGACGTCTCCAACCCGATCGCCAATCTCTCGATCGGCGGCCAGGGCAAGAAGGGCTGGTTTGGTTGGGCCGAGAACGCCAAGATCGAAAAGCTCAAGGATGACTTCGTTCGCGCCGCCTCGCTCGACGATCAGAAGAAGATCGCCGCTGAGATCCAGAAGGAAGCCTATGAGCAGGTGATCTACATCCCGCTGGGACAGTATCTCCTGCCGAGCGGCTGGCGTAAATCGCTGACCGGCGTGCTCGACGGTCCCGCGACCCCGTTGTTCTGGAACGTCGACAAGTCGGAGTAGGGCGAACTCTTCCTTTCCTCCGGATCACCATGCGGCGCCGCTGTCATCAGCGGCGCCGTTGTCGTTTGTCGATCTTAGTCGTTTGTCGACCTTGCGCCGGCCGAGAAGGCGGACGTTTTCAATCTTTTCCAGTTTCCAATCATTGCTATTTGTTTCCGTACTGAACTAGATGTGCCGTTCTTGCGCATCACCTTCCTTCCTCCATTTGATTCCAGTGCCGATCGATTTTGCATTCCAGGCGATGGCCGAACGGTCCGATCGCGCGCCGGCGCGATGGCGCCGGCCATTCCTGCGTTGGCTCGATGGCGTCGAGACGGGCTGGGCCGCGCCGCTTCTCATCGCCTGCTTCGTCGCGATCTGGACACTCTATCTGGCGGTCGCCTATGCCGGCGGCGGTCTGCACCCCGATACGCTGGAAGCCTGGACGCTGGGGCGGCATTTCGCCTGGGGCTATCACAAGCATCCGCCATTGACCGGCTGGGTTGCCGCGAGCTGGAGCGCCATCTTTCCGCTCAGCGAGTGGTCGCTGCAATTGATGGCGATGGCCAATGCCGGGCTTGCGCTGGTCTTCGTCGACCGGATCGCGCGGCAATTCGTGACGGGGCACAAGCGGGTGCTGTTGCTGTTGCTCCTGATGCTGACACCGGCCTATCAGTTTCATGCCCAGCGCTTCAACGCCAATGCGGTGCTGCTGGCCGTCTGGCCGCTGGCGACCTGGTGCTTCTTGCGCGCATTCGAGACCCGAGCGGCGTCGTGGGCGATCGCCGTGGGATGCACGACGGCGCTGGCCATGGTCGGAAAATATTATTCGATCTTCCTCGTCGCGAGCTTCACGCTTGCCGCGCTGGCACATCCGGCGCGACGCGCCTATTTCACTTCTGCTTCGCCCTGGATCTCGGTGGTCGTCGGGCTTGCAGCGCTGTCACCGCATGTTCATTGGCTCGCGACGACGGGGGCACCGACCTTCACCTACGCGCTGAACCATGTCAACGGCACTGCGGTGAGCTCGCTCGGTGAGGCCAGGAACTTCCTGCTGGGGCTGTTGGCCGCCATCAGCGTGTCAGCCGTCGCCTGGGTGTCTCGTGGTCTGCGGCACAAATTATCCAATCGAGCGCTTTTACACCGTCAACCTCACCGTGGTCGTGGCCAGCGTCGCGCTTACGGCCGTCCTCGTCGCCGCGCCGATCCACGCGGTTTATCGCAACGATCACGGTTACGAGGAGGGGCGCAATTTCTACGCGCAGGCGGCGAGCCGATTGACACGCGAGTGGCGCGAACTGACGGACGAGCCGCTCGCCGGCGTCAGCGGCGACGATTCGCTGGCGTTCGCGACAGCGTTCTACAGCCCGGACCATCCGCACTACGTGCGGCCGTTCGAGGATCAATATCCCGGGGGTTTGCCGCGCAAGGTGACGCTGGACCGCGGCTGGGCCGCGCTCTGTTTCCGCGATCAGGATGATTGCAGCCGGTGGATGGACTGGGTGGCCGGGCGTGCCGGGCACTTCATGAGGCGGGAATTGATTGTACAGGCGCAGCTATGGGGCCGGCCCGGTCTCACACGGGAAGTGGTTGTGCTGATGGTGCCGCCCCGTGGAAGTGGTGCGGCACCCGAAGGCATTGCGGACGATTTCAGCGCCAGCAGGCGCGCAACGCAATAGGCGTCTTCGTCAGCAGTGGCTGTCGCGGACCCGCTCGAGCCCTTCACTCGCGAATGGCACGGTGACGGCGGTCTTTTCGGCGCCCGACGGCGTGCGTTCCGTCTTCGCCCGCTCCGCGGCGTCGTTGTCTTTACGGGGTTTCGGTTCCATTGAAGCGCCTTTTCAAATTGTTGCAGTACAACATCGAGAGCGCCGCGAAGTTCCTCACCCGATGGCGCGATGATGCGGCCTGAACAACCGTCCTCTCTCCACCACCAGCACGATCCGGAGCGCGGCGAGTGACGACACGAAGAACCCGACCGAGAACGGCAGCAACGTGCCGTCGAAGCTTTGCCCGATCGCCATGCCGACGGCGATGCCGATCAGCGTGGTGATCGAGCCGTAGAGCGAGGACGCCGTGCCGGCGATGTGGCCCTGCGGCTCCATCGCGAGTGCGGTGAAGTTGGCAACCATCATGCCGAACGAGAACATCATCAGCGCCGAAAGCACCATGAACAGGGGAAGCGGTAACGCGCCGAGGCTTTCCGTCAGCAGCATCACACCCGCCACCGCGGTGTAGAGCGTCAGCGCGCCGTGCGAGATCACGCGCATGCCGAGGGTCCCGACGAATCTCGCGTTGAGGAAGCCGGCAATGGCGGTGCCGGCCGCGATCGCGGCGAAGGCGAGCGGAAAATAATGGCCAAGATGATAGATGCCGACAAAAACTTGCTGGGCCGAAAATACGTAGGCGAACAGCGCACCCATGACGCTGCCAGCTGCGAGCGCGTAGCCGAGAGTTTGGCGATGGGTCACGGTCTGCCAGTAGGCCGTGAGCACGTCGGCCGGCGCGAGCGACCTGCGTTCGCTCTCAGGCAGGGTCTCCGGAAGCCGCAGCACCGACCATGCAAGCGCGAGCAGACCGTAGAGCATCAGCACGACGAAGATGCCGCGCCACGCCGTCACCAGCAGCACCGCCTGTCCGAACGAGGGGGCGATTACGGGGACGGCGATGAAGATCATCATCGCGAGCGACATCACGCTCGCCATGCGGCGGCCGACGTAACAGTCGCGCACGATCGAGGTCGCGATCACGCGCGTCGCCGAGGTGCCGAAGCCCTGCAATGCGCGCGCCAGCAGCAGCGTCTCGAACGACGGCGCGGCAATCGCCAGCACGCTTGCCACCGCATAGACCGCCATCCCGCCGAGCAGCACCGGGCGGCGGCCGAAGCGGTCCGACAGCGGGCCCATGACGAACTGCCCCGCGCCAAAGCCGATCAGGAAGGTCGACAGCACCAGCTGAAGATGGTTAGCGACGGGGATATTGAAGGCCGACCCGATGTTGGGCAGCGCCGGGAGCATCATGTCCATCGCAAGCGGATTGAGCGCCATGATCGACGCGATCACGATGATGAATTCGGGAAAACCCATGGGGCGGTGTCCCGAGGACACCCAATCGTCGGCATTGACGTCGGACAAGTAGCTCACCTCTGATTTGAGGTCCTTGTCTAACCCCGATGCTGCGTTGCACAAGCGATGATTCGGGATGGCTGGCAGGCGGTGCAGGAGCAGGCAGGAATTGATGAGGTATCAGCGCTTGCGGCCGCGGCGGTCGGTGGGATCGTCCGCGCAGCTCTCGTGGTGCGGGCAGCCGGGGTCGAACCGGCACAGCGCTTGCGCGCCGAGGGATTTTAAGTCCCTTGCGTCTACCAATTCCGCCATGCCCGCTTGATCCAACGAGATCAGCCACTTAAGTCCCTTACCGGCGGTCTGGAATTGGCGTTTGCAGGCCGGAAGGGCGGTTCTTCCTTAGGCGAGCCGGCGGCACAAGGCAAAGCCTCAATCCGGACATCTGTTGTTGCTTTAGGCATTCTCAATCGACGGGGACTATTCATCCGACATGTCTGCTTTGGTCCAATCTCGCCTGCGCACGTGCTGCGTGGCCGCCGCGCTGCTCGCGGCCGGCTTCGCGCTGTCCGGCTGCGCCGGCATGAGCGAGACGGTCGCTCCGGCCTTTGCCGATCCCGCCAAGTACGAATTGTACGATTGCAAGCAGCTCGAAGGCGAGCGCAAGTCGCTCGCCAGCCGCACCGCTGATTTGCAGAGGCTGATGGACAAGGCACAAACCGGCGCGGGCGGCGCCGTGGTGTCGGAGCTTGCCTACCGCAACGATTACGTCGCGGTACGCGGGCAGGCGCAGATGGCCGATGACGCTTGGCGCCGCAACAGGTGCCGGGAAACGCCGCCCGAGGCGCCCGCGGCCAATCCTGGTCTGAACCAGCCTGGCCCGAAATCGACAAGAGCAGTGCGCTGAAACGTCCTGCCATCAGCGTCTCGCGTCAGGGCCGCCAGCCGTAGATCCAGTCCTGCCGTGCCAGCATGCGTTCCGGGCCGAGCGCCCGGACCGCAAGATCGCGCGCGAACGCGAGCGGCCCAGTGAAATGATAGATGCGGCCCTGCTGCCGCGCAGTCCGCTGCACCCGCCGCACGCGCGCCTGACGCGTCCGGCCGTATTGTTTCAGCGCAGCCGTGATTCCCGCGGTGCTCTCGGCGATCTCAGGGCTCAAATGCTGCGCGAGCACCGCAGCGTCCTCGATTGCCATGCCGGCGCCCTGCGCCGCAAACGGCAGCATCGCATGCACGGCGTCGCCGAGCAGCGCGACCGACCCTTTGCTCCAGGGGCAGTCGTCGGGGACGCCGAACAGCGCCCATTTCCGCCAGCTGTCGATCGTGGCGAGCATCATGCGCGCCGCTGGCGGCCAGCGCGGCGCGGCGAAGGCGTCCATCACCTCGCGGGGATCGCCGGGCGTGCTCCAGCCCGGTCTGTTCCAGGTGCCCGGCAGCACCGCGACCACGTTGATCTGGCGTCCGCCCGCGATCGGGTAGGCGACGAGATGGGCATTCGGGCCCATCCAGAGCTGGACCCGGCGCGTGGTGTAGTCCTTCGGCAGTTGCGTGGCATCGAGCGTACCGCGCCAGGCAATCAGCCCGGAGAAGCGCGGCTGCACCTCCGGAAACAGATGCTGGCGCACCGTCGACCAGATGCCGTCGGCGCCGATCAGCGCACTGGCGAGATCGCTGCGCCGGATCGTGCCGCTGCGATGGACGACCGTCAGCCCCTTGGCGTGAGGCGCGACGTCTTCGAAGGTCGCGCCGAGTTTCAAGTCGATATCGGGATGGTCGGAGACTGCGCCGGCGAGGGCGGTTTGCAGGTCGGCGCGGTGCACCACCCAATAGGGGGCGCCGGCGCGCGCGGCGGCGGCTTCTCCCAGCGGCATCCGCAACAGTTCGCCGCCGGCCCGCGCGCTCATGATCGAGACCGCCTCCGGGATCACGGCGCGCAGCTTGAGGTGCTCGGCAAGGCCGAGCTCGACCAGCACGCGGCTGGCATTGGGGGAGAGTTGCAGGCCGGCGCCGACTTCCTCGAGCCGCTCGGCCTTTTCCAGGACGACGATGCGGAAGCCGCGGGCCGCGAGCGCAAGCGCAGCCGTTAGTCCACCTATGCCGGCACCGGCGATGACAATCGTTCGGGAGAGCGCCACCCCTGGCCGATGGAAGCGGTCAGGCCACCTTGTCCTTCAGGACGCATTCCGGCGGACGGGCTTCGCCCGCCTTCAAGTCGGCGGCGAAACGGTACAACGTCGAGCAGTAGGGGCAGATGATCTCGTTGTCATTGCCGAGGTCGAGGAAGACGTGCGGATGATCGAACGGAGGGTTGGCGCCCACGCACATGAACTCTTGCGAGCCGATCTCGATGACGGGGACACCGGCATCGTTGTGGAAGTGCGGGACGACATGGTCGGACATCGTACTCATCCTGGAGTGGCAATGGCGGCAGACAACAATCATGACTGACGCGGCATTATTAAGGCGCCGCGGACCATACTGTTGGGTGTAGATGATTGCTAGTCCAGCGGAACCGAAAGCTCCGCAATGCCCCATGCTCATTTGCTCATGCAAATTCGACACAATCTTGCGGCCTGAGAGAAGCCCTTCTTTCGTCGGGGACGTTGTGTCGCAATTTTGGCATACTATCTCGGTGGACGAGCGTAATTGCGACGAAAGACGAACCGTCAGGCGTCAACGATCTCAGGACCGTCCAGGCTCTCCGCATGAAGTGGTTGCGAATCAGCACAGCGTTGACCGGTATCGCGGCATGCGGCTTCTTGCTCGCGCAGGTAGCACCGCACGCCCGAGAGGCCGGCGCGATTCTGGCCGCCCGGGACGATCCCGCCGCGCTGTCCGAGATCAAGCTCGACGCACTGCTGCGGCACAACGACCGCCTGATTCAGGACAACATCGAGGCCGCGCTTGCATCGGGCGATGCCGATCTCGCCGACAGTTTTGTCGCGCTGGCGCGCGACCGGAACATCGCGCTGCCTGACAACCTCCTGAGCCGTGTCAGCGACGCGGTCAAAGCCGAAGATTCCACCTCGCATTTCGCAAAACGGTTTGCCACGGGTCTCGTCACCGGCAACGCGGACGATGTTGCGAGCTTGTCGGGGACCGTGGCCGGCGATCTCTTCGTCATCGGCGACATCAGGGATGTCGTGCGCGAGGGCAAGCACCTCGCCATGGGCGAGGAGACCGATCGCCTCGTGCTGGGCCTTGCGGCCGCGGGTCTCGCCGTCACGGCCGTGACCTACGTGTCTGTCGGCGGTGCCGCGCCGGTTCGCGCCGGGCTGACGCTGGTGAAGGACGCGCGCAAGGTGGGCCGGCTCGGCGAGGGATTGGCGGCATGGGCCGGCCGGTCCGCACGCGAGGTCGTCGATACCCCGATGCTCCAGAACGCGGTTGCCTCCGGCTCCGTGTTGCGGCCGGGCCAGACCTTGAGCGCGATCAAGGCTGCGTTCCGCGCCGAGAAAGCCGGCGCGCTGGTTCGGCTCGGCAAGGATGTCACGCGAGTCGTCGAGAAGACCGGCACGCGCGGCGCGATGGATAGCCTGCGCATCGCTGAAGGTCCCAAGGACGTCGCACGCGCGGCGCGGCTCGCGGAAGCCCAGGGCGGCAAGACGCGCGCGATCCTGAAGCTGCTCGGCCGCGGCGCGCTGCTGCTGATCGGCGGGGCGTTCAATCTTGCACTCTGGCTGTTCGGCGCGGCCTTGACGCTGTTCGGTCTGTTGTCCTCGATCAAGGCGACGACGGAGCGCCTGACCCAGGCCTGGTGCGATCGCAGGCGGGCGCGGCGACTTCGCCAGGCCCGGATCGCCGAGGCCGTCCTGACAAGCGCTGCCGTCACGGCCTAAGATACCTCTTCCCCTCAAGATTGCGGAACTGATGATGCCGAGCTTTCACAACGGCGCCGTTGAAATTGCCTATCTCGACGAAGGCGAGGGCGATCCGATCATCCTGGTGCACGGCTTTGCCTCCAGCAAGAACGTGAACTGGGTCTATCCGACCTGGGTCTCGGAGCTGCGCAAGAACGGCCGTCGCGTCATTGCCCTCGACAATCGCGGCCATGGCGAAAGCGCAAAGCTCTACGAGCCCGCGCAGTACTCGATCCCGACCATGGCCGGCGACGTGCTCGCGCTGATGGATCACCTCGCCATCCCGCAGGCCGATCTCATGGGTTATTCGATGGGCGGACGGATGACGGCCTGGCTCTCCCTCAACGAGCCGCAGCGCCTGCGTTCGGCAATCCTCGGCGGCATCGGCATCGGCGGCCTGATCGAGGGCACCGGGCCCGGCGAGAACGTGGCAAAGGCGCTGGAAGCGCCCTCGCTCGACGACGTCTCCGATCCCGTCGGACGGACGTTTCGTGCTTTTGCAGACCAGACCCGTTCCGACCGCAAGGCGCTCGCCGCCTGCCTGCGCGGCACGCGCGATCTCATGACCAAGGACGAAGCCGCGCGCATCGACGTGCCCGTGCTGATCGCGGTCGGCTCGACCGACGACGTCGCGGGCTCGGCCAGCGCACTCGGCGCCATCATCCCGGGTTCGGAAGTGCTCGACATTCCGAACCGCGATCACATGCGGGCGGTCGGCGACAAGGTCTACAAGACTGGCGTGCTCGATTTCCTGTCACGCCGCGGCTGAGGTCTCGTCCGCGGCCTCATCGCCGAACGAGCGAAACAGCGCCATCAGCACCACGAAGGTCGCAACCCACACCATCCGCGCGCCGTAGCGATCATGGGGGCCGGAGATGACGGCGCAGATGAAGGCGTTGCCGAGCAGCGCCAGGGTCACGGTCGCCGCCAGCAGCGTCAGATCGTCCAGCCGGCGATGTGCGAGCGCGTGGCCGAGCAGCACGAGGAGCGCCAGCATCGAGGCCAGCGCGACGGGCACGTGCAGCCAGTTAACGTAGTCGAAGTCGAGGGCCCAGTTCTGCTGGCGCGCCGCCCGCATCGGCGCGACCTGGGAGGGGATGTAGCGCTCGATGATGCCGTAGGTGTGCGGGATCCAGACACTTGCGCCTTCGCCGGTCGCCACATGCAGCAGTTGCTGGCCCATCGCCCGCAACGCCGCGCCGACCTGCCAGGCGGGATAGTCGGCGAGCGAACCCACGACGATGGCGCCCATCTCGTCGTTCATGCCCTCGAACCGGCCTAGCGTGTTGAACATGCTCTTGCCCCACAGGAATTCGTCGGCGGTCGCCGGCAATTGGTCGCGATAGGGGCAGAGCTTGAGTTTTTCGCGCGGGCAATGGTCGTTGAGATAACGCGCGACGATGCCGTCCTGCATCATGCGGCCGAAGGCGACCCCCGTGCCGCCGGGGGTCCAGGCCCATTTGCCTGACAGCGCATGGTTGGCTGACACCAGCATCAGCCCGCCCACGATGATGGTCAGGCTCGCCTGCGCCAGTCCTGCGACGGGCAGACGCGCGCGCAGGAATGGCCGCATCATCCAGCCTGCAACGCAGAGACCGAGCAGCACGCCGAGCGTGGCGCTGTGGGTCGCAGCGGCAAAGGCGGTGAAGACGAACAGCGTGATCTTTTCGAGCGCGGAGGTCCGCTGTCCACCGATGACCAGCAGGAATAGCGACAGCACCGACAGGCCTGCAAAGATGTCGGTGAGCAACATGCTGGCCAGCCAGGGCAGCGCAGTCGACAGGATCAGAAGCAGGCTGATCGCGATGAAGCGGAACGTCTGCATCATCGAGAGCACGCGCAAGGTGAGCTGCAACAGCCACAGCGTCGCCAGCGACTGGACCGCGAGGTTGATCCAGAAACCAGAACTCTCGCCATAGTGCAGATAGATGCCGAACACCGTGGAGCGGCTCGGGACGAGATAGCCCTCGTACCAGCGCGCCAGATAGCCTCCGGTATCCCATTGCAACAGCGGATAGCCGTTCCAGAACGCCGGCGCGATCAACAGCAGCGGCAGGGCGATCCCGGCCAGCCGCAGCCAGAGTGAGCCCGCGGCGCCCGCGCGCGCATGATCAGTGGTGATGGTCAAATCCGCTCCGTCCTCACTCGGACCATGCCCGCAATCACGGTTGAGGCGGAATTCACCAATAGTTTGACGCCGCCCGGCTTGAATTTGGCGAAACCCTGACCATTTTGAGCCGACCTTGCCGCCCGGGGTGTCGGAAGAAACTGTTGTGATTCAACGTGTTGGCATACCCTCGCTGGGCAACACACTGTTCACTCTCAGGCAAGCCCGTCAGGACTTTGTCGCCTAGACTGTGTTATAGAACCAGTGAAACGAGCCAATTCGAAAGAGCAGATCTCATGGCAGTGCATCAGGTCAATCCGGGAGGAAAGCTCGCAACGCTCGATCCGATCTGGGATCGGATCCGCGGCGAAGCGGAGGACATCGTCCATCGCGAGCCGGAGCTTGCGACCTTCATCTATTCGACGGTGCTGCATCACAGCCGCCTGGAAGATGCGGTGATTCATCGTGTCGCCGACCGGCTCGATCACTCCGCGCTGTCGGGCGATCTCGTGCGCCAGACCTATGACGAGGCATTGCGCGACGATCCCGATCTCGGCAACGCCTTCCGCGCCGATCTCGTCGCCGTCTACGACCGCGACCCCGCGACCTCGCGCTTCATCGATCCCTTGCTCTATTTCAAGGGCTTTCACGCCATCCAGACCCACCGCCTCGCACATTGGCTCTATCTGAAGGGCCGCAAGGATTTTGCGTATTATCTGCAGAGCCGGGCATCTGCGGTCTTCCAGACCGACATCAATCCCGCCGCGCGTATCGGCCGCGGCATCTTCCTCGACCACGCCACCGGCTTCGTCTGCGGTGAGACGGCGCTGATCGAGGACGACGTTTCGATCCTGCACGGCGTCACGCTCGGCGGCACCGGCAAGGAGAACGAGGACCGCCATCCGAAAATCCGTCACGGCGTCCTGATCGGCGCCGGCGCGAAGATCCTCGGCAACATCGAGATCGGTCATTGCGCCCGCATCGCGGCGGGCTCGGTCGTGGTCAAACCGGTGCCGCACAACGTGACGGTCGCGGGCGTGCCCGCCAAGGTCGTCGGCGAAGCCGGCTGCGCCGAGCCGTCGCGCACCATGGATCAGATGATCAACGCCATGGGACTTTAACGCCATGGGACTTTGAGATGGGTCTCTGAGAGGGGACTCTGAGGCGGGACTTCGAGCTTGTCGGAAGGGGCGGATTTTGCCCCTTTTGTCCGCAAAATTCTTTGGCAATTCATGCTGGCGGTTGGTCGCGTCTCGTCCTAAAACCCGCGCCAACCCAGATTTCGATTGGAGACTTGCCGTGGACGTCAAGGAAGTTAGGAAGCTCGACGCGTATCTGAAGCGCGTATTCGGCAATCCCAAGATCCGCGTCGTGCCGCGGCCGAAGAAGGATGATTCCGCCGAGGTCTATATCGGCGAGGAATTCATCGGTGTGCTCTTCGTCGATGACGAGGACGACGATCGCTCGTTCCAGTTCCAGATGGCGATCCTCGAGGACGACCTGGTCGACCAGGAATAGTTTTCTTTTCGTCATTGCGAGCGAAGCAATCCAAAGTCTCTCCGTGGACGCGGTCTGGATTGCTTCGCTTTGCTCGCAATTACGGATCCTATTCCCGCAGCTCATACGCTATTTCTTTGCAAGAACACGCAGCCGCGCCGTGGCATCGGCGACAGTGATGCCGGCTGCATCGACGAGCTTGGCTTGCACGACCATGTCGCGATCGGTCTGCTCGACAACACGCGCCCGGGCCGTGATGGGGCCGACCGCTGCCGGCTTCAGGAAGCGAGTATCAAGACTCTTTGTGACGACGGTCAACTCGGACGAGAGCGCGGCCAGCGCACAGATACCGGTGGCGGAGTCAAGCATCGCCGCCAGAAATCCGCCCTGGATCGTCCCGTGCCTGTTGGTGAAAGCCGGCTGAGCCTGGAAGCGGATTAGCGCATCCCCGTTGTCGTCGAAGCCAAGCCATTCCCGTCCCAGCAACTGGGCTCCGGGCGGGAGATCTGCTGCCGCATCGTTCAAGTCGATCGCCCCATGATGGCATCATGCTCCTGTTTTGCCCGACGGGTCAAGTTCGATTACGAAAAACCGAAGTATCAAAAATGCGAAGTGATTACAGACGCCTGGCTACTGTGCATGGGGTTGTTTTCGAGATTATTGTTGGGACGGCTCCAGGCTTGTCCCCGCATGCCTGTCGCGCGGCACGGCAGAGACGCCGCGCTCAGCCCCGCGGCCCGCGCAATTGCGCCGTGAGGCGGTCCATCGCTTCCGCCGCATCGCGCCATTGCGACAGCCAGCTGCGCGGAAAGCGGAAGGTGAGGTCGGCGCCGCCGACGCGGCGTTCGGCGAGGCACATGCCGGGCGTCGCTCCATCGCGGGTGCAGCGCGCGGTCAGCGCGGGACTTGCGGCAGAATAGAGATCCTCGCTGCCATAGGGCGTGTCGACACGGAATATCCGCATCGTCAGCCCGTCCTGAGGCATTGCCGCGGCCTGGTCGAGATAGCGCGGATAGATCGTGGCTGCGCGCTGCTCGGGCGACAGCGCATCGCGATGCGCGGCGATCGACAGGAAGATGCGGTCGATCGGCTGCATCGCCGCATCCACGCTATCGGCGGTGACGTGCTTCGGCGCGCCCGGCGGCTCCAGCGAAGGGTACAGGAAATCGAGATCGATCCGCTCCTGCGGCCCGGAGTGGCGCTGGATCTTCATGCGGATCGCGTTGGTCGGCAGGTTGAACAGCGTGCCGCCGACGCTCACCGGCAGCTTGTCCGGGGCGCTCGCGCCGCTCGGGCCCCAGGTCGGCCACAACAAATAGGCGACGAGCGCGACGGCACACACCGCGGCAATGCCGCCGAGCACGATCGGGACCACGTGGGCCCGGGTGCGCGCCCGGGGAGACTGGGGGGAGGTTGCCGAAAACACCGTCATGAGCCGCAATGAGCCGGAAGTCGGCCGATGGCCGACGAATCAGCGGCGAATATGCCACGCGGCTGCGATTTCGCGGAGCGTTCACCGGCTGCACGAAAGGGAGAGAGGCCTGCGTGGGTCGGCCGGCGGCGTTAACCTTCCCTTAAGGATAATGTAGCGTTAACCGGCACTCTTTGTCACAGGAAGGCACCTCGCGTTGCGTAAGGGCGGACCGTTCCGATGACACCTGAAGCTCTCAATACCTTCTTCTCGATCGGCATCGGTTTCGCGCTCGCGGGAGCGCTCGTGAGCGGATACCAGACGATCGCACAGCGGCCGGCCGGCTTCGGTCTGTTGCAGGACGGCGTGGCGCCGAAGACCTTCGCGGCGGTTCCGTTCCTGGTGTTCGCAGCGCCTTTCATCATCATGCGCAACACCCTGCGCGGCAGGCAGCTGGAGAGCCGCCGCGTCGAATTCGTGATGATGGCGACCGTCATCGCCGGCTTCTGGAGCATGATGAGCGGCACCTTCTTCCTGATGACGCTCCGCGCGGCCGGCGTTCTGGTCTGATGCCCGCCCTGTAGGGCTGCCTGCGCGGCGGCCCTTTGCGTCGAGGCTGCCGTTTCGCTATGGCTGGGGTTGACGCGACAGGAGACCCTCATGGCGATCTACGAGCTCGACGGGCAAGCGCCCGACCTTCCCGCCGACGGCAATTACTTCATCGCGGAGACCGCCACCGTGATCGGCCGCGTGCGCCTGAAGCCGGGCGCGAGCGTCTGGTTCGGTGCGGTGCTGCGCGGCGACAATGAGTGGATCGAGATCGGCGACGGCGCCAACGTGCAGGACGGCTCGACCTGCCACACCGATCTCGGCTTTCCGCTTCACATCGGCAGGAACTGCACGGTCGGCCATAACGTCATCCTGCACGGCTGCACCATCGAGGAGGGCGCGCTCGTCGGCATGGGCTCCATCGTGATGAACGGCGCCAGGATCGGCCGCAACAGCATCGTCGGCGCCGGCTCCGTCATCACCGAGGGTAAGCAATTCCCCGAACGGTCTCTGATCATCGGTTCGCCGGCGCGGGTGATCCGCACGCTCGACGACGCCCAGGTGCAGAAGATGGGTAGCGCGGCGAAGTTCTACGTCGCCAACGGCCCGCGCTTCACGAAGGGCCTCAAGCGGATCGGGTGAGCTCAGCTTCCTTCGGACTCGCGCGCTTCTAGTGCGCTTGCGACCTTCTCGTGCCCCGCGGACCACAGGGCATGCTCGTCGCTGCCGTCTTGGTACGGATTGGCTTCCGCCGGAATGTTTTGACGCGCCGCGCGTTCGCCTTCTGCAAAAGCATCGCGATCGTTCATCGTGACTGCGCCTTTCTGTTTTCGGAGCCTTCCCGGTTTCAAGCTGATGCGACGGCATTTGTTCCGGAACCGGTCATTGCTGCGGCGGTTGATCGGCGAAGGAGAACTAGAATGGCCAGATTGCCCACAACCTGTTCAATCAAGACCGTGATCGTGATCTTCGCCCTTGCCGCGATGCCGGCCGTATCGTTCGCGCAAGCCACCGGCGGCTCGGCGGGATCGGCTGGAGGTGTGGCCAATTCTCCGGCGACTGCGCCCGGCACCAACAGTCTGGGTACTGCTCAATCATCGGGAGCGAATGCCACCTCCGGAACCACCACCGGGACCGGTGGAGGTGGATCCACCGACGCCGCCGTCAACGCCGAGAACCGGCTGCTCGACAAGAAGCTCAAGAGCATCTGCCGCGGCTGCTGATGCTCGCGGGGAAGTGAGACAGTGAGGCTGTCAGGAACGCCGCAAGCCAATTAGCTTGATCCTGCTTTTGAAGCGTGGAGCGTCTCCACGCGGAGGATCGAGTGATGTTACGGAAGATGATGTTGACGGCGCTGGCTGTGGCGGCGGTTGGGCTGTCGATACCGCAGGCGGCACAAGCGGGCGGTCACGGTGGCTGGGGCCATGGTGGCGGCTGGGGTCATGGTGGCCACTGGCATGGCGGTGGCTTCTGGCCAGGCGTCGCCATCGGGGCGGGTATCGCCGGCGCCGGTTACTACGGCAGCTATTACGGCTACGGTTACCCCTCCTACGGCAGCTCCTATTACTATGGTACCGGATACGACGACGGCGGTTATGGTGGCTGTTACGTCGTCCGGAAGCGCGTGATGACGTCTGCGGGATGGCGATACCGTCGCGTCGACGTCTGCGAATGAGGCGGGTGGGCCACTAAAAAACAAGGCCGTTGACGCAATATACCGTCAACGGCCTTGCCAGCCCCGGACATTGAAATCGGCTCACGCCATCCGGTAACGGCGAGCATCGCTTGGAATCATACGGGCGAATGTGATCCAGTTCACAAGTCCAAAAATTTAGCGGCGCCGACTGCTCAGCCGCGCGAGCGCTTGCGTGCACTGGCCTGGACGCGATGCCGTGCAGGTTTCCTGCGGGTAACCGAGGGAGCCTCCGCCTCGGTCGCCCGGGCGCTGGCAAAGGATTGCCGCAGGCCGTCGATGGACTCATTGAGTGCCGTGACCTGCTCGGACAGACGCTTGGTGTCGGCCTGCTGGAATGCGAGCAACCGCTTCACACTCTGAAGCTGGTCCTGCACGACCTGGAGCTGGTCAATCGATTCCTGCTGGGTTGCTTCCAACCCCTTGGTCTTCTCGACCAGCTGCTCGGACGCCTGTGCGGTACGTGCCTGAAGCTGCCGCGAGGCCACCACCCGGTCGGTCTCGGGGGCTGAGCCGGTATAGGCGCGCCAGATCGCGATCGAGGTCACACCGGCGATCAGCAGCAGGAGCGCGGCGGCCGTCAGCGCGATGGGCTGGGCGCCAAGGCGAAGGAGGGGATGGGACCGTGTGTCCTCTGCGAGATCGATCATCGCTGACAAAACCCAAATTGAAACTTGAGTGGTGAAGACCGGCAACCCTGAGGTCACCGGGGGTCCCGAAAGCGTTACGTTTCGGCAAGGAATGGGACCAAAAAGAGGCCAAGAGCAAAAAAACCAACAATCAGGATGCCTTAGGGCCTCCGAACGTCCGTCAGAGGCAGAGATCAGGGCTGAAACGGCGAAAACGGACCTGAATAGGTCTTCGAGCGCGGCGTCGCATAGGGTCCGAGCCGGGAGGTCTTCAGCCCCAGTCGCACCAATGATTCCGCCAAGGTCACCGCGGCGGCGACACCGTCGATCACGGGCAGGCCGTGCGTGGCGGCGAATTCACTGGCGAGATCGGCCATGCCGGCGCAACCGAGCACGATGGCCTCTGCGCGATCGTCGCGGATCGCGGCCGTAATTTCCGTAGAGATTTTTGCGAGCGAATCGGTGTTGCGCTCCTCCAGCGCGAGCACCGGCACCTCGGCAGCGCGGACGCGGACGCAGCGATCGGCGAGGCCGTATTTCCGCAAATTGTGTTCGATCGGCACGATAGAGACACCGAGCGTCGTCACCACGACGAAGCGCGCCGCGATCAGGCTCGCCATGTGGAAGCCCGCCTCGCCAATGCCGATCACGGGTGCCTTTGCCGCGGCGCGCGCGGCGTCGAGGCCGGTGTCGTCGAAGCAGGCGATGATGTGCGCATCCGCGCCGTCGCGGTCGGCCTCGCGGATGCAGCCGAGCATGCCCGGCACCGCGAACGCCTCGTCGTAAAATCCCTCGATCGAGACCGGGCCCATCGTGGGCTGGCGCGCATCGATCACGGTGTCGGGCAGGGCGACGCTTCGCGCGGCAGCAGCAATCTTCGCCGTCATGGTCGCAGTGGTGTTGGGATTGACGACGTGAAGCCGCATCAGATCAGACAAGCCCTTTGCCGGCGTCCGAGCCTTTGGCCGCCTGCCGCTTGTTGAGCATGTGGATGGTGCCGAGCGCAAGCGCGATCACCGTGAACGAGACGGCCGAGATCACGGTGCCGAGCGCATAGATATCGGGGTTCGTCACGGTGGTGGTGAGGCCCTGGAGATCGAGAGGCAGCGTGTTCACCGCCCCGATCGCCTGGCTGGAACGTGCGAGCTCGTCCCAGGAGAGCGTGAAGCCGAACAGTCCAATGCCGATCACAGAGGGCAGGATGATCGGCAGCACGACATGACGGAAGGCCTGCCACGGCGTCGCACCGAGATCGCGCGCGGCTTCCTCGAGCCTGGGATCGAAGCGGTTGAAGATCGCAAACATGATGAGCAGGCCGAACGGCAGCGTCCAGGTCAGATGTGCACCGAGGCCCGAGGTGAGCAGACCCATCGAGGTCTCGAAATTCTCGTTGAAGGTGCCCTTGATCAGGTCGTCGATGATGCGGAATTCAAGCGAGATGCCGAGCGAGGTGATAATCGAGGGCACGATCAGGCTCGCGATCGCCGAGTAGAACAGGATGCTTTGCGCCTTGAACTTGCGGCGAAACGCCATGCCGGCGGCGACCGACAGCACGACGGTGACGATCATCACGATAACGCCGAGCAGCAGCGAGCGGCGAAAGGCCGCGCCGAGATCGACGATGCCGGTGCCCTGGAATAGTTTTGCGATCCAGAAAGTCGACACACCGTTCATCGGGAAGGTGAGGCCGCCCTGCGGCCCCTGGAACGACAGCACATAGATCGCGATCATCGGGCCGTAGAGAAACAGCGTGTAGGCCGCGAAGAAGATCGCGAGCACGTAGAAAGAGCGCGGCCGTCCTTCCTTCATGCTCTAGAGCTCCTTCTTGATGTCGACGATGCGCGACATCATGGTGATGATCAGGAACGTGATGACGAGCAGGATCACGGCGTTCGCAGCGGCCGCCGGGAATTGCAGCGCGTTCACCCGCGTCTCGATGATCTTGCCGGCGGCCGCGATCTGCTGCCCGCCCATCACGCCGATGGTGATGAAGTCGCCCATCACAATGGTGATGACGAAGATCGAGCCGATCACGATGCCGGGCTTGGCGAGCGGGATGATGACGTTGACGAGCGTCTGAAAGCCGGTGGCGCCGGCGTCATAGGCGGCCTCGATCAACGATTTGTCGATGCGCACCATCGAGTTGAAGATCGGCACCACCATGAAGAAGGTGAAGAGGTGCACCAGTGCCAGCACCACGGAGAATTCGGAGAACAGCAGCCATTCAATGGGATGGTTGATCAGCCCCGTCTTGACCAAGCCTGAGTTGACAAGGCCATTGCGCCCGAGCAGCGGGATCCAGGCGATCATGCGGATCACGTTGGAGGTCCAGAACGGGATCGTACAGAGCAGCGACAGTCCCATCTGCCAGGTCTTCGACTTGACGTGGAAGGCGAGGAAGTAGGCGACCCAGAAGCCGATGAAGAGGGTGATGACCCACACGAGGAAGCAGAGCTTCAGCGTCTTCAGATAAGTCTTGGCGATCGTGCAGAGGTCGGGGAGCTGCGCGATGCAGCCTTCGAACGTGTCGGTGTAACCGCGGCCCGAGAAGGCCGGCAGCAACTGGTATTCGTTGTAGTCCCAGAACGAGACGATGACGACGAAGACCAGCGGGATCAGGAAGAAGGCGAGGAAAACCAGCATCATCGGCCCGGCCTGGAGCCAGGAGATGAAAGAGGGCGACAGGCGCGCCGCTTTGCTGCGGCGCGCCGTCTCCGATCCCCGGACCAGGTCCGGGGATGCCTGTTGCAGGATGTCCTCTGACGTGTCCATCAAATTACGCCGCGATGAACTCGTTCCACTTGCGGACCATGTAGTCGTTCTCGTCCATCACGGCGTTCCAGCACGCGACGCCGCCCATGCGGTCCTCGTAGGAGCCGCCGTCGCGCACGGCGCCGGCCTTCTCGAGCAGCGAGCCGTCGGGCGCCTTGATGTCCTTCTCGGCCGCCTTGCCTTCCATCCAGTAGGCCCACTCGTAAGGCTCCATATGCGCCTTCGCGGTGGAGAGCACGGCTGAGTAGTAGCCCTGGCGGTTGAGATAGGCGCCGGCATAGCCGGACAGGAACCAGTTGACGAACTCATAGGCCCATTCGAGCTTCGCACCCGAGACGCCCTTGGAGACGCAGAAGCCCGAGGCCCAGGAGCGATAGCCTTCCTTGAGCGGCTGGAAGGTGCAGGCAATCCCCATCGAGCGGACCTTCGTCACCGCCGGCGACCACATCGACTGGATGACGGTCTCGCCCGAGGCCATCAGGTTGACGCTCTCGTTGAAGTCCTTCCAGAATGCGCGGAACTGGCCGGCCTTCTTAGCCTCGGTCATCACCTTCATGGTGAGATCGATCTCTTCCTTGGTCATGTTGCCCTTGTCGGCATATTTGTACTTGCCGGTGGCTTCCACGACCATCGCGGCATCCATGATGCCGATCGAGGGGATGTTGAGGATCGAGGCCTTGCCCTTGAACTCAGGGTTGAGCAGCTCGGCCCACGAGCGGATCGGACGCTTGATGATGTCGGGACGGATGCCGAGCGTGTCGGCGTTGTAGACGGTCGGGATCAGCGTGACGAATTCGGTGGCCGACGTCGCGAACTTCTTGGAGTCCTTGCCTTCGAGATAGAGCACCTTCCAGGGCGCGGTGCCCTGGCCGCCGATCTTCTTGCCGCCGGGGGTGACGCCCTTGGTGAAGACGGGCGTGATGTTGTCGAATTCCTTGATCTTCTTGGCATCGAGGGCAAGGATGTTGCCCGAGGGCACGATCTTCTTCAGCGCGAAATATTCGGTGTCCAGCACGTCGAAGGAGTTCGGCTGGGTCATCACGCGCTTGGTGACGTCGTCGGTGGTTGCGGTGATGTATTCGATCTTGATGCCCGTGTCCTTCAGGCACTGCTTGGAGATCTCGTCGCCCTCGTTCACCGCGGTGCCGAGATAGCGCAGCACCTTCGGCTCAGCCGACATGACGTAGGGAAAGCCGGTGATGGCGCCGGAGCCTGCGGCAAGTCCGGCGAGACCCGCGGTGCTCTTCAGTAGCGTGCGGCGGCTAAGGCCCTTCTTCCTGGTCGTTTCGGTCATATCACTCACTCCTCTGTTGCGCATTCCGGTGATTGATCGGCGCTATTGCAGACGTTGCGCCTTGGCGGGATCCCATGTGGCCAGCACGCGATCGCCCGGCCGGAACTGGTGGACGTCGAAGGCAGCCTCGGGAAGGTGGGAGAACAGAGCGGTCCCGTCTTCGAGCGTGAGCGAGACGGCGATGTAGGAGCCCTGGTACTCGGTCTGGGTCAGCAGCGCCGGCGCGCCGACCGCGCCGTCGGCGATCGGCACGATGCCGAGCTGATCGGCGCGCACGGCGATGAGTTTGCCTGCGTCGCTGAGGACGTTGTGACCGCCGATGAAGCGCGCCACGAATTCGGTGCGGGGATGATGGAAGATGTCGCGGGCGCTTCCCTGCTGTTCGATCCTGCCCTGGTTCATCACGACGATGTGGTCGGCCAGCGCCATCGCCTCTTCCTGGCCGTGCGTGACCTGAACGAAGCTGATGCCGAGCTCGCGCTGCAGCCGCTTCAGTTCACCCCGCATCTTCACCCGCAGGAACGGATCGAGCGCAGAGAGCGGCTCGTCGAGCAACAGGATCTGCGGCTCGGTGATCAGCGCGCGGGCGAGCGCGACGCGCTGCTGCTGGCCGCCGGACAGCTGTGCGGGGAGGCGGGCTGCGTAGGGCGTCATCGCGACCAGCTCGAGCAACTCGCCGGCGCGCTTGTGCCGCGTCGCCCGGTCGATGCCGCGCATTTTCAGGGCAAACGCCACGTTGTCGATCACGGTGAGGTGCGGAAACAGCGCGTAGGACTGGAACATCATCGCTGTGCCGCGCTTGGCGGGTTCGAGATCGGTGACGTTCTGCGGACCCAGGATGATGTCGCCTTCGCTGACCGCCTCGTGACCGGCGATCATGCGCAAGGTCGAGGTCTTGCCGCAGCCGGAGGGGCCGAGCAGGCAGCAATAGGTGCCGGCCGGGATCTTCAAATTGACGGTGTCGACCGCCAGCGTCGTGTCGTAGCGCTTGCTGACGGCGACCAGTTCGAGGGCGGCGGGAGTGGCCATGGCGTGTCCGGGGCGAGGGCGATGCTGCGCCTCTCTCCGCAAGGTCCATGCCAATCGCGCTTGAATCGTTCTCGGTGGGCCGAATTCCAAAACAGTGCAGCGGAGTCAGATCGTTAGATTGAATCGCATGGTCTGGGTGGCTCGCCGCCTTCGCAGCTGCGTGCACACAAAACAGGCGTGGATTGTATAAAGTTTCGCCTGTGATTGGATACAGCTGGTCGATTAGGATTCGACGCCATCTTCGACGATCGAGTCCTCACTCCCATGGCCGCCAAATCCCGACCGAAATCCGACGCGCCAGATGCGAGCGATCGCGTCAGCCGCATCCGGGAAGGTGTAACTGCGGCGATCCTCGAGCATCGCCTGCTGCCCGGCACGAAACTCGGCGAGGACGAGATCGGCGAGATCTACGGCGCAAGCCGAACGTTGGTTCGCACCGCGCTGCAACAGCTCGCCCATGAGGGCATCGTCGATATCGAGAAGAACCGCGGCGCCTTCGTCGCGCGGCCGACACCTGCGGACGCACGCGAAGTGTTCGAGGCGCGCCGCCTGATCGAGCCGACGATCGTCGATCACGCCGTTGACGCGGTGTCGCCGGCGTGGATCGGGCGTCTCCAGCGGCATCTTGCCGAGGAACGCGAGGCGGAACTGCGTGGCGATGCGCGTGCTTCGGTCCGCCTCTCCGGCGACTTCCATCGACTCGTTGCGGAGATGAGTGGCCACAGCATCTATCTCGGTTTTCTCAAGGAGCTGATTGCCCGCTCCTCGCTGATCATCCTGCTTTATCGCCGGCACGACACGCCGGCCTGCGGCACCGATCATCACGCCGGAATTGTCGCCGCGATCCGCAAATGCGACAGGGACGCCGCGCGCGCGCAGATGTTGTCGCATCTGAACGAGATCGAGGCTGAGCTGTTCCTGAAGGATCCCGCCGCCGACGAGTTGCGTCTCGCGGACGTACTTGGTGCGTGAGGGTAACGAGGCGTCCGCACCCGAATAGGCGCGGGCGCGACTATTGCGGCTCCAATCCCAGAGTCTTGATCGACTCGAGCCAGACCGGCCCTTCCTTTTCATAGAGCGCAATCGAGGATGCACGATCCATGGCCGGCTGGTCGACGCCGAAGGCATCGAGCAGCTTCTGCACGCGCTCCGTCTTGCCGCCTTCGACCATCAGCTTGGCGAGCATGTCGATCCGGTCTGCCGGCATCGCAGCGGGCGCCACCAGCGCGGTAAAACTGATGAGCTGGAAGACATTGCCGGTGACCCCTTGCTCGGCAAATGTCTTGGTCTCGGGCAGCTTCTTCATGCGCACCGGTGTCGGCACGGCAATCGGGCGGCCGATGCCGGTATCGAGTACCGGCAGCGCGGCCTGATAGCTGCCGACCGCCGCCTGGATCACTCCGGCGGCCAGATCCTGCCACATCGGCGCTTCGCCGCGGTAATGCACGATGGAAATGTCGAGACCGAATTGGCGGTTGAGCTCGGCGATCGCAATGTGCGCGAACGAGCCGATCCCGTACGAGCCGGCCGTGACCTTGTTGCCGCGTGCGTACGCGACGAACTCTTCGATCGTCTTTGCATTGGTGGCGGAATGGACCACCAGCGGCAGATGCCCCGAAGGCGTCACCGCGACGATCGTGAAATCCTTGTCCGGATCATAGGCCAGCGATTTCAGCAGCAGGCGGTTACCGAGCAAGGTGGACGAGATCGTGTACATCAGCGTGTAACCGTCGGCCGGGGAATCCTTCACCGACTGTGCCGCCAGCGCACCGCTGGCTCCGGTTTTGTTTTCGACGATGACCGGCTGCCCAAGCTTCTGCGAGATATAGTCGCCATAGGCACGGGCGAAGGCATCGGTGATGCCGCCTGCCGGCGTGGAGACGACGATCTTGATGGCCCGAGTCGGCCAGGCTTCGGCCCAAGCCGTTTCAGAAGCGGCCATCGTCAGGCATGCAATCACGGCAGCCCAAATTCTCGCGGATGTCCGCACTTCGGCCTCCCCTTTTCCCTGTGTCATTGGGCAGCCGGAAGCCACCGCAACGAGGTGTCACATGGGCAAGGAGGAGGGTCAAGAAATCAAAATATCGTTTCACTGTGTGAAATGGTCACGGCCGACCTGCAGAAGAGCCTGGCGCGGCAAGCTTGGCGCCGAGCGCCTCGGCAAGTGCGGAAGCGACTTTCTTCATCGGAGGTACGAAGCGGCGTATGCCTTCCTCCGGACTGACCGCTTCGCGGAGCATCATCACGTTCATGCTGCCGAACAGCCGGTTCTGAAGCGCGACGGGAACGCCAAGCGCCCAGACCGCGCCGCCGAAGATACTGCGGCTGTAGCTGTCGTCCATCACCGCGAACCCGGCTTTACGGATCGTGCGCAGCGCCTTGCTGAGCTTGTCGGGATTGCGCGCCAGATCGTTCCAAGGCTCTGGACCGAGGGCAAGCCGCGCGGCAATGCGCTCCTGCTCGGCGGGCTCGCAGAAGGCGAGATAGGCGCGTCCCATCGAGGTGCCGAGGACGGGAAAGCGAAAACCCGGCGGGCGGCTGAACAGCAGCGATCCATCCACGCGCGTCGTGTGGGCGATGACCATGGACTCCTGATCGAGCACCGCGATGTCTGACGGCCAATGGATCTGCTTGCGGAATTTGTTGAGGATGGGTTCGGCGATGCCGCCAATCCAGGTCGGCTCGTCATAGCCTGCGCTGAGCAACAGCGCGCGTCCCGTCGGCGCGTAGCTGGCCGGCTCGGTACGGCGCACCACATAACCTTCATGCTCCAGCGTCTCGAGCATGCGGACGATCGTCGCCTTGTTGAGTCCCGTCGCCTTGTGCAGCGACCCGACGGTCGACTGCCGTTCCTGATTGATCGCTCGCAGGACTTCGAGACCCCTGGACAACGCAATGACCGGACGGAACGACGTCATGCCAACTCCTTGTGATTGCCTGTGTCGTGAGCCGATGAAGCAACCGCCGGAGGGACAGGGCAGCGCGCTCGACGCCATCGCTACCGATTGCGGGAAGGCTGGCATGAGTCAAGCTCGCTGACGCGTTCATCTCGGTTTCGAGAAGGGCGGGATTCGCAGCCCAGTCGATCGCACGTTGCGCCCGCCGGCAATTTAGTTCCTGTGGTCGAGCTGGATTGTGCGCTCCCAGCCTAGTGTGGATGGTCGGGCGCTGCGACGTCACGTGACTATTCCTCGCGAGCCGCACCGGCTATAGGATGGCGCTCTGTCATCGAACTGTCATGTTACCGTAAATGCTGAAGTCAGACGCAACGTCGGTTCGCAAGGCTCCGAGCGCGCGGGATGGGAATCCTGTTGCGAGGGACAACAAGAGAACGCAAGTCACCGCCGGCTTCTTCAGGCAACGTGAACCTGTCGAACTCGTCGCGGAACCTGTGATCGATCAGACGCCATCGCAAGACGCGGAACCGGCAACGGAACCACTCCGGTCGAGTGCTGCCGCGCATGGTGCCGGTGAGATCGAGCTCAAGCTTTTCGTCGATGCCGATCGCATGGCGCATTTCAACGCCGCGCCTATGATCGCGGTCAACGCGCGCAACAAGGGCACGCGCAAGCGGCTCAAGTCGGTCTATTATGACACGCCGGAGCGGACACTTCGGCGCAACGGATTGAGCCTGCGCGTTCGTCAGAGCGGCGCGCGGTTCGTGCAAACCGTGAAGACCGATGCGGTGAATGATCCGCTCCGCCGTGGTGAGTGGGAGGCGAGCGTGCCTTCGCTTGCGCCCGAGCTCGCTTTGGCGATGCCTTTCATTCCCGAGAAGCTTCGCGGCCACCTGGAAGCGCAACCGCTCGAAGTGGTCTTCACCGCCGATGTCCATCGCCATGCGCGGATGATTGACCTGCCGTCAGGCACGGTCGAGATCGCCTTCGACCGGGGCGAGTTGACGGCCGGCGACCATTCACTGCCGGTGAGCGAGATCGAGCTGGAGCTCAAGAGCGGCAGCGCGAGCGCGATCTACGAGCTCGCGTTGCGGCTCGCGGAGCACGGCGTCGTGAAGCCGTCCATCCGCACCAAATCGGCGCGCGGCTTCGATCTTGCCGCCGACAAGCCGCCCTCGGCGCGGCGTCCGCGAAAACTTCGTCTCGATCCGTCGGTGACATTGGACGAGGCGTTCGCGACAATCCTGCGTTCCTGCTTTCTCCATTTGCTTCAGTCGCTGCCAGCGGCCGAGGACGGCCGCAATCCGGAAGGAATCCATCAGTTGCGCGTCTCGCTGCGCCGGCTGCGGTCCGTGCTGGATCTGATGCGTTCGGCGGGCGTGTCGAGCAACGTCGATACGCTGCGAACCGAAGCCAAATGGCTGGCGCAGGATTTGTCCGCCGCGCGCGACTGGGATGTGTTCCGGCTCGAGACCTTGCCGATGATCGCAACAGCCTGTCCGTCGGTCGCGGGCTTCGATGCGCTGGGCCAGGTTGGGGCCGAGCGGCAGTCGGATGCCTATCGCAAGGCGCACGATGCGCTCGACGATCGCCGCTGCGCGATATTCCTGATCAGCCTCGGCGGGTGGATCGAGGCGCGCGGCTGGCGCAACGACGTCGCCGCGCAGGATCTCGGCCGGCTCGCCGAACCCGCGGCCGACTTCGCGGCACGCATCCTGTCGGCGCAGTACGCCAAGGTGCTCAGGCGCGGCCGCCGCTTCAAATCGCTTCCCGCCGAAGGTCTGCACCGCGTGCGGCTCGCGACCAAGCGGCTGCGTTATGTCAGCGAGTTTCTGCTGCCGCTGTTCGCGGACCGCAAATGCGCGCGAAAATTCGCGCGCAGGCTCGCCGGCTTGCAGGAGCAGCTTGGCGCCTTCAACGACATGGTGGTCACGGCATCATTGCTGGACGGCCTTGGTGCCGAGCCCGACTGCGCCATCGCGGCGGCGGCGATCGCCGGCTGGCAGGCGCGCGCGTCGGTCGGGGTGCAGTCCGCCCTGCAAAGCACATGGCGCGATTTCACCGCCGCGCGCGTGCCCTGGTCGCGGCAGACGCCGCAGGACTGAGCTAAGCACATCCTAAAAAAGTTGCGGCCAGCCATTGGGGGATGGCTGGCCGCGCGCGAACCGGTCTGGGACGGGGAGGGGTGGGGATGTGACCGGGTCGCGTATCTCTTTCGTTGGTCTCTACTGATCTCTCGCGCTGGCGGTGGAAACCGCCGGCTTGGTGTCGCCGAGCGAGACCCAGACGTTGGGATCGCTCTGCGACTGGCGCTTGACGAAGCGGTAGCCGGTCTCCGTCCAGGCAACGACGTTCTCGTTCTGATTGTCGAGAACGAACTCGCCCTTGTCGGTCTTCACCGTCAGCACCGCGTGTCCTTCGCCCTTCTTGTCGCGCACGACGGTGATGAGCAGGGCCTCGCGCGGCCATCCGGCATCGATCAGCATCTTGCGCTTCAACAGCACGTAGTCTTCGCAGTCGCCGTAACCGTCGGACGGCAGCGACCACTTTTCGATCACGCCCCAGTGCTCCTGGTCGGTCAAAGGCTTGACGGTCTCGTTGACCCAGCGATTGACCTTGACGAGGTCGCGCCATGCAGCCTGCGACATCACGATGTCACGCGGTTGCGTCGGTGCGCCCTGGCACTGAGCGGCATTATCCGCACAGAACTCGACCCAGCCGATCGGCGCACGCGTGGTGTCGCCGAGGCTTGCGTAGAGCAGACGGCCTTCGCCGGCCTGCGCTGCCGCGCTCATTCCGAAGAGCATGGCGGCGAGCGCCAATCCCTTCCCCTGTCCCCTGAAATCAAACATTGCGGCCCCCGTTTCTTGTTGGGACCACATTGCGCAGGGAGCTTTTGAGTTGCCGCTAAGTCAGCCAAGTCAAGTCGAGACGAATGCAAGTAAAACACGCGGCGAATTCGATCTATACTTGAGTCAAACTTGAATAAAATTCAATATGACTGCGATTGATTCAAATTTTATCGATTAACGCGGAAACGCTGGCGGAACTGTTGCTTGCACGCACCCGCAGCCCCCGCGTTAACCCGCGCGAGGCCCGTCACGACCCATGAAAAAGGCGGCGTCCGCATCGCGGAGGCCGCCTTCAGGGCTGGAAATGCAGTGGTTTTGGTGCCTTGGCGCTTTACCGCGCGGTAACGCTCTCTTCGAGAGTTTCAATTGGCTGCGAATGCATGAACTCGAGTGCGAAGCCGTCCTCGAGGTTTCGGACCACGCGGCCCTGCACCCGGCCGAGCAGAACCGTCGATTTCAGCGGGGGGCGGTTCTCTGCGGCGATGGCTGCGCCCGACAGCGAGAGGTCGATGATGCGGCAGGTCATCTTGGTGCCGTCCTCGAGCGTCAGCACCGCGATCGGGTTGCGCGGCACGATACGATCGTGACGGCGGTCTTCCGGCAGGTTGAGAATGTCGCGGTTGGCGAGCCAGGTCAGCTGTGCCGCGAGCTTGTCGCGCTTTCGCGGCGTCGCGCCGACCGTCATGGCGAAGCCATTGTCGATGATGCGGGTGATCTTGCCCTCGACGCGGCCGATATGGTCGAGATACGCGACCACGCGGTCGCCGACATTGCCGATGCCGGGGGCCAGCAGCGCCAGCCCGCCCGGCGACATGTTGATCACCTGGCAAGGGAATTCACGGCGGTCCGGCAGCATGTAGCGGCCGAGCAGGTGAACCTTCACCCGCTGGAAACGCCGACGTTCCTCGGCGGCCGGAAGAAATTTTTTGTGCGCCAACGCCATTTTCACAACCCGACCCCCCGCCTGGCGGAGTCCGGGACGACCCTAAGGTGCACAGGGTTAATGCCGCGTTAGGATCGGGCGCGGCGATGACGAACAGCCACAATGCGTTCGAAAAGCCACATCAGGGGCGGGCAGGCCAGCACTGTCAGTGCGCCGAGGTCGAGCGCGACCGCGGCAGTGCCGGCCGATTTGGCGAGCCGGCCCGCCACCGCCGGCCCCAGCATCATCGCGGCATAGAAGAGAGTGTAGAACACGCCCATTCCGATCGCCCGTGTCTCCGGCGCGAGTACGCGGGCGGCCAGGCTCATGATCGGGCCGGCGGGAAGGCCGCCGATCAAGCCGCCCAGGACCAGGATCGCGATCACAGCGTCGGACCGGGTCAGCCAGGCGAGCAGACCGGCCACCACGAGGCTCGCCGCGATCGCCACGACAAAGGGGCGCTTGGTGCGATCGGCGAGATATCCGCCTGATGGCACCGAGATCACCGACAGCCACATCACGAGGCTGATCGCCGAGCCCGCCGCCGCAATGCTCCAGCCGCGCTCGACGAGCAATGAGGGGCCGAACGAGAAAATCATGGCGAAGCCGATATTATAAAGGCCCCAAATCGCACCCGCGACGATCACCGCCAGGAGAGCGAGCGGATCAAGCCGCCCGGAGCCGGCCGCGCTGGCGGTTGCTCCCGGCGGCGATTGGTAGAAAATGATCAGCACAATGCCGATCGCGGTCAGCGCGCCGGCCACCAGGAACACGGCGCCCGCGCCATAGGCCGTGCCGATCGCCGGCAGCACGAGCAGCGAGATCGCAACGCCCGCCGGCCAGGAGTTGACGAAGATCGCCATCGCGGTGGCGATCTCCTTACCCGCAAACCAGTCGGTGCCCATCTTGGTGAGCTGTACGGTCAGCAGCACGCCACCGGCGCCGGAGGCGAGCCGGCCCGCCATCTGCCAGCCCCAGACGTCGGTGGTGGCCATGACGAGACTTCCCGCCGTCATCAGCAGCAGCGCCACGATCGTGGTAGGCTTGTCGCCGAGGGCGCGGCCGATCGCGCCGCCCGGCAGCGCCAGCACGATGCCCGGTGTGAAATAGAGTCCGATCAGGATGCCGATATCGGCGAGTCCGACGCCGAAGCTCTGCTGCAGCAGCGGCGCGACCGCGGCCACGCTCTGGAACTGGAACGCGATGGTGAGGCGAACGACGAACAGGATCGCAAGTATGCCCCACCGATTGCGCAACGCTTCATCTCCCCGAACCCTGTATCGAGCGTGCGGTGGGGAGACGCCGGAGTCAACCGCAAGCTCTGAGCTTACGTCTTCCTCGTCGCGCGCCCATAGAGAAAACATAGCAGCGCCAGCAGCACCGCGGCCGAGAGCCCGAGCGACCAGTGAATGCCGATCGCCGCGCCGAACAGTCCGACCGTGATGCCGCTGAAGGCCCGCATCCCGAGCCCCGCCATGTTGTAGAGGCCGACGACGCGGCCGCGAATGTCGGACGGCGCGTTCAACTGCACCAGCGCCTGCGCCATGGTGTTGAACGACAGCTCGAAGAAGCCTGCAAAGAACAGCAGCACGATCGCGACCGGATAGATCCGCACCGAGGCGAAGCCGAGCAGCGCCACGCTCCACAGCATCGCAAGCATGATCGCGGTGCGCGGCGTACCCTTGAGCCGCCCCCAGGATTCCAGCGCGATGCCGGCGAGCAGCGCGCCGGCAGCATCTGCCGCGAGCAGCACGCTGTAGGAGATTCCGGGATCGCCATGGCCGAGATCGCCGGCAAAGCCCGGCATCTGGGCGTGATAGGCATTGCCGATCATGAAAGAGGTGAGGCCGGCGAGCCATGTCATCGCCGTCAGCACCGGCTGCGTGCCGATGGCGCCGATCGTCAGCATGATGTCGGCAAGGCCGCGCACCGCGAAGCGCCGCACGGCCACGCTGCTGTCGCGCACCGGCGCCCAGAACAGCCACAGCAGCATCGGCAGATAGAACAGCGTGTTGAAGATGATGCCATGCGAGGTGCCGAGCGTGAGCATGATGATGCCGCCGACGGCAGGTCCGACCAGAATGCCGAGATAGCGCGCCATCGCATTCAGCCGCACCGCGCTCGGAAGGTCGGCGGGGCCGACGAGATCGTAGAGCAGCAGCTGGTTCGGCGTCTGCCACAACACGCCGGCGCAGCCATGGATCACCAGCAGCAGCATGGCGTGCCACATCTCAATGGTGTCGGTGATGAAGAAGAAACCCCATCCAGCCGAGGCCACGATGAACAGCAACATGCCGCATTGAATGATGCGGCGCGGATCGACCCGGTCCGCGAGCCCGCCAACCGCGACCGAGAACAGCAGGAACGGCAGCCAGTGCGACAGCACGGCAAACCCCGCCAACGCGGGCGAATGGAATTTCTGGAACACCACCCAATAGCTGATCACATGCTCGATATTATCGGCCATCATCGCCAGCACGTAAGCGATGAACTGGAGTCGATACGGCACCGACTTCATCGCAGCGAACGATCCGGATGCGACGACAGGATTTTGAGGGAGGGGGTTCAAGAGGGCACCTGGGTGGGACTTTCGCGCCGTGCCTACACGTTCGCCGTCGAGCGCTCAAGACACTTGGGTGTGTGAGAACAGCGGTCCCGTAGCCTGGATGGAGCGACGCGTAATCCGGGATTCTCGCCTGCGGCTCCCCGTGTTCCGCTACGCTCCATACGGGCTACGCGCCCACGGCTTGGCATGACCGCGCATCTCACATACGCTGCTCGTCAGCTCGCACCAATCAGCCATAATAACAGACGGGCAGCGAGGACACGCCATGGACCAGATCCGCGTCTGCACCCACGCAGGGCCGGGCAGTGAGCCCGTCATTCGCACCGTGCCATGGCCGAAGGTTGGCAAAAAGGCCGCGCTGATCAAGGTCGGCGCGTGCGGCGTCTGCGGCACGGACCTGCACATCCTGAAAGGACATTGGCCGAAGCCGCTGCCCTGGCCGTTCACGCTCGGCCACGAGCTCGGCGGCATCATCGTCGAATGCGGCGACGAATTCACCGAGGACTTCATGAGCAAGCCGCTCAAGGTCGGATCAAAAGTGATGATCCCGCCGCTGATGCCGTGCGGCCGCTGCTATTACTGCATCCATTATCCCCTGAGCGCCAACAAGTGCCTGACGCCGGTTTACTACGGCCGCTATCTCGGCTTCGACAAGGCACCTCACATGTGGGGCGGCTGGGCCGAATATGTCTATGTCGATCTCGACATGCTGCCGGGCACCAAGATCTACAAATTGCCTGACGACATGTCGCTGCGGCTGGGTGCGCTGTCGGAGCCGCTGACCTCCTGCATCCGCGCCTTCAATCGCGCCAGCCGCGCCGGCGGTTTTTCCTGGGGCAACACGGTGGTGATCCAGGGCTCGGGCCCGATCGGCATTCTCGCAGTCGCCGCGGCGCAGGAGATGGGGGCAGGGCGCGTGATCTGCGTCGGTGCGCCGGAGGAGCCGCGGCTCAAGCTCGCGCGCGAGTTCGGCGCCGAGGCGACGGTGAACATCGACGAACTGAAGTCACCACGAGACCGCATCGCACGCGTACGCGACATCGTCGGCGGCTTCGGCGCCGATCTGGTGATGGATTGCTCGGGCCACCCCTCCGCCGGCCCCGAAGGCATCGAGATGCTGCGCGACGGCGGCACCTATGTCGAGATGGGCCAGTTCACAGACGCCGGCTCGATCGAGACCTCCTGGCACCGCATATGCACCAAGGATATCAACGTGCTGGGCTCCTGGGGTTTTACCGCCAACGATCTGCCGCTCGGCGTCGACATGCTCTATCGCACGGCGGACAAATATCCCTGGCTCAAGATGCAGACGATCTATCCGTTCACGGAAGAGGGGGTCGCACAGGCGGTCAGGGATGCGATGGCGATGAAGACGGTGAAATCAACCATCGTGCCGTGGCCGGAATTGGTGGAGTAACGATGGCATCGATCCCGCACGACCTCGCAGCGTTTCTGGTCGAATCCAAGCGCAGCACCTATGCGGGGCTGGACGACGACGCCACCGTGGCCGCTCCGCTGCTCAGAGGCTCCAAGCAGCTTGAGCATCGCGCGCCGCCTTATGCCTATCGCGATATCTATTTCGGGATGGGGTTCTTCGTCGGGCAGGAGACCGTGTCCCGGGATGAGCGCGTCATCTGGTCGATGAGCTACAGCGGTGGCGTCCGCGCGGAGATCACGGGGCGAGACACCTTCCTTGCGATCTACAAATTCCTGCGCAAGGCACTACTGGCCGTATCCGTGGAGGAGCCGTACCGGGGGCCGCATCTGTTTGAGCAGGACGGCATGATCTACCGCAACGAGGTCGAAGGCTCCTTCGATCGCTTCCACGGCATCGAGACGATTGCGCAGCAGGATGGCGCGCTGCTTTACGAGCTGCGCTATGGTGGTGGCATGTTGCGCTAGATGATCCGTAGCCCGGATGGAGCGCAGCGTAATCCGGGGCCGCCAGTCCCGTATTCCGCTACGCTCCATACGGGCTACGGGCCGGCGTTTGGAATGAAGGACGAGATGACAAACGAACAAACGACCGAGCCAGGCCAACGCACGCGCTCGCCCTTCCGTGCCATCCGCGCGATCGACTACACCGTCGTCTTCGTGCGCGACATGGCGGCGATGCGCCGCTTCTATGAAGACGTCCTCGCGTTTCCGCTGCTGCGGGAGCTGTCGCCGAACTGGATCGAGTACGGCTTGGGCCCCAACACGCTGGCTCTCGCTACACCGGGCCGAACTGCGACTGACGCGCCGACGCCGGCGGGCAGTGCCGCGCTGCAACTGGCCTTCGGGGTGTCCGCGGCCGAAGTCGATGCGTGTGCCGACGAACTCGCACGCCACGGCGTGGCGCTGCTGTCACCCCCAACGAACCAGTCGTTCGGGCATCGGACGCTGTTCTTTCGCGACCCCGACGGCAATCTTTTGGAAGTCTATGCGGAGATCTGAACCGCGGGAGCGGGCGGCCGTGCACGAAAAGTTCCATCGAGTTTTTCACGCCGGGGTGAAACTCAGGCCCGGGTTTCGGCTTTCAGTTCACGGGAGAGTTCATCGTGAAGCGGATCCTGAAACCCGTCACTTACATCCTGGCCGCCATCTACTTCCTGGTGGATGCGGTCTTCATGGCCGTGGCGAGGCCGATCTCGCGCTGGATCGGGCGGCATCTCCAGTTGAAGCGATTGCGCGGCTGGATCAGATCGCTGTCGCCTTATTGCTCGCTCGCCCTGTTTTCCGTGCCCGTCATCATCCTGGAGCCGGTCAAGCCCGTGGCGGCCTATCTCGCCGCAACCGGTCAGGTCGTGAGCGGGGCCGTGACATTCATCATCGGCGAGCTGCTCAAGCTGGTCCTGGTCGAGCGCCTGTTCCATCTCACGCGTGACAAGCTGATGCGGATTCCGGCCTTCGCCTGGGCCTATGGCAAGTTCACAGACGTCAAGGCATGGCTGCAGGCCACCGAAGCCTGGCGCGCGGTCCGAGCCTTGGGCCGCGCGGCAAGAGACACTGTTGCCCGGGCCAGAGCCAGGCTGGCTGGCGGCTTCGGCAGGCTGGTGGCCTCCAGGGATTAGGGCCCGCGCGTCGCTCTCTATGCGAGTTTGCGCACTGCGGCGGCGGCTTCGGTGGAAAATCCCGCTAGATGCAGCGAAACGGCTCGAAAACGCTGGATATAGTGGGTCGAGCTGGCCGGTAAGCTTATTCTCGGCATCACCAAAGCCATGCGTCATAGGCATGGTGATTTGCCCGCACTTGGCGTAAAGAGCGTCCAAATCAAATCACCACGCGTGCGGCTGGACCATTTGCCGCCTACGCAGCTTCAGGTCGCGCGGCTCGACGTTCCGCGCCTGGACCAACCAAGGTTTATCCCGTGTCTTTTCCGACCATGAGTGCGCCGCTCGCCCGAGCTTTGGCCGAGCGCAACTACGACCGTCCGACCCCCGTTCAGCTCGCCGTGCTGACCGATGAGGCCGCTGACCGCGACCTCTTGGTTTCGGCCCAGACCGGCTCCGGCAAGACCCTGGCCTACGGGCTGGCTATGGCCAAGGATTTGCTTGGCGACGCCGAGCGGTTCGAGCGGGCGGGTGCACCGCTTGCCCTGATCGTGGCGCCGACCCGCGAGCTTGCCTTGCAGGTCCATCGCGAGCTGGCGTGGCTGTACGAGCACGCGAGCGGGCGCGTCGTCTCCTGCGTCGGCGGCATGGACCCCAGGCGCGAGCAGCGCGAGCTTGCGGCCGGCGCTCATATCGTCGTCGGCACGCCCGGCCGGTTGTGCGATCATTTGCGCCGCGGCCGTCTCGATATCTCGGAATTAAAGGTGGTCGTGCTCGACGAGGCCGACGAGATGCTCAATCTCGGCTTTCGCGAAGACATGGAATTCATCCTCAAGACCACGCCGGACACGCGCCGCACCCTGATGTTCTCGGCGACGTTCCCGCGCGGCATCGTCGCGCTGGCCAAGCAGTATCAGCAGCGGGCGTTCCGGATCGAAGTCGCCGGCGACGAAGGCGGTCATGCCGATATCGAGTATCGCGCGATCCGGATCGCGCCCGGCGATGCCGAGCACGCCGTCGTCAACGTGTTGCGCTTCTACGAGGCACCGAGCGCGCTGGTGTTCTGCAGCACGCGCGATGGCGTCCGGCATTTGCAGGCGGCGCTGCTGGAGCGTGGCTTCTCCGTGGTCGCTCTGTCAGGCGAATTGACGCAGAACGAGCGAACCACGGCGTTGCAGTCGCTGCGGGACGGACGCTCGCGCGTCTGCGTGGCAACCGACGTCGCCGCCCGCGGCATCGATCTGCCGAGCCTCGACCTCGTCATTCATGCGGATCTGCCCAACGACGCCGAGGTCATGCAGCATCGCTCCGGCCGCACCGGACGCGCGGGCCGCAAGGGGACCAGCGTCATGCTGGTGCCGCCCGTGCGGCGGCGGCGTGCGGAAATGCTGCTGAACGTCTCGGGCATCGACGCGGTCTGGGGGACGGCGCCGCAGCCGGATGAGATCCGCAAGCTCGATCATGAGCGCATGAAGGACGTGCTGTTCACGGAGGAGACCACCGCCGACGATCGGGCGCTGGCGCAGGCGCTATTGGCCGAGCGGTCGGCCGAGGAGATCGCCGCGTCACTCGCACGGCTCTATCGCGCGCGGCTGCCATCGCCCGAAGACATCATGGATCCCGGCGAGCGAGCTGGCCGGCCGCGCGAGGATCGCGGCCGCAACGATACGCGCGCACCGCGCGACGATGTCCGCGCTTCGCGTGGCGACGATCGGCCCGAAAGGGCTCGTCCCAAAGCGGGCAAATCGTCGTCGAAACATGGCATGGCGGATGGCAGCGTCTGGTTCCGGGCCAACATCGGACGAAAAAAGAACGCGGAAGCGCGCTGGCTGTTGCCGATGATCTGCCGCCGTGGCGGCATCGACAAGGGCGATATCGGCGCGATCAAGATCATGGACACCACGACCGAATTCGAAATTTCCCAGCGGGTCGCGGACTCCTTCGCCGTGAAGATCAAGCGTCCGGACAAGGAAGACAATATCCGCCTCGAGCCGATGGCGGATGCGCCGCAGCGGCAAGCGGCTTCGGAAGAGCGGCCCCACGCGCCGCGGCGCGAGAGCGGCGACAGCGATCATCGTGAACGTCGAGACGATCGCCCGCGCGACAAGAGCGAATTCAAGCCGCGCGGCAAGACTTTCGGCGAGCGCCCGACGAAATTCGACGACGCTCCGGCGTTCGCGAAGAAAAAGAAACATAAGACCAAGCCGGGCCATTCCGAAGCTTCGGTCACGCCGTGGTCTGAAAAGGGTGCGTCGGGCAAGAAGCCGAAGAAGAAAAAGCATCGCGGTTGAACGGGCGCTGTTCAGCAGCGACAGCAACGATGCCGCCGGATTGCACCGGCGACATCATCTGAAAAGCCGGATGGGCTCAGCGGCCACCGCCGCCGCCGCCACCACCACCACCTCCGCCGCCACCACCGCCGGCATCGCGCATCGACGAGATGTAGCGGGGATCGGTCTGCTTCATGTAGGTGGGCGAGGTGTCGTGAGTGACGCTGACGCGGCTTCTGCCGCTCGGCGTTGGCTGCTCGATCAGGATGCCGCAGCCCTCGAAGAAAGCGGAATCGCAGCCATAGGTCCGGAATTGAGCCGCGTTGGCACTGGTTGCGCTGAACGCGGCCGTCGCAGCCAAGGCAAGCAAAGCAAGTTTCGACAATGTGAGTTTCATGGAAATTCTCCAGCCTCGATTCGGCGAGACCAGAACGGTCCGCACAGTTCTTGGACGAGAGCTGATCGAACCCGGTTCGAGGGAATAGCTTCACGCCGGCGTGAGCTGCGCCGGCGGGGCAGGGACGTTACGTCGCAGCGAGGTCGCGCAGCATGTAGGTTGCGCTGTCGCCGTAGGACGCGAGCTTTGCCCGCAGCTCCGCATCCGCCGTGACCGGCCGAAAGCCGAGACGCTGCCACAGCGGCCGCGTGGCGTAGACCGACACCAATGCGAGCATCGCGATTCCTGACGCGCGCGCGAGCTGTTCGACCACGACGACATAGTCGCGCGCAACGCCGCCGCGAAAGTCGGGCAGCACCGCGACGTCGTGCAAATAGAGGCAATCCGCATGGCCGGGCAATTGCTCGAGGAAGCCGTCGAGCGGCGGAATCCGGTGCTGCATCCAGGGATGCGCGAGACCGTAGCCGACGATCCCGTCGTCCGCGACAAGCACGCGGCAGCCGTCAGGATAGAGCCGCATCTTTTCCGCGAAGACCTCAGGCCGCTCAGGCAGATCAGGATGGATCCGCGCTGCGATCACGCTGATCGCCGGCAGATCGGAGGCGCGGGCGGGACGCCAATGCGGCTTGCTCATGTCGATCCGTCGTTCCGTCTCAATCATCCCAGTTTATTCCGATGCGACGATGCGCGCAGCGAAAAATATCTTTGCCGCGATCTCAGGAATACGACGGCTCGCGCGGCGTCCTACCCATGCAAGCCCATTGCATGACAGGAGAGACCATGACGACATCCTCGATCCGCCTCGCGCTCACGCTCGCAATATCGCTCGCGATGGTTCCCGCTGCTTTCGCGGCACCGCCGACCAAGACCGGCAAGACCGACAAGGGCAATGTGCTCACCGACGCGAAGGGCATGTCGCTCTATACTTTCGACAAGGACGCGGATGGCAAGTCGGCCTGTAATGGTGCCTGCGCGACCAACTGGCCGGTGCTGAAGGCCGAAGCGAGCGATGCCGCCGCCGACGGCTACACCATCATCACGCGCGACGACGGCTCGAAGCAATGGGCCTACAAGGGTAAGCCGCTCTACACCTTTGCCAAGGACACCAAGCCCGGCGACGTCACCGGCGACGGCTTTCTGAACGGCGCCTGGCATTTGGCGATGCCGTGAGCGGGGTGCACTCCTAGCGCAGCCCCTCATACACCATCAGCCCGCGTGCGATCTGCAGTTTGCGGATCGCGCGCGGCAGCAGTTTTTCCGGCTGGTGCAGATAGCGCCAGGAGGTGAGGGCGAACGGGCCGAGCGCGCCGCATTCGTCGTCGAACGGCGCGAGCACGCCTGTCACGCTCACAGGTGTATGCGGGCGGGCATTGAACGGCAGCAGCAGCAGCTCGAGATGCGCCTTGCTCCCGTCGTCGCGCGCGGCGGTGATGCCGGCGATTGCGCCGAGGCTCTCGTCGGCGACGATGGTCGTGATCTCCTCGATCTCGCGGCGGCTGCCTTCGTCGAACAGCGCCGCGAAGCTCGAGTCCTTGAGGTCGCACCCCGCGAGCGCGCAGACGCGCGTGCCGGCGACGCGGAACGGGAAGCCGAGATGGGGCTCGCAGGACAGCACGAAGATATCACCGAGCAGGCCGCGCACGGCGGCCGGATCGATATCGGCCCGGTCTGGCGCCCGCGCAGTACCGCGCTTCTCGTTCCAATATGCGAAGAACTCGCGGCTCGACGGATGTTTCATGGCTGAACGCTTATCCCGGGGCGCAAGCTTGCGGGACAAACCTGTCCCGCTTCAGTGCAGCCACGATCCCTGTGTTGTTGTGCAGGAGGGACTTTGCAGCGTCCATGCCGCCGCGGCGTTTTCGGCGCCCTTGGCGCTGCCTTTGCGTCGTTAACGTTAAATTAACTATGCGCTTTCCGTGCGCCGCCCCGCTGCTATGGTGGCCGCGGTCGCAAGCTTCGCCGCTTTTCTCCAGGTTCTCGGCGAGGCCTGTACACAGGCGTCAAACAGTTTGGTCACCGGCCGCGGGGAGGGGTGGGGATATTCCCGTCTCTCTGGGTACCGGAAGTCCGACACGGATAGGCAGGGCTTTCCCAGGGCCCTGCCTTTTCCTTTTGTGCACTTGCGCAGGGCGGGCAAAGGCGACTATCTCCAAGGCCTGTCGTCAAGACTGTCGCTCCGATCGCGCCTGAAAGCGAAGCCGCCTTGGATTCCCCGCCAAATTCTCCGCCGCAAGATCCTCCGTTGCAAGATGCTTCGTTGGAGGTGCCGGCCGTTGTCGGGGAGCCTCCGCGCGAGCCGATCCTGACGCTGCCGTTCGCGCTGACCGCCTATATCCTCCTGCTCGCGGCGATCCATCTGCGGGTGCTGCTGCCGCCGGAGCTGGAGAACTGGACCATCGACGTCTTCGGCTTCATCCCGAAGCGCTACGATTCCTCGCTGCTCAATCTGGAAATTCCCGGCGGGGCCGGCGCGAAGGTCTGGACCTTCGTCACCTATTCGCTGTTGCACGCCAATCTCACCCATATCGGCTTCAACGTGTTGTGGCTGTTGCCGTTCGGCAGCGCGCTGGCGCGGCGCTTTGGCGCCATCAGGTTCTTCCTGTTCCTCGCGGTGACGGCGGCGGCCGGCGCGCTTGCCCATCTCGTCACCCATGAGCACGCGGTGGCGCCGATGATCGGCGCCTCGGCCTCGGTGTCCGGCGCGATGGCGGCGGCCATCCGCTTCGCCTTCGTTCGCGGCAGCTTCCTGTCGTTCAGCCGATCGGATGCCGATACCGCCGCAAGAGTTCCGGCGCTGCCGCTGGCGCGCGCGCTGCGCGACGGGCGAGTGCTTGGTTTCCTCGCGGTGTGGTTCGGCGTGAACATCGTCTTCGGCGTCGGCGCGATCGGCGTCGATAGCGAGACCACGAGCGTCGCATGGCAGGCGCATATCGGCGGCTTCCTTGCCGGCCTGTTGCTGTTCACGCTGTTCGATCCCGTGCCGCGCGTGCGAAGCGATGCTGCGGATGCGTCATCACGGGACATTTCAGACCGCATTTGAAGCGGCGCTTGCGGCGCCGCCCGAATTCATCCATCATTCCCGAGAAGAATGTTCCGAAGCGACAGGCCGCTAGCGGCTTTGCTTCGCAAAGCGCCCGAGCGTGAAACCGGCGCTGAAACTGTTAGTTGAAGACTCGAAGAACAAGTCCGGACCGCGAACAGCGGACGGTTGCGATTCAGGGAGGCGACAATGACGGTACGTTCGATTCTCAACACCAAGGGCCACCAGATCATGAGCGTCGAGCCGGACGCGAAGCTGGCGGTCGCGGTCAAACTGCTCGGCGAGAAGAAGATCGGCGCTGTGCTGGTGATGAACCAGAGCCGGCTGGAAGGCATCCTCTCGGAGCGCGACATCGTGCGGGTGATCGGCGAGCGCGGCGCCGGCGCGCTGGAGGAGCCGGTCTCTCAGGTCATGACCCGCAAAGTGGTCACCTGCAAAGAGACCGACACGGTCGCCGAGCTCATGGAGATGATGACCACCGGCAAGTTCCGCCATCTGCCCGTGGTCGACAACGGCAAGGTGGTCGGCCTGATCTCGATCGGCGACATCGTCAAGCGTCGGGTGCAGGAATACGAGTCCGAGCAGGAAGCTCTGCGCGACTACATCAAGACCGCCTGATCAGTAAGACCGCCTGATCAGGCCTGCTGGTCGGCTTTGGGCGCGGCGCCCTCGGGCGCCGGCGCCAGTTCCTGGATTGCCTCCTGGATGGACTCCAGCGCGCGCTCGGCAGCGCGGGTGCCCAGGGCGATGAGGTCCTCGGAGCGGTGGAAATCGAACCAGCCGAATTGACCGATCCGCGGTGTGATCAGCATATCGGGCGGATCGCCGGCGAGGCGGGCACGGGTGATGCGGTCCTGCATGATGTTGAAGGCGTCGACCATCACCGAAGAGAGGCCGGGCCGGGCGCTGCCGCCGCCGAAGAACTCGCGCTTCACCGTCTTCTCAGGCGAGAAGAATCTCGGGAAGCGCCGCTTTGACGCCGGCTCTTCGGTCGGGGGGATCACCGGTTCAGGTATCGCGCCGTGCGAATACACCGTCGTCGAATAGGTGAAGATGTCGCTGGAAAGATTTGCGGCGATGACGATTTCCGCGCCGAGCGCACGGGCGGCCGAGACCGGCACCGGGTTCACCAATGCGCCGTCGACCAGCCAGCGATCGCCGATCAGGACCGGAGAGAAGATGCCCGGCAGCGCATAGGAGGCGCGCATCGCGTCGACCACGCGCCCGCGCGTCAGCCAGATCTCGTGGCCGGTACGGACCTCGGTCGCGACGGCGGCGAACTTGATCGGGAGATCCTCGATCTGGCTCTGGCCGCAGGCAGCCTCGAGCCGGGTCGCCAACTTCTCGCCGCCGATCAGGCCGGAGCCGTTGAGGCGGATGTCGAGATAGCCGAGGATGTTGCGCATCCCTTGCAGGCTGCGGCCCCATTCTTCCAGCGTATCGAGCCGGCCGGCCGCATAGAGGCCGCCGACCACCGCGCCGATCGAGGTGCCGACCACGACGTCGGGCACGATTCCGTTGGCGAGCAGGGTCCGGATAATGCCGATATGAGCGAAGCCGCGCGCCGCGCCGCCGCCAAGCGCAAGGCCGATGACCGGCCGGCGGATGCTGCCCAGGCCGACTTTCTCGGCGACCCTATCGCTGTTCGAACCCCGACCCTTCAATATGTCCAGCACCGAAACTCTCCTACGCCGGGACCCGCCATCAGACTAGGCACCGTACTCGCGCTCCGCCAGAACCGGGCCGAAGCATGGTTTATGCCGGTTTGGGAAGCGCACGGGGCAGGAGTATGGCGAGGCGCAGCTGCCTCTCGGGTAATCACGCAGGCGTCAACCAGGTTCCAAAACCGTGTCGGGCCGTATTTCTCGGGGAGTCAGAGGCTTGAATTTGCCGCGTTTTCGGTGAAAAGCAGGTGGCATGACTCTCGGGGGTGACGGCATCATCGGATGGCGGCGCAGCGCATCGCTGCTGCCGGCGCTGGTCCTTGCTGCCTGCCTCTATACTCTTGGCCAAAATGCTGCGCAGGCGCAGCTTTTCTCCGATCGTCCGCCGCCGGTGCCGCCCGCGTCGGTGCCAGATCCCGGCGGTGCCGTCAGCCTGGCGCCGCCCTCCGGCCCGGGTGCCGGACCGCCGAGCCTGCCGCCGACCCTGTTGCAGCCGACCACGCCCAGCATGCCGCCGCCCGCGGTCACGACCGTGCCGTCCGCTCCGCCGCTCAACGCGGCCGTGCCCGGACAGGGCGTGCTGTCGCTGACGGCGAAATACGGCAAGGACACCCCGCCGATCACCAGCGGTCTGGTCTGGCGCGTGTTTGCCGATCGTCCCGACGAGAACGGCACCTTCAAGCTGATCCGCGAAGACCGCAATGCCACGCCGAACATCGTGCTGCCGCCCGGCAATTACGTCGTGCACGTCGCCTTTGGTCTGGTCAGCGCGGTGCGCACCGTCGCCCTGAAGGCCGAAACCGACCGGGAATCCTTCGTGCTGCCCGCCGGCGGCTTGCGCATCGAGGGCCGCGTCGGCACCAGTCGCATTCCGCAGAACCAGATCTCGTTCGCGATCTACAAGGGCAGCCAGTTCGAATCCGGCGAGCGCGCCTCCCTGGTGCCGAACGTCGCCGCCGGTGACGTCGTGCTGCTGCCGGAGGGTACCTATTACATCATCTCGAATTACGGTGATGCCAATTCGGTGGTGCGCTCGGACATCCGCGTCCAGGCCAGCAAGCTCACCGACGTCACCATCACCCACCGCGCCGCCGTCATCACGCTCAAGCTTGTCAGCGACAGGGGCGGCGAGGCGCTCGCCAACACCGCCTGGTCGGTGCTGACCCCGGGCGGCGACGTCATCAAGGAATCGATCGGCGCCTTTCCGCGCGTCGTGCTCTCCGAAGGCGAATACCGCGCCATCGCCAAGAACGAGGGCAAGGTTTACGAGCGCGGCTTCAACGTCGTCAACGGCGTCGACGGCGAAGTAGAAGTCGTCGCGCGGTAGTGCGTGAGCGGTGATCCCGCATGCGGCCCGACGCAGGTCTTCGTGTCTGGTGAATACTTCTCATTCAGCGCACGGATCTCCCATATCGTATTACCGCCAGTCCCGCGTGCGAAAGCAGATGCTCTCCGCTGCCCGGTTTGGCGTTGCGATTTGGTTGGTGTTTCGATTTGAACAGCTCTGGCAGCGCTACCAAGCAGGACCGACCAACACCGGCACTGCCGGCTTATTCCAGCGACGCCGCGACTTCCTCACAGCCGGTGCAAGATACCTATTTCCGATAATCAATTTTAGTCGCTTTCCATCCTGCTGCGCTATATGTCGGGCATCACTCCAACGGAGGAGGCCGGAGCAGGCTCGTGCGTCTGCGAGACCGGCAAGGAGCAGGGGCCAAGCTCGTCGACATGTTCGAAGTGATCCTCACCAGGCGTAAGCGGTTCGGCTGGCGGTGGCAGGTGTGCGACCAATCCGGCAAGAAATTTGCCGATGGCTTCGAGCGCACCCGGCCGTCCGCCAAATATCATGGCGAGCGCGCATTGTTCTTTCTGTTGTCGCAGGCCCATCTGCGCAGCCGCTTGGCGACGTCCAGCGAGGACTAGTCGCGTCCGAAGGTCCGTAGCCCGGATGGAGCGCAGCGCAATCCGGGACCGCTGCGTCCGCCTTCGACAACCCCGGATTACGCTGCGCTCCATCCGGGCTACAAGGCCGTGTGTTGCCCGTCGGGCAAAACACCCAAACTGTCCGTCAACGCGCGCCACTAAAAATATTCCACTTTACCGAAATTCGGAAATAGCATATCCAGGCCTCACTCCGGCCCAAGGAAGAGGGGCGTATCGCGATCGTCACGAACGCGGGCCGGATGGCGGTGGACGTTGGTCACATCGGCGCGATGGGCTTCGCAGGGCGGGCAACCGTGAGTGAAGGCCTCGCGCGCACGACCGGTGTGATCGGCGTACGGCAAAATCGTGTGGTCCTGACGCCCGGGGTCTGTGCGTCAAGCGTTGCGGTGATGTGGGTTGCCCGACCGGGCACACGCATCAGCCATCCGCAAGGCGACGGGGGCAATAGTGCATCGCTCCCCGGGGAGATCACGACATAAG
>NZ_JBVVPC010000014.1:0-156024 GCF_055807355.1 Bradyrhizobium sp. Ken01
TTGGCCGGTGGCCACCGGCCAAGGCGCTAAGTCACTTCCATCGCACAAATGCTGGCCGTGCAGATACAAGGGGTTGCATCCATGAACTCAAGTGGCGAAGTGACTCGCGGATAGAACCCCTCACCCGTCTCGCCGCTTCGCGGCGATCCACCCTCTCCCGCAAGGGGAGAGGGGAAGAAGCACCACCTCCTTCTCCCCGCGCTTTTCCGCTATACTCGCCCGGGTAGCATCAGCGGGAGGGGAGTACCGTGGAGCACGAGCGCAACGCCGACCACACATCCGAGCCGAAGAATCTCGTCATCTGCTGTGACGGCACCGGCAACGAGATCTCGGAAAACATCTCCAACGTCCTGAAGCTCTATCGCTGCCTGCGCAAGACCGACAAGACGCGGCCGCGGCAGATGGTGTTCTACGATCCCGGGGTCGGCACGGTGACGGAGCCGTCGACGTGGCATCGCTGGAAAGCCAACGTCAACCTAGTGCTGGGGCTCGCCACCGGCTACGGGCTCGATGACAACGTGCTGTCGGCCTATTGCTTCCTGGTCCAGCACTACGCGCCGGGCGACAGGATCTATCTGTTCGGTTTTTCGCGCGGTGCCTATACCGTGCGCGTGCTCGCGGGGCTGATCCACAAGATAGGCCTGATCTCGCCGGAGCAGGCCAACCTCGCAGGCTCGGGCCTTGTCGCCTACAAGCAATATTCCGGCACCGGGCGCGGCAACGATGTCGAGGACCTCAAGGACATCGCCGTCGACGAACAGGGGCCTCTGCCGAAGGACCAATTCGACCTCGCCGCGCAGTTCGCACGCATCACCTCGACGCGCTGGCCGACCATCCACTTCATCGGCGTCTGGGACACGGTGGCGAGCGTGATCGTGCCGCGGCGCGACGTCTTCTTCCTCGTCTTCAGCCTGGAGGAGCTCGCCTTCACGCTGCGCAATCCGAGCGTCAACATCTTCCGGCAGGCGATCGCCATCGACGAGCAGCGCCGCATGTTCCGCCTCAAGGCCTATGAGGAGCCGCAGGAGTACTGGCGCCACCGCTACGTGCCCGACGAGAAGAAGGAGCCGCAGGACATCCTGCAGGTGTGGTTCGCCGGCGTGCATTGCGACGTCGGCGGCGGCTATCCGGAAGCCGAGAGCGGCGAGTCCAAATATCCGCTGCTCTGGATGATCGAGGAGGCAACTAAGGCCGGGCTGAACTTCAACCCGCGCACGGTGAACCAGCTCGCCTGGGGCGTCCAGCGCAAGAACTCGCCGTTCCAATACGTGCCGCCTGAATACACCGGCAAGACGGGCGAGCTGCATAATTCGATGACGGCGGTTTGGCGCGTGCTGGAGTATCTGCCGAAGAGCGCGACCTACAAGGAATGGCCGGAGCGGAAAGTGTTTGGGGGCTTCTACATCCCCGATTGCGAACCGCGCCCCATCCCCGAAGGCGCGCATGTGCATGAGAGCGTATTGAAGCGGATGGCGGTGGAGCCGGGCTATCGGCCGGTGAATCTGCCGAAGGACTATGTGACCGTGCCGATGCCGCTGCCGCCGGGTGTGGGGATGGCGGCGGAGACGGGGGAGATCGTGGTGGGGTGAGGTGGTTTGGCGGCGGACCATGATGGGGAGCTGGCCGGCGCTCCACCAAAGCCGTCGTCCTGGCGAAAGCCAGGACCCATACCGCGTGATCTTTCGGTTGCGGACAGTCGGCGTACCGAACGACGAGCCTTCGTCAAAGTACGTCCTGGGGTATCGCGACGAGCGCAAGGGCGCTCGCGCGGGGGTCCTGGCTTTCGCCAGGACGACGGCGGAATACAGCCAACCCACCCCGCTACCGCCAATATTCATTAAAATTATCGACCCCGCTTTAGTCGGATCGAATCACCTCTCGTTCATCATGGTCTCCCAGACCACCCGCGCCATCCGCGGAAATTGGAGGAGAGTGCCAATGCATCCGCGACGACATGCCCGCGTCAAACCCGCAGGCCTCGTGTCCCGCCAGGCCAAGATCATCACCGACCCGCGCGCGCCGGTGATCCCCTGCACGCTGATCGACTATTCGCCGGGCGGGGCCTGCGTCGATCTCGGCGGCCAGGTGAAGATTCCCGATCGCTTCGAGCTGCTGCATGTGAACACCAAGAAGCGCTGCCGCGTGGCGTGGAAGCGCGGCACGAAGGTGGGCGTGGTGTTTTAGAGAACCTTCCCCGTCGTCCTGGCGAAAGCCAGGACCCATTACCCCAGGGAGCCGTTTGGCGAAGGCTCGTCGTTCGGTACGCCTACTGCCCACAATCGATAGATCACGCGGTATGGGTCCTGGCTTTCGCCAGGACGACGGCTGTATCTGGAGCGTGCACCGCCTTACCCGCCTTACCCCACTCCGCTACTTCCGCATCCGCGCCTTCGCCCCCGCGACGATCTGCATCGCCACGCCGGCGATCCAGCCGAACAAGGCGAACCAGCTCCACGCAATATGCGGCTCGAGGCGGAGCACGATGATGGCGACGGAGGCGAGCGCGGTGAGCGTGGCGCAGAGCGTGCCGGCGGAGCTCAGCAGCTCCGCGGCGTCGATGTCGCCGTGGGCCTCGTCGAAGGGCAGCTGCGGCGTGTCGATGCCGAGATAGAAGCCGACGAAGCCCAGCACCATCATCAGCAGCAGGAAGCCCTCGGTTGTGAGCGCGGGTATCGCGGATCCCACATAAGCGCCGACGAAGAGCCCGCACGCCGCCCCCGCCATCGCAAGCCCCACGCGCTCGATGACGTGGGCAGCTTTCCGGATACGAAACCGCATGGCGGGCCTCCGCGAGGAGTTGGACGCGCCCGAGGTTAGGCCAGATTTGGCGGAGGTGGAAGCTGAGAGGCGTTACGGATGCGTGAGGGGTGTTGCCTCCCTCTCCCGTTCTTACGGGGAGAGGGTTGGGGTGAGGGGCCTCTCTCCGCATGTGAGATCATCGCCGCACCTGTACCCCCTCACCCGCATCCCATCGTCGATGGGATGCGACCTCTCCCCGCAAGCGGGGCGAGGTGAAGAGCCTACCGCGCCCCGAACGTGGTCTTGCCGAACAGCGCCTTCTGGGTCGAGGGCTGCGAGCGCCAATATTGCGGCGGCGCTTCGACTTCGCCGCCGAGTTCGGCTGCGGCGTGCCAGGCCCAACGCGGGTCGTAGAGCATGCCGCGGGCGAGCGCGACCATGTCGGCCTTGCCGGATGCGACGATGTCTTCGGCCTGCTTCGGCTCGGTGATCAGGCCGACGGCGATGGTGGGCAAACCCGTCTCGCGCTTGATGGCCTCGGCAAACTGCACCTGATAGCCGGGGCCGAGCGCGATCTTCTGCAGCGGCGAGACGCCGCCGGAGGAGGCATCGATCCAGTCGACGCCGCGCGCCTTCAGCGCCTTGGCGAACTCAATCGTCTGCGCCAGATCCCAGCCGCCCTCGACCCAGTCGGTCGACGACACCCGCATGCCGACCGGCTTGTCGTGCGGGAACGCCGCGCGAACGGCGTCGTAGACCTCCAGCGGGAAGCGCATGCGGTTCTGCAAGCTACCGCCATATTCGTCGGTGCGCCTGTTCGAGATCGGCGACAGGAATTGATGCAGGAGATAGCCGTGCGCGCCGTGCAGCTCGATGGCGTCGATGCCGATGCGGTCGGCGCGTCTGGCGGCATCGACGAAGGCATCGCGGATGCGCTTGAGGCCTGCGGCGTCGAGCGCCAGCGGCGCGGCCTCGCCCTCCTTGTGCGGCAGCGCGGACGGCGCCACGGTCTGCCAGCCGCCCGCGTCCTGCGCGATCAGCTGGCCGCCGTCCCAAGGCCGCGCGCTCGAGGCTTTGCGGCCGGCATGCGCGAGCTGCATTGCGACGGCGGTCGAGGAATGTTTGCGCACCGAGGTGAGGATCTGCTTCAGCGCGGCCTCGGCGGCATCGCTGTAGAGCCCGAGGCAGCCCGGCGTGATGCGGCCGATCGCCTCGACATGGGTCGCCTCGATGCAGAACATCGCCGCGCCGGACAGGCTGAGATTGTTGATGTGGGTGAAGTGCCAGTCGGTGGGAACGCCGTCCTCGGCCGAATATTGGCACATCGGCGACACCACGATGCGGTTCTTCAAGGTCAGGCCGCGCAGCTTGATCGGGGAAAACAGGGCGCTCATGCGGGGGAGTTCCGAAAGGGAGGGAGGGCGGGAGTTGGAGGGAGTGTAGTGAGCGATGCGCCAATTGCCAGCCGCGCGGCGGGAATGGCGGCTCGCGGGGGATGCATTGCGGCTACTCCACCAGCGCGAACTGCAGCAGCAGCGTGCGCTGGAGCATCGAGAAATTGTCGTCGGACACCAGCGTCAGCACGGTCTCGCCCTCGGGCGTGAAATGGGCGTCGATGCCTTCCATGTTGTCGATCTCGTGGCCGAGATCGGCCTTGAACAGCACGGGGCCGTCGACCAATGCGCCGGGCGCGATCGATTTCAGGGGGATCGCGCGGATGCGGATGTCGACGCCGGTGAACCAGGAGAATTTGCGTTCGAGGATCAGGAGATCGCCCGAGGGCAGCAGCACGGCGTCGCTGATGAGCTGCTGGTCGGTGCGGCGAATGCTGAACTGGCCGGGCGTGGGGCCGCCGAGCAAAAATCCGATCAGATTGCCGTCGGCATCGAAGCCGCCCTCCGACAGCGCGATCAAGGTCCCCGCGAGCGGCTGCCCCTTTGATATGTCCTTGGGGACAAACACCAACGCCTCGAGCCCCTTGTTATAGGGCAGTTTGCGCACGGCCTGCGGCGTCGGCAGCACCTCGCCGCGGGCGCGCGTGCCGCCCTTCGAAAAATCGAACCGCATGATCTGGTTGACGCGCTCGAGCCCGACATAGACGAGGTCGCCGTCGCGCGCGAGCGACTCGGTGTCGTACCACAGCCGCTTCTCCGTGATCGGCCGCCCCTCCGCATTGAGCACCGGCGCGGCCTCGACGTCGTCGAGACCGGTCATGCTCCGCCCGGAATAGTGGATGCGACCGGTGAACCAGGTGCCCTGGTCGGAGATCGCGAGGAAGCGCTCGCCTTTGCTGTCGAGGAAGCGGAAGCCGGACAGCCCGCCGAAGCCGCGATGCGGCGAGGTCAGCACCAGGCCGCCGCGATAGTCCAGCGAACCGAAGCGCGTGCGCACGCGGTCGCGCGGCTCGAAATTGGGAATCGGCCGCGCGTTGACCTCGATGCCAACGGGCGCGGCGACGGCGTGCTCGATCAGCGCCGGCTTCGGCGCGGGCTGTGCCTGCGCCAGCCGAGACAGTGCGAGAGTGGAAAATCCCGCCGCCGCGTGGCCGATAAAGCTGCGGCGGGATCGATATTTGCTCACGAATGCAGTTTGCGTCGCGGGCGACCGGCCGGCTGCGTCGGCGCGGTGTTGGTCTCGCTGAAGAGTTCGGCGAGTTTTTCGGTGATCGCGCCGCCGAGCTCTTCGGCATCCACGATCGTCACGGCGCGGCGATAATAGCGCGTCACGTCATGGCCGATGCCGATCGCGATCAGCTCGACCGGCGAGCGGATCTCGATCTCCTCGATGATGTGGCGCAGGTGCCGCTCGAGATAGTTGCCGGGATTGACCGACAGCGTGGAATCGTCGACCGGCGCGCCGTCCGAGATCATCATCAGGATCTTGCGCTGCTCGGGCCGGCCGAGCAGGCGCTTGTGCGCCCAGTCGAGCGCCTCGCCGTCGATGTTCTCCTTCAGCAGCCCCTCGCGCATCATCAGGCCGAGATTCTTCCGCGCACGACGCCACGGGGCGTCCGCCGATTTGTAGATGATGTGGCGGAGATCGTTGAGGCGGCCCGGACTGGCCGGCTTGCCGGCGGCAAGCCACGCCTCGCGCGATTGCCCACCCTTCCAGGCGCGCGTCGTGAAGCCGAGAATCTCGACCTTGACGCCGCAACGCTCCAGCGTGCGGGCGAGAATGTCGGCGCAGGTCGCCGCGACCGTGATCGGCCTGCCGCGCATCGAGCCGGAATTGTCGAGCAGCAACGTCACCACGGTGTCGCGGAACGTTGCCTCCTTCTCGTGCATGAAGGACAGCGGGTGATAGGGATCGGTCACCACGCGCGACAGGCGCGCGGGGTCCAAAATGCCCTCTTCGAGATCGAACTCCCAGGCGCGGTTCTGCTGCGCCATCAAGCGCCTCTGGAGGCGGTTGGCGAGACGGGCGACGATGCCCTGCAGATGCGCGAGCTGCTTGTCGAGATAGGCGCGCAGGCGCTCCAGCTCGTCATGGTCGCAGAGGTCCTCGGCGGCAATGATCTCGTCGAACTTCGGCGCGAAGGCATGATATTCCGGCCCCCGCGGCTCGTTCTTGCCGTGCGAATTCGGCCGCGTCGCCTCGCCCGGCGTCTCGTCGTCGCCGAGCTCGCCGTCGTCGAAGGTGTCGGAGGTCGAGGCCTGCGCGCTTTCCATCGCGCTCTCGCTCATCTCCTCGCTCGACGCCTGGGCCTGATCGGCGCTCATCTCCTGCGCGGCGTCGGAATCGGGCGAACCCTCGGCACCGGACTGATCGTTGTCGCCGTCCTGGTTCTCGTCGTTCTCGTCATTGTCTTCGCTGTCTGCGCTGCGCTCGTCGCCGATTTCGAGCGCCGTCAGGAGATCGTGCACGGCATCGCCGAACCTGGTCTGGTCCTCGACCACGGTATCGAGCCGGTCGAGCCGCCTGCCGATCTTGTCTTCGAGAATAGGACGCCAGAGATCGACCATCTTCTTGGCGGCCGTGGGCGGCGCCATGCCGGTCAGGCGTTCGCGCACGAGCATCGCCAGCGCGTCGGCGAGCGGCGCATCGGCGCGATCGGTGATCTCGTCGAACTTGCCGCGATGGAAATGGTCGTCGAGCATCGCGGTGAGGTTTTTCGCAACGCCCGCCATGCGCCGCGCGCCGATCGCCTCGACCCGGGCCTGCTCCACCGCCTCGAACACGCCGCGCGCCTGCGGATTGCCCGGCATCAGCTTGCGATGCACCTTTGGATCATGACAGGCGAGCTTGAGTGCGATGGAATCGGCATGGCCGCGCACGATCGCGGCATCCCGCCTGGTCATCTTTCGCGCTGGCTCGGGCAGCCGCGCCTTGCCCGGCGCGAGCCCTGGACGCTCGGCGGCGAAGCTGACGTCGAGCTCGGGGGCCTTGGCGATCGCCTTCAGGCAGGAGGCCACCGAGCGCTTGAACGGCTCGGTCGGCGCTTCCTTGGTGTTGCGGAATTTGGAGTTGGAGGTGGTGCTCATCTCGCCCTTACCCGTCGTCCCGGCGAAGGCCGGGACCCATAACCACCGGCGATCATTGCGTCAGGAGAAATTAGCAGCGTCGCTTCACTCGAGACATCACGCGGTATGGGTCCCGGCGTTCGCCGGGACGACATATCGCGAGAAATCAGCTGAGCGCCACGTTCACCGCCGATTCCGGCAGCTCCGCGTTGAAGCAGCGCTGGTAGAACTCGGCGACGAGGGGCCGTTCCAGCTCGTCGCACTTGTTGAGGAAGGTGACCCGGAACGCAAATCCGATGTCGCCGAAGATGTCGGCGTTTTCCGCCCAGGTGATCACGGTGCGCGGGCTCATCACCGTCGACAGATCGCCATTGGCGAAGGCGTTGCGGGTGAGATCGGCGAGGCGAACCATCTTGTTGACGATGTCGCGGCCCTCCGTGGTGCGATAGTGCTTGGCCTTGGCCAGCACGATCTCCACTTCCTCGTCATGGCTGAGGTAGTTCAGCGTGGTCACGATCGACCAGCGGTCCATCTGGCCCTGGTTGATCTGCTGGGTGCCGTGATAGAGGCCCGAGGTGTCGCCGAGGCCGACGGTGTTGGCGGTCGAGAACATGCGGAATGCGGGATGCGGCTTGATCACCTTGTTCTGGTCGAGCAGCGTCAACCGGCCGGAGACTTCCAGCACGCGCTGGATCACGAACATCACGTCCGGACGGCCGGCGTCGTATTCGTCGAACACCAGCGCGACGTTATGCTGGAGCGCCCAGGGCAGGATGCCGTCGCGGAATTCGGTGACCTGCTTGCCGTCGCGGACCACGATCGAGTCCTTGCCGACGAGGTCGATACGGCTGATGTGGCTGTCGAGGTTGACGCGCACGCAGGGCCAGTTCAGTCGCGCGGCGACCTGCTCGATATGGGTGGACTTGCCGGTGCCGTGATAACCCGTGACCATGACGCGGCGGTTGTGGGCGAAGCCCGCGAGAATGGCGAGCGTGGTGGCGCGATCGAAACGGTAATCGGAATCGACTTCGGGGACGTGAGGATCGACTTCGGAATAAGCGGGGACTTCGAGATCGCTGTCGATCCCGAACACCTGGCGCACCGACACCTTCATGTCGGGCAAACCGGAAACTTCCTCAACTTTGGACATCGCGGCGGTCGTCATCAATCCTCCGAGGTCCCGGGCGATCCCGAGACCAGTTATTGCACGTTGGCTGCGGCTGGGTGCTGTTGCGAACCTATCAGAGACAACGTGCGGGCAGAAGCCCGCCCCCCAATCAAAGTTCCGTTGTCTTTTCATTTAGATAGGCAAGGAACGCGATTTTTGGAAGGCTGCCCTGCGAATCACGCCTGAATTTCGTGCGGAGGCACGGTCCTGCCTACGCGGCTGGCACTTTTGCCGCCGGTCGTTACTTATGTAGGGTCCGATGTAGGGCCCGAACCTCGAGGCCCAATCCCACCACAGAGACGATGTGACGTCCTTTCTCGATCCCCTCATTTCATTCGTCTCGGCCCACGCGTGGCTGGCCTATCTGACCCTGTTCCTGGCGGCCCTGCTGGAGGCGGTTCCAGTGGTGGGGTCCGTCATCCCGGGCTCGACCATCATCCTGGCGCTGAGCGCCCTGGTCCCAGGCGGCGAGCTTCGGCTGCAATGGGTGTTGCTGGCGGCAGCGCTGGGCGCAGTGCTCGGCGATGGTTCGGCGTACTGGATCGGGCACCGGCAGCAACGGGAGATCCTCAACACCTGGCCGCTGACCAATTATCCGCGGGTGGTCGAGCAGAGCGAGACTTTCTTCCACCGCTTCGGCACCTGGGCGGTGTTCTTCGCCCGCTTCGTGCCGCCGATCCGGGCCTTCGTCCCGGTCACCGCGGGTGCGCTCGGCATGCCCCCGGCCCGCTTCTACGCCATCAACATCCCGGCGATCCTGGTCTGGGCGCCGGCGCATGTGCTGCCGGGCGTGCTGGCGGTGTCGGCCCTGCACGAATATGCCGGGCTGCATCACCATGGACATGTCGGCAAGCACATCTGGATCCTGACCGTGATCGGCGGCGCGATCGTTCTGGGCCTGGCGGTCTGGATCTATCGCCGCCGAAACGGTGGCGATGTGGCGGTGGCGAAGCCGCGGGGGTGATTGACCGTATCCAAGCCCACCCTCCTCATCCGGAGGGCCCGCCAACGGCGGGCGTCTCGAAGGATGGCCGTGGGCGAAAGCCGGGCCTGCATGGTTCGAGACGCGCGTTCCGCGCTCCTCACCATGAGGGTTTTTGATTATCCCTTGGAGTCCGCGCCCCCTGCCCTTCGCCCCGGTGCAGGCCCAACATAACGCGCCCTTGGCCTGATCAGCTTGCCGAACTGTAATTGCTCGCTCGCATGAGCGATCCAGCCGACGCTGCGGGCCATGGCGAACAGGGCGAGCTCGCTGCCTGCGGGCAGGCGCAGCGCGTGTACGAGCACCGCGAGCGCGTAGTCGATGTTGACGAGCTCGCCGGTCGCCTCCGCGATGCGCTCGGGCACCTCCTTGGTGAATTTGCGCGGTGCGCCGGTGCGGGCCAGGGAATTCAGGAGCGACTGCGCGCGCCGATCGCCCCGCTTGTAGACACCGTGACCGAAGCCCGCAAAGCGTTCGCCGAGCGCGACGCGTTCGCGGACCATTGGCTCGACGTCACGATCCACCAGCGCCTTGACGAGCTGCGAGGCGAGCACGCCGGCGCCGCCGTGCTTCGGTCCCTTCAGCGCGGCGAGGCCGGCGATGACGGAGTCATAAAGATTGAGGCCGGTCGAGGCTGCGCAACGCGCGGTGAAGGTGGACGCGTTCAATTCATGCTCGGCGAGCAGAACCAGCGCGCGGCGTATGAGATCGGCCGCGTGCTTGTTGTCGGGCGCCCAGGCCCTCGCGATCTGCTGGTGCAGTGGCTCGGCGGACGGCTCCGTATTGAGCATGGTCGCGACCAGGAGTCGGACGATGCGCGCACCGACCATCGCGCGTCCATCATGCGCGCGGGTGAAGGCGCGGGGATCGGCGCTCGATGCGAGCGCCAGCACGGCAATGGCGCGATCGATCGGCGCGGCGCGGCGTGCCGCCTGCGCGATCAGGCGCATCTCATCGGACACCGCGGGCTGATTATCCGGCGCAAAGGGATCGACGCCGGAGACGTCCCACAGAAGCGTCGCCGTGTGCTCCAGCGTGTCGTTTTCGGCGAGATCGACGCAATTGACGCCGCGATAGATCGCGCCGTCCTCGGTGATGGTGGAGATCTCGGTGTCCATGACCGGCAGATCGGCATCGAAGCTGCGCAGGCCGCGCGGCTCCGGCGACGGCACCCGGCGCTCCTTCAGCGCCCGGACGTCCTCGGCGCGATAGCGGTTCTTGCGCGAGTCCGGCGTCGGCTCGGAGCGGACCAGGCCGCGGCTGACATAGGCGTAGAGCGTGGCCGGCGAGATCGCGAGCTCGGCGGCAGCTTCCCTGGCCGACAGGTAGAGCTCCTCGGAATTATTCATATTGATTTATGTAATCAAGATTGATCAATCTGTCGAGAGGCCTGACCTTTGACTGGTACAAAGGAGATTTGGGCCATGAACATCCACCTCACCAAGAGCCAGATCGGGCTGGACGGCGTTCCCGCGGCCGAAACCGTGCTGAGCCATGTCGACGGCGAGCGCGGCGAGTTGATCATCGCCGGCGAGCATGTAGGCACCCTCGCCAGGCAGTCGAGCTTTGAGGGCGTCACCGCCAGGCTCTGGAACGGCGCCAGCATAACCACGCTGAGCGAAGCCAATGTGCGCGCGAGCCTCGGCGCGGCACGCGAGCGCGCCTTCGCCCGGCTGGACGAGTTGCTGCCGGCGACGCGCGGCATGGGCGTCGTCGAAGGGTTTCGCGCGGCGGTCGCCGGACTTCGCGCCGAGCACGGCCTCGCCCATGAGGCGACGATCGTCGGCGCATTCCCGGTGATTGCGGGCGCGCTCGTCCGCCGCGCCAGGGGTCTCGATCCCGTGGCGCCCGATCCGAACGTGAGCCATGCTGCCGATACGCTTCGCATGCTGCACGGGCGGGCGCCTGAACCCCGCGAGGTCACGGCGCTGGACGCCTATCTCGTCACCGCCAGCGACCACGGCATGAACGCCTCGACCTTCACCGCGCGCGTGGTGGCCTCGACGCAGGCTGATCTGTTTGCCGCCGTCACCGCCGGCTATTGCGCGCTGACGGGTCCGCTGCATGGCGGCGCGCCGGAGCCGGTGCTGGAAATGCTCGACGCGATCGGCTCGCGCGAGCGCATCCAGCCCTGGGTGGACGCGGCACTCGCTCGCGGCGAGCGGATGATGGGTTTTGGCCACCGCGTCTATCGCGTGCGCGATCCGCGCGCCGACGTGCTCAAGACCGCGATCGAGGCGCTGGCCTCGGACGGCGCCGACCTGCCCTTTGCCGGCGAGGTCGAAGCCTATATCCGCAGCGCACTGCGCAAGAAGAATCCGGACCGGCCGCTGGAGACCAATGTGGAGTTCTTCACCGCGATCCTGCTCGATGCGCTGGCGATCCCGAGGCAGGCCTTCACGCCGATCTTCGCGGTGGCGCGCGCCGCCGGTTGGACGGCGCATGCGCGCGAGCAGCAGCGGACCGGACGGCTGATCCGGCCGAGTTCGTCATATGTGGGGGCGATGCCGAAGATGTGAGGGACCGCGGATATCTCCGCGAGCCGGGAATCGTAGGGTGGCCAAAGGCGCACTTGCGCCGTGCCCACCATCGATCCAACACCGCAACAGAAGTGGTGGGCACGCTTCGCTTTGCCCACCCTACGATACTGCGGCGCGGGGAGAGGCCTCAGGCCTCGCGCACCACGGTCTTCAGATAATTATACGCCTTGATGATCTCGATCAGGCGATCCTCGGTGGAGCGGTCGCCGCCGTTGGCGTCGGGGTGGTGCTGCTTCACCAGCGCCTTGTACTTGGACTTGACGTCGGCCAGCGTGGACTCGGGGCCGAGGCCCATCACCTGGAGCGCCTTGCGCTCGGCATTCATGATCTTGCGCGTCTCGGCCTTGGGCGCGGCCTGCGGGCCGGCGCGCCAGCCGGTGCGGCCGTTGAGCTCCTGGAACATGCTGAACGGATCGAAGGCGCCGTCGATCTCGGCCTCCGCGCCTTTCTTGACGCCGCCATTGGCGCCCATCTTCCAGGTCGGACGATGACCGGTCAGCGCATCTTTTTGATAGCGCGCGACAGCGTCGGCATTCATGCCGGAGAAGAAATTGTAGTTCTGGTTGTACTCGCGCACATGGTTCAGGCAGAAGTGCCAGTACTCACGCTGGTTGTCGCGACCCTTGGGCGCACGATGGGCGCCCTTGTTCTGGCACCCGGTCCATTCGCAATTGACCACGGCGTCGCGCGGCTTCACGTCCGGCTGCTTGCCTTTCGGCTTGACCCGGATGGAGTCGAAGAACTTTGATGAATCGATCGGCATGGCTGACTTTGACTACGCAATGCAAAAACCTTCAAGTCTTGACATTGCAATTAGCTGAAAACACATACCCGAAGCTTCGCCTCGGCGTTCTCAAGAACGGCCGCCAAAGGCGACCTACGGAATTGACGGAGTGCGGTCGCGCACCTTAATGGCACACCCATGGCTATGAGAGACACTATCAGCAACAAGTTGCAGGAAGCTTTCACGCCGGAAAGCCTGCAAGTCGTCGACGAGTCACATTTGCATGAGGGCCACGCCGGCCATCGGCCGAGCGGCGAGACGCACTTCCGCGTTTATATCGTGTCTCAGGGCTTCAAAGGGAAGAGCCGGGTCGATCGCCACCGCATGATAAATTCGGCGCTGGCCGCGGAACTCGCAGGCAGCGTGCACGCGCTGGCGATCCACGCGCAAGCGCCGGGGGAAGGCTGAGGCTTCTTCACTCTCGGCTGGAGGCCTCGTGCGTCATCGAAATGGTCGTCATGCCCGGGCATAGCCGTACGAAGGACGGCGTCGCTGCCGCTCGCCTATGTCCCGGGCATCCACGTTCTTGGTGCGGCCAGTGAGACGTGGATGGCCGGGTCAAGCCCGGCCATGACGATGTGGAAGCTTCAGAGCCAAAGCTACCGCGTCAAAACGACGTCCCCGCCCGCCGCCGCTTGGCTTCCTCCATTTCCGTCTCGCGCGGCACCGGTGAAATACGGAGTGCGGTGATGCGGTTGCGTTCGCGGCGGAGGACGCGGAAGCGGAAGCCGTGAAAGGTGAAACTCTGGCCGCGGTCGGGGATCGAGCGCGCCTCGTGAATGACGAGGCCGGCGACCGTCGTTGCCTCTTCGTCGGGCAGGTGCCAGTCCATGGCGCGGTTGAGATCGCGGATCGGCACCGAGCCGTCGACGACGACCGAGCCGTCCGGCTGGGCGCGCACGCCCGCGACCACGACATCATGCTCGTCGGAGATGTCGCCAACGATCTCTTCCAGAATGTCTTCCAGCGTCACGAGACCTTCAACTTCGCCATACTCGTCGACGACCAGGGCGAAATGGGTCTTGCGGCGGCGGAACGCCTTGAGCTGCTCGGAGACGGGCCGCATCTCCGGCACGAACCAGGGCGGCAGCGCGATGGTGGAGACGTCGATGCGCGAGGTCTCGCCGTCGGCCGCGCGGATCGCGCGCAGCAAATCCTTGGCGTGGAGCACGCCGATGATGTTTTCCGGCTTCTCGCGCCACAGCGGGATGCGGGTATATTCGGCCGCCAGCACCTCGCGCACCAGATCCTCCGGCGGCAGGTCGGCGTTGATCATCGTCATCTCGGTGCGATGGATCATGACGTCGGAGACCTGGAGCTCGCGCAGATCGAGCAGCCCGCCGAGCATGTCGCGGTCGTGCTTCTCGAACTTGCCTTCGTGGTGCAGCAGGTCGACCGCACCGCGCAGGCGCTCGGTCGGCGACAGGATCGCCTGGTGCTCGCCGGCAAGGCCGAACAGACGCATCAACAGCCGCACGATGACTTCCACGATCCGCAGCAGCGGCCCCAGCACGTACATCGTCAGCCGCATCGGGCGCGCGACCGCCAGCGCCATGCGATCGGGCGCGTTGATCGCGATGGTCTTGGGCAGCACCTCGGCGAAGATCACGACCAGCGCGGTCATCAAGCCGGTGGCATAGAGCACGCCAACATCGCCGAACCAGGCCGTGAAGATGCTGGTGGCCAGGGCGGATGCACTGATATTGGCGATGTTGTTGCCGAGCAGCAGCGCGCCGATCAGGCGCTCGCGCATGTCGAGCAGCTGCGAGACCACGTCGGCGTCGCGATTACCCTGCTTGGAGAGCCGCAGCATGCTGGCGCGCGAGGCGCCGGTCAGCGCGGTCTCGCTCGCGGCGAAGAAGCCGGAGACGAGCAGGCAGAGAATGACGATGGTGAATCCGAGCCAATCCATGAACCACTCTGGTTTCTTGTTTTGACGCGTTTTCTTGACGCGAACCGGTACCCACTTCGCTCGAAAACGCTTTAGCGCCGTTCAACCGCGTGTCACGCCTTGTGGGCGAGCTTGTCCTTGAGGAAGTCGCGCACCGGAGCCGGTTCGACATCCTTCACGATCACGGCGCGTCCCACGGCCTCCAGCAGGATGAAGGTGAGCTTGCCGCGCACGACCTTCTTGTCCTGCGCCATCAGCGCCATCAGCGCGTCGGCATCGGCAAGCCCCTCCTGCGCAAAGCCCGCGATGTCCTGCAAACGCGTCGGCAGGCCGGCCTCAATCAGGTGACGCTCGACGCGCGTCGCATCCGCTTCGCCGATCATGCCGAGCTTCGCGGAAAACTGCGCCGCCAGCGTCATGCCGATCGAAACGCCCTCGCCGTGAAACAGGCGGTCGGAGAAGCCGGTCGCGGCTTCCAGCGCATGGCCGAACGTATGGCCGAGATTGAGCAGCGCACGCTCGCCTGTCTCGCGCTCGTCGCGCGAGACCACGCCGGCCTTGGCGCGGCAGGAGGTCGCGATCGCATGCTCGCGCGCCGAACCGCCTTTGGCGATGTCGGAATGATTCTTCTCGAGCCAGACGAAGAAGGCCTCATCACCGAGCACGCCGTATTTGGCGACCTCGGCGTAGCCGGCGCGGAACTGCCGCGGCGACAGCGTGTCGAGCACGGCGGTGTCGGCGATCACCAGCACCGGCTGGTGGAAGGCGCCGAGCAGATTCTTGCCCTGCGGCGAGTTGATGCCGGTCTTGCCGCCGACGGAGGAATCGACCTGCGCCAACAGCGAGGTCGGCACCTGCACGAAATCGACGCCGCGGCGCAGGATCGCCGCCGCAAAGCCGGCGAGATCGCCGACCACACCGCCGCCGAGCGCGATGACGAGATCGTTGCGCTCGATCTTCGCGGCGATCAGGGCTTCGCTGACCTTTTCGAGACCGGCATAGGTCTTGGATATCTCGCCTTCCTCGACGACGATGCGCGATGTCGGAATGCCCGCGGCGGCCAGTGAGGCCTCGGCAGGCTCGAGCCAGTATTTCGCGACGGTGCGATCCGTCACGATCGCAGTGCGCACGCCGGGGCGCAGGCGCGCGACCCGTTCGCCGAGCGAAGCCAGCACGCCGCGGCCGATGACGATGTCATAGGCGCGATTCTCCAGCGCGACCTCGACTGTGACGGGATCAGAATGTTTCAAGGGCGCGGTCATCGTGCGGCACTCGCGACGTCGGCTGGTGGCGGGGACGCCCGTTCGCCGCAAAGATGCGCACGCAGCGTCTCGATGGTCTCGTCGACGATCTTGTCGTGCGGCACGTCGCGCGAGGCGATGGTGAGGTCGGCATGGCCGTAAACCGGCTCGCGCTCGGTGAGCAGGCGCGTCACGGTTCCTTCGGGATCGGCGGTCTGGAGCAGCGGACGGTCGGCGCGCCGGCGCACGCGGCGCATGATGACGTCGTGATCGGCCTTGAGCCAGATCGAGATCGCCTTCGCGGCGATGCGCGCCCGCGTCTCCTCGCGCATGAAGGCGCCGCCGCCGGTCGCCAGCACGATGGGGCCGCCGTCGAGCAGTCGCGCGATCACGCGGGCCTCGCCGTCGCGGAAATGCGGCTCGCCGTGGCGCTCGAAGATTTCCGGTATGGTCATGCCGGCCGCGGCCTCGATCTCGGTGTCGGCATCGACGAAGGGCAGCTTGAGCCGGAGAGCCATGCGGCGGCCGATGGTGGATTTGCCCACCCCCATCATGCCGACGAGCACGACCGAGCGCGTCCCCAGCGCCGACAGGATGTCGGCCTCGGGCGAGGCTTGGATCGGCAACGCGGCGTCGGGCATTTGTCTCGCTCGAATGGGTCTCGCTCGATCTGCCGCCAAAGGCGGCATCCTTTGGCCACCTATACGACCCCGCAGGGGCCCTCGCCAGAGGACTCTTGCCACGAAACGGCGAACGTGTTGGATGATTTCATTGGTTAATTTGCCCGCCAAGCCCCTGACCGAGACCCTCTCCGAGATCCTGCCGATGCCCAGCCTGTTCCGCTTCCTGACGGTCGTCGCCGTGATCGCCGGCATCGTCTATGGCGTGGTCTTCGCGCTGGCGAACTTCGTCAATCCCAAGCCGCGGGAAATGACGGTGACGATCCCGCCGGATAAGTTTCTCAAGAAATAGCAGCTAGGCTGCCGGCATGCGTGCCAGATCTTCCGCCAGCAAGCCCTCGGACACAAAACTCACCGGCCTGTTCCTCGACATGCTCGCGGCGGAACAGGGCGCCGGCCCCAATACGCTCGATGCCTATCGCCGCGACCTCACCGATTTCTCCGAGTTTCTCGGCCGCGTCGGCCATGCATTCGCGGACGCGGAAACACAGACGCTGCGCGACTATCTCGCCGATCTCGACACGCGCGGTTTCAAGTCCACCAGCGTCGCGCGACGGCTGTCGGCGATGCGGCATCTCTATCGCTTCCTCCTGAACGAACGCATCAGAACCGACGATCCCGCGGCGATCCTGTCCGGCCCCAAGCGCGGCCGTGGCCTGCCGAAGGTGCTGTCGATTGCCGACGTCGACCGCATGCTCCGCCGCGCCAAGGAATTGAGCGAGGCGGAGGATGCCTCGCCCTCGAAACGGCTGCGCGCCCTGAGACTCTATTGCCTGCTCGAGGTGCTCTACGCCACCGGCCTGCGCGTCTCCGAGCTGGTGGCGCTGCCGCGCACGGCCGCCAAGCGCGACGCCCGCATGATCGTGGTGCGCGGCAAGGGCAACAAGGAACGGCTGGTGCCGCTCAACGAAGCCTCGCGCCAGGCGATGGCCGATTATCTCGCGGCGACGGAGACGGCAAAGACAGACAACAAGAAGAACAGCGTGGCGGCCTCGAAATGGTTGTTCCCGTCGTTCGGCGAGAGCGGACATCTGACGCGGCAGCATTTTGCCCGCGACTTGAAGGAGCTTGCGGTCGCTTCGGGGCTCCAGGCCCGGCTGGTCTCCCCGCACGTGCTGCGCCACGCCTTCGCCAGCCACCTGCTTCACAACGGAGCCGATTTGCGCATCGTGCAGACGCTGCTCGGCCACACCGACATCTCGACCACCCAGATCTACACCCACGTGGTCGAGGAGCGGCTGAAGAGCCTGGTCCGCGACCTGCACCCGCTGGCGGAGAAATGAGGCTACTGTAGCCCGGCTACAGGCCACAGCCCGAAACCGCCTTGACTTCGGCCACATCTCCGCAGAAAGAGCCGGGGCCTCACGATGATTTGGCCTGGGCTCGTTGCGAGCACACAAGCCAACTCATTGACGAATCTACACTTCTTACCGCGACATCGAATCCGCTTCGCCGCTTCGCCCCGTTCTCCCTATATTGAGTTGATGCCAGACCAGATGCGCAGCTATCTCGATTTCGAAAAGCCCGTCGCCGAGCTCGATTCCAAGCTCGACGAATTGCGGACGCTTGCGGCCTCCGGCAGCGACATCGCCGAGGAGATCGGTCGGATCGAGGACAAGGCGGCGCAGGCGATGGCCGACCTCTATCTGAACCTGACGCCGTGGCAGAAGACGCTGGTCGCCCGGCATCCGCAGCGGCCGCATTTCAACGACTTCATCAAGGGCCTGATCACCGACTTCACCCCGCTCGCCGGCGACCGCAAGTTCGGCGAGGACGAGGCGCTGGTGGCCGGCTTCGGCCGCTTCCGCGGCGAGGCCATCTGCGTGATGGGCCAGGAAAAGGGCGATTCCACCGAGAGCCGCATCAAGCATAATTTCGGCATGGCGCGGCCCGAGGGTTATCGCAAATGCGTGCGGCTGATGGAGATGGCCGAGCGGTTCGGCCTGCCGGTGCTGTCGCTCGCCGATTCCGCCGGCGCCTATCCCGGGATCGGTGCGGAAGAGCGCGGCCAGGCCGAGGCGATCGCGCGCTCGACCGACGCCTGCATGGCGCTGACCGTGCCGAACGTCGCCATCATCACCGGCGAGGGCATGTCGGGCGGCGCCATCGCCATCACCACCGCCAACAAGGTCCTGATGCTGGAGCACGCGATCTACAGCGTGATCTCGCCCGAGGCGGCGTCCTCGATCCTCTGGCGCGACGGCTCCAAGGCGCAGGAAGCCGCCAACAACATGAAGATCACCGCCCAAGACATGCTCCGCTTCGGCGTGATCGACAGCATCCTGAAGGAGCCGGTCGGCGGCGCCCATCGCGACCCCGCCGCCATGATCGCCACCACGGGCGACGCCATCGCCAAGGCCTTTGACGAGCTGCGGGGTCTGGACGGCGACGCCATCCGCAAGCATCGGCGGCAGAAATTCCTCGATATCGGCCGGAAACTGGGCTGATTCGGGCGGTTTGGGGCCCGCAGCGGCGGTGCGCTCCCCGCAAGCGGGGAGGTGAAGAGCCCCGGTAACCCCGCGTTAACCCTTTTTTTGCCCAAATCAGCGATCTCTGTACCGGTTTGGCCGCGAGGCCCAAGTTACGGCCCAGTTTAAGTCTTCGTTGACCACGCCTTTGGGCCAACGGGCTCGTGATCCCCGTTCGGGTTGCGACCACATGACCCAGAGGTTAGAATTTTAATCAATGGCTTCAGGGCATAAGCGCTGGAGCGTGATTGCGAAAAAGCCCGTCGCGACGGGTCCGGGTTTCCGGTCGGATCATGCTTCAAGATTGGGGTTTGCGCGCGATGCTCTGGACGGTGTGGGGTCCATCTTGATTTCTCGTTCGCTTGCTCGCGCGTTTCTGGTTTCGGTGGCGCTTGCCGCCAGCTTTGTGCTGGCCGGCTGCGATACCGACCAGGTTTCGCTTGCGACGAATGCCAAGGCCAACCAGCCGGTGCCGCCAAAACTTCTCGCCGCGATGGTCGAGAAGAACATGGACCTGCAATCCCCGATCCTGGTGCGCCTGTTCAAGCAGGAGGCCGAGCTCGAGGTCTGGAAGCAGACCCGCAACGGCCAGTTCGCGCTGCTCAAGACCTATCCGATCTGTCGCTGGTCGGGCGACCTCGGCCCGAAGGTGCGCGAAGGCGACCGCCAGGCGCCGGAAGGATTCTACTCGATCAATCCGGGCCAGATGAATCCGCAGTCGGCGTACTATTTGTCGTTCAACACGGGCTATCCGAACGCGTTCGACAAGGCCTTGGGCCGCAGCGGCTCGCAGCTGATGGTGCATGGCGATTGTTCGTCGCGCGGCTGCTACGCGATGACGGACGAGCAGATCGCCGAGATCTATTCGCTCGGACGCGAGTCCTTCTTCGGCGGCCAGAAGGCGTTCCAGCTGCAGGCCTATCCGTTCAAGATGACGCCGGTGAACATGGCCAAGCACCGGAACAATCCGAACATGCCGTTCTGGAAGATGATCAAGGAAGGCTATGATCATTTCGAGGTGACGCGGCAGGAGCCGAAAGTCGATTTCTGCGAGAAGAAATACGTCTTCGACGCGGCGAAGGCGCCTGACGCCAAGCGTGATCCGGTGTTCGACGCCTCGGCAAAGTGCCCGGCCTATGTGATCCCCGAGGACATCGTCAGCGCCGTGCGCGAGAAGGACCAGCGCGACCAGGCCGAGTACAACAAGCTGGTTTCGCGCGGCACGCCCGTTGCGCGCATGAACACCGGCATCGACGGCGGCATGAACAAGATCTTTGCCGCGAAAATTCCGGAAGGCTCGACTGGTCTGTCGGAGGGCGCCGAAGGCACCACGCTCCAGATGCTGGCGATGGCGAAGGCGCCGGGCACGATCCCCGGACACGTCAATCCGCCGAAGCCGAATCTCGATGCAGCCGCGCCCTCGCCGCAGGAGGAGCCGGTCGTCGCTGTCAGCGCGCCCGCCGCCAACACCCGCATCGCCACCGCAGCTCCGGCGGAGAAATCCGGCTTCTTCTCCAGCCTCGGCCGCAAGATGGGCATGGGCAGCGCCGACGCCACGGCAACCACGCCGCCGCCACAGGCCACGGCATCCGTTGCCGCGACCACGACGCCGCCGACCGCAGCGTCCCGGCTGAAAGCCGCGGTGACCCGGTTCGTGCCGGGACACGACAAGTCCAAGGATGCAGCGAAGGATGCGCCGAAGCCGGCTGTTGCCGCTGCCAAGCCCGCCGAGCCAGCGAAGCCCGACACCCGCCTCGCCGCGACCCGCCCGACGCTGAAGCCGTCGGTATCTGATGGCGCGGGTGAAGCGACCCAGATCATGGGAGCCGCGCCGGTGGTGCAGTCGAACTCATTCGACAGCCGCTTTGGGGCGGTGAAGTAAGCGGGCGCTCCGCTTAATCTCTTCGATTCATCCCAGCCTGACGCCGTCATTCCCCGCGAATGCGGGGAATCCAGTATTCCAGAGGCACCCCTTATCGATCGAGAAGCTGCGGCTTACTGGATGCCTCGCCTTCACGGGGCATGACAGCCGAGTTCGGTGTGAGAGCGACGCGCTTCACGCGCGCTCTCCTACGGCGCCAGATAGCGCAGCAGCTCCGGATTGCCCCTCACCTCGCCGGCCTCGCCTTGCAGCGCGACGCGACCGCGGTCGAGCACGTAGGCGTAGTCGGCAACGCGCAGCGCGAGATCGAGGTGCTGCTCGACGATGATGACGGCGATGGTTTTCGCGAGCTCGATCAGGCGCTCGGTGATTTCCTCGATCACGCCGATCCAGACGCCCTCGGTCGGCTCGTCGAGCAGAAGCAGTTTTGGATCGCCGAGCATGGCGCGGCCGATCGCGAGCATCTTGCGCTCGCCGCCGGACAGCGTGCCGGCGGGCTGGTCGAGGCGCTGGCCGAGCTTTGGGAAGATGGTCAGCACGTGGTCGACCGCGTCGGCTTTTCTGCTCGCGAGCGAGCCGACCGCGAGATTGTCGCGCACCGAGAGGCGCGCGAACACCGAATGCTCCTGCGGCACGTAGCCGATGCCGGCGCGCACCCGCTCCTGGGTCGCACGGCGGCTGATGTCGCGGCCGTCGAAGGCGACCTCGCCCTTCCACGCCGGCAGCTCGCCGACGATGGTCTTCATCAGCGTGGTCTTGCCGGCGCCGTTGCGGCCGAGCACGGCGACACCGCCGCGCCAGGGAATGCCGAGGTTGACGTCGAACAGGACCTGGCTGCGGCCATAGCCGGCGTCGAGATGCTTGATGTCCAAAAATTCAGGCACGGCGCAAATAGATCTCCTGGACGGCCTTGTTGGCCTGGATCTCCGACACCGTGCCGGACGCCAGCACCTTGCCCTGGTCGAGCACGGTGAGGCGATCGCAGATGTCGCGGATGAAATCGAGGTCGTGCTCGACGATGACCAGCGAGCAATGTTTCTTGATCGGCTGCAGCAATTCGCCGGTAACGCGGCGCTCCTCCAGGCTCATGCCGCCGGTGGGCTCGTCCAACAGCAGCAGTTTCGGCTTTCCGGCCAGTGCCATCGCGATCTCCAGCCATTGCTGCTGGCCGTGCGACAGCGCCGCCGCCGCGTCGAAAGCGCGATCGGCCAGGCGGAACTGCGTCAGCATGGTCATGACCTGATCGTGCAGGAGCCCGCGGGTGCGCGAGAACACGAGATCGAACAGCGAGGATTGCGCCTGCAGCGCGAGCAGGATGTTGTCGTAGAGCGTCAGCGTCGGCAGCACGGATGTGATCTGGAATTTCAGGCTCATGCCGGCGCGGGCACGCTCGGTCGGCGTGAACGCGGTGATGTCGGTATTGATGAAACTCACTTTGCCCTGCGTCGGCACCTCGGCGCCGGCAATGCACTTCATCAGCGTGCTCTTGCCGGAGCCGTTCGGGCCGATTAGGCCGTGAAACTCGTTCTCGCCGACAGTGAGCGTGGCGCCATCGAGCGCGGTGAGCTTGCCGAAGATCTTCTTGACGCCGGTGGCTTCAAGGAGCGGCATCGCGCTTCTCCTTCCCGGTCTTCCTGGATTTGGCACCAAAGCTGCCGACCCGCTCGCGCTCGCCGAGCACGAAACTGATCAGGCCGAGCGGCCGGAACAAGATCACGAGCAGGAGCAGCACACCGAGGATGATCGGCCAGACCTCGCGGTAATTGTCCGAGAGCCAGAAGCTGACGCCCTCGACAATGACGGCACCGATGACGGCGCCGATCAGCGTGCCGGAGCCGCCGAACAGCACATAGAGCACCACTTGCGTCGAGACGACGACGCCGACCATGTTGGGCCAGACGAAACCTTCGTGGAAGGCGTAAAGGCTGCCGGCAAGACCCGCCACCGCGCCGCCGATCGCGAAGATGATCGCCTTGAGGTGCTGCGCCTTGTAGCCGAAGAAGGCGATACGCTGCTCGTTCTCGCGCAATCCCGCGAGCGCCAACCCGAACTGCGAGCGCACCAGAAAACGGCAAAGCAGGTAGACCACGACAAGAAGGCCAAGCACGAGATAATAGAACGGCGGCCCTTCCGAGAATTCGTAACTGCCGAGGGTCATCGACGAGATCGAGGGGATGCCGTTCTGGCCACCGAGATAGTACCAGCCACGCGCGAGCCGGTCGGCGGCGTAGGAGCCGGTCAGCGTGCCCAGCGAGACGAAGATCACGCTGGAGGGATGCCGCCCCAGCAGCAGGAAGCCGCCCAGTAGCAGCGCGAAGGTGAGGCCGATGATGGTGCCCGCAGGCAGCACCAGGAAGATGTTGGTGATGTCGAGGTCGCGCGCGAGCAGCGCCACGCCATAGCCGGCCGAACCGAAAAACAGCGCCTGGCCGAAGCTCATGATGCCGGCATAGCCCCACACCAGGTCGAACGAGAGCGCGAACAGCGCGAGGATGATCACCCGCGTTGCAAACACCGTGAGATAGTCCTGCAGCACCAGCGGCGCGAACAGCGCCGCGACGAGCACCACGCCCTCCACAATCGGCAGGATTTTTCGCTGCGAACCAGTTACCCCTGCTGATCCGTGTTCAACCATGGCGATGTTCTGTTCCCCGCCGATCTCGGCGGGGACTGCCTGCTTCGCTGCGCCCATCGCTTTCGGCATTCGACCCTAGCATTCCTTGGGATCGACGAGCCCGTCGCTGCGTCCGACGATCTCGTAATTCCCGCCCTTGGCGACCGCGGTGTACATCTTCATCTTGCAATGCCGCTTGCCCGGCACCATCTCGGCCGGTCCGCCCGGGCCTTCGGCGATCTTGGCGTGATCGAGTGTAGCCGCGACCGACTCGCGGTCGATCTTGCCGGCTTCCTTGACGGCGGCTTCCCACAGCTTCAGGCCGCGATAGGTGCCGGTGGCGGCGCTGCCGGCGGCAAACAGGAAGTTGCCCGGGAAATCCTTCTCGTAGGCCGCCTGGATTTTTGCGTCGAACGGGTTCTCCTTGGTGAGCACCTTGAAATAGTCGAGACAGCTGGCGAGGCCCTCGATCTCGGCGGCCTGATTGATGTTGAGCGTGTTCTCGTCATAGTAGACGCAGGCCAGCCGTCCGCCATTCTTGAGGAAGCCGGCTTCATAGAGCTGCTTGAAGAACGGGCCGACGCCCGGCGGGATGACGGTGTTGAAGACGACATCGACCTTGTTGGAGATGATGCGGTTGACGGTCGAGGAGAAGTCGACCTGGTCGAGCGGATAATATTCCTCGAACACGACCTCGCCGCCGTTGGCCTCGATCACCTTGCGGGCGTAGACGTTGAGCGTGTGCGGCCAGACGTAGTTGGCGCTCGGCAGCGCGAACTTCTTGCCGCCGTTCTTGATCAGCCAGGGAATGAACTCGTCGCATTGCTGCGCCGGCGTCGGCCCGGTGCAGAACAGATAGGGCGTGCACTCCTTGCCTTCGTACAGCTGCGGATAAATGTAGAGCGTCTTGCCGCGCGCCACGATCGGGTCCTTGATCGCGTTGCGCATCGACGAGGTGATGCCGCCGAGCACCATATCCACCTTGTCGCGCTGGATCAGCTTGCGGACGTTGCCGACCGCGACGGATTCGTTCGAGGCGGTGTCCTCGATATAGAGCTCGAGCGGGCGGCCGAGCAGGCCGCCGCCGGCGTTGATCTCCTTGATCACCATCTTGGCGACGTTTGCGTCGGCATTGCCGGCGTAGGCGATCGGTCCGGTGAGGTCGGTGGCGATGCCGACCTTGATCGGGGCTTCGGCCGCATTGGCCCAGGGCGCCGGGATCACCCAACTGCCGACGCCGGTTGCGACCGCTCCGGAGGCAAAGGCGAAATTCGAGAGGAAGCGGCGGCGGGAGAGCTGAGTGCGATCGGACATGTGACTAAACCCCTTTTCCAGCGATGAGGCCCTGCGGCCGGAATTTGATGAAAACGATGGCGAGAACGAAGACGAGGACATCGGCCACGACGGGCGCCATCACCCAGGGCAGCGCGGCACTGAGCGTACCGATGAGGCCGGCGCCCGCGACCGGCCCGATGAAGGAGCCGACGCCGCCGACCATGACCGCGACAAAGCCCTGGATCAGGAAGCGCAGGCCGAGATCGGCGAACAGGCTGAACACGGGGACGATCAGCGCGCCGGCAAGACCGGCAAGTGCCGCGCCGAACGCAAAGGTGGCGCCGTAGATCAGCGGCGTGGAGATTCCGGAGGCGCGTGCCAGCGACGGATTTTCCAGCGTGGCGCGCACGCGCAGGCCGAAGCTGGTGCGTGCCAGCAGCAGATAGCAGCCGCCCATCACCAGCGCCGTGATGACGATGATGGTGAAGCGCCAGGCCGAGATGTGCATGGCGCCGATGTCGATCGAGCCGCCGATCGGCTCCGGCACGGTAAGATAGAAGCCGCCGATCAGGCCGCGCACGGATTCGCGGATGATCAGGCCGAGCGCATAAGTGCCGAGCATGGCGACGATGGGAGCTGCGTAGAAGCGTCGGATGATCAGCGCCTCCAGCACGAAGCCGAGCGCGCCGACGACGAAGGGCGCGGCGACCATGCCGGCCCAGATCGGCAGGCCCTTGGCGTAGGCGAGATAGGTGATATAGGCCCCGAGCAGGACGAACTCGCCCTGCGCGAAGTTGAAGATGCCCATCATGCTGGCGATGATCCCGAGCCCCAGCACGATCAGGACGATGATCGCACCGAAGCTCAGGATCTCGAACGCCGCGACGAACGCGTTAGCCATGCGCCGGAGCCTTTTCCGTTCCGATGGAATCGGAACGGGGCTCCGGTTTGTTGTCTTGACGCGTCCGAAAACGCTTCCCTGTTCCGTTGGCCCGCATCAATGCCTCGCTCACATCTTCTTCCAGTCGCCGATCTGCTCGAAGGCGTGGGCGGCGCGGTAGATGGTGGATTCCTCGAACATGCGGCCGACCAGCATCAGGCCGACGGGCAGGCCGTCGACCATGCCGCAGGGCAGCGACATCGCCGGATGATGGGTGATGTCGAACGGCGCGGTGTTGGAGATCATTTCCAGCGCGCGCGCGACATAGTCCTCGCGGCTGGCCGTGGGCTCCGGCAGCTTCGTCGCCTTCATGGGCGTGGTCGGCAGCAGCAGCAGGTCGTAATCCCCAAAGGCCTTGTCGTAGGCCGCGGTCAGGCGGCGGGAGATGTTGAGGGCCTTGCCGTAGTAACGGGGACCAAAAGTATTGTTGATGTAGGTGCCGAGCAGCAGGAACAGCTTTGTGGTCTCGGACAGGGAATCCGCCTGCCGGCGCCAGCCGCGATGGAAGTCCATCAACGTGGTCGAATAGAGGTCGGAGCGGGACAGACCATAGCCGTCGCCATACATCATGGTCTGGGTCATGCCCTCGGTGCCGATCGGCGTCCAGATCGCGGGGCCCATGAGATGCATCGGAATCGAAACGGTCTCGACCGTGGCGCCGAGATCCCTGAAACGCTTTGCGGCCTCCCGCACGCTCTCGTTCACGGCGGCTTCGGCATTCGCCTGCTCGAAGCCTTCCTTGAGGATGCCGATCTTCATGCCCTTGACGCCCTGGCCGAGCGCCTTGGTGTACTCCTCGACCTTGGGCGCCTTGATGCGGGGATCGTAGCCGTCGTCGCCGGCCAGCACTTCGAGCAGCAGGGCGTTGTCGGCGACGGTCGCCGTCATCGGGCCGGTGTGATCGACGAACACCTCGATTGGCATGATGCCGGTGTAGGGCACGAGGCCCCAGGTCGGCTTCATGCCGTAGGTGCCGCAGAACGAGGACGGCATGCGGATCGAACCACCCTGGTCGCCGCCGATCGCCATGTCGACCTCGCCGAGTGCGACGACGACGCCTGAGCCTGACGACGAGCCGCCGGCCGAATAGCCCATCTTGTGCGGATTGTGGACGGCGCCGACCGCATTGGTGTGGCTTCCGCCGGACATGCAGAAGGATTCGCAATGAACTTTTCCGGCGATCTCGGCGCCGGCATCGAGCATGCGGGTGACGATGGTGGCGTCGAAATCGGGCACGTAGCCTTCGAGCGTCGCCGAGCCGTTCATCATGGGGACGCCGGCGAGCATGATGTTGTCTTTGAGAGCGACCGTCTTGCCCTTGAGCTTGCCGCTCGCCGCACCCTTCACGGTCGACTTGCGATACCAGGCGTTGCGCGGGTTCTCTTCCGGCGAGGGCCGATAGCCCGGCGTGCGCGGATATTTGACCTCCGGCACCTCGTCCGGCATCGCGCCGACGAGATTGTAGGCTTCGATCGAGCCCTGCATCAGGCCGCGGAACGAGGCGACATCGTCGTCGGTCAGCGAAAGGCCGCACTGGTCAGCGACACTGCGCAATTGGGCTGGGGTGGGAAGGACAACTGTCACGGCGCTCTCCTCAAAGGCTTCTTGATCCCTGGAATTGGAATCCCTGGCATTGGAGCTCATAGGCGCGCGTGCACGGCGCGCGCCCATCGGCTCCACCTCGATATTACAGACGGAAATATTTTCCTTTTCAAGTATTATTTTGGATTTGGGCGTTTGCAGATGGCCGCGCCGGCATCAGATCGGTTTGATCAGCTTGAAATCGAGGCCATCCGCCCCGGCGAGATACATCTGCATCCGGGTATGACCATTCCTGACGGTGACGGGGCCCCGCGCGCCGCCATAGACGATGTTGCGGCCGGCCGCGAGCATCGGTCCCATCGCCAACGTGCCCGCCTTGTTCGCCACAGCTTCGAGGAAGCACAGTCCCTCATAGCTGGATTGACCGAGCGACCCGATCGGGGGCCCGTTCGGTCCGAACATCGCGCGATAGCGGCTCTGGAAGTCGTCATTGGCCTGCGATCCGATGCCGGGGAAATAGCCGGAGGCGCAGAACAGATTCTCGCTGTTGTCGGCGCCGATTCCGAGCAGCACGGTCTCGTCCATCGCCCCGGCCAGGCGCAGCGTCGTGGCACCAAGGCCGCATTCGCCGAACGCGCGATTGAACGTGATGCTGTCGGTGCCGATCAACGAGATCAGGACGACGTCCGGCCTCGCGGCACGGATGCGCTCCAGATGCGGCTCGTGGTTGTCTTCGCCGAGGGGAACGAACTCTTCGCCGACGACATGGCCGCCAGCTTCCTTGATGTAGCGCTTCACCGCGCGGTGCGACTGCCAGGGCCAGACATAATCGCTGCCGATCAGGTACCAGCGCGCGGCCTTCTTGACGTCGGCGAGCCAGTGAATGGAGGGGCGGCTCTGCCAGCGCGGCGTTTCGCCGATCGCCATGACACCCGGCGTCTGCTCGCCGCCTTCGTAAACGGGTGTGTAGATGTAGGGGATGCGGTGGCGGGTGGTGACCTTGCGCAGTGCCACGCGCACCGCGCTGGTGTGCAAGCCGACGATGAGATCGATCTCATCGGACGCGATCGCCTGCTCGGCGCGGCTCAGAATCTCGTCGAGCGGGCCGCCGGCGTCGTAGATCGAAAGCTCGATCTCGCGCCCGAGGATGCCGCCGCGCTTGTTGATCTCGGCGACCGCGAGCTGCGCGCTGCTTGTCGCGCACGGGCCCCAAACGCCGGGCGAGCCGGTGCAGCAGATGAAGCCGCCGATGCGGAGCTTGTTGTGTGCGCCGCGGCGCTTCATGAAATGCGCGTCAACCGGCGACCGGTCGAAATCCGCTGCCGCGGGCGACAGATTCCTGAACAGCAAGGACGGCGGTAACGCCGGACCGCCGTGAGCCGGGAAGTTTACCGTCGGGCGCACGCCAACTCCTGTCTGATACCAGACTTGAAAGCTCATTCAGCAGGCGGCCGCGGCACCCGCCCTTTTGTTGAGCAATATCCTATTTTGAAAATATTGAATATTCAAGAATTGAAGTGCATATAGATGCAGCATCGATTGCAAGACATTCACTCATTTGGGTCAAGACAAAGTCTTAGCCGTGGCAAAACCGAACACCCCGATCACCGAACACCTCGCCTACCTGCTCGCGCAAGCCAACCGGGAGATCAACCGGCAGCTGGAACTGCGGTTGAGCAAGGAAGGCGTGCCCGTCGAGCAGTGGCGCATCCTGAAAGTGCTGTCGGATGGCAACGGCCATTCGATGGGCGAGCTGGCGGATGCCGTGCTGCTCAATCATCCGACGCTGACCAAGATGATCGACCGCATGGTCTCGGACACGCTGGTCTACCGCGTGCAGGACCCGAACGACCGCCGCAAGGTTTTGATGTTCATCTCCGATCGCGGCAAGGTGCTGAGCAAGAAGCTCAACTCGCTCGCGGTCGACCAGGAGGAGCACATCCTGGAGAGCTACGGCGACAAATCGACGAGCGAATTGAAGCGGCTGCTGGAGAGCTTGATCGACAGCTCGAATTGAGGCGGTACGTCTAGCCGGCTCTCTCGATACGCCTCGTCCTGGACAAGCGCAGCGAAGCGGAGCGCCGATCCAGGACCCATTACCCCAGAACCTAGTTTGGCGAAAACCCGCGCGGGTTAGCAGCTCGCTGCCTTAACCTCTCACGGGGGAAATGGGTCCCAGCCTTCGCCGGGATGACGATGGAGATGGAGCTGCGTGCCACATACTCGCTGTCATCGCCCGATTTAATCGGACGATCCAGTATTCCAGAGACCCATGTGATTTGAACCGAGAGGCCGCGGCGTACTGGGTCGCCCGGCTAGACCGGGCGACGACAGTGGAGAGTGCGGCGCCGACGTCGGCGCCTCACGTTCAAACCTTACGCGTACCGCCCGTGGCAGTGCTTGTACTTCTTGCCTGAGCCGCACGGACAATCCTCGTTGCGGCCGATCTTGCCCCAGCTGGCCGGGTTCTTGGGATCGCGCAACGCGGCGTCGGTGGCCTGTGCTCCGAGCGTGACGCTGGCGAGCGCCATTTCGTCCTCGCCGGTGTTCGGGTCGAACTTGTGCGCTTCCATCGGCGGCAGCACCGGGGCTTCCTGCTCCGGCGGCACGATCTCGACCCGCATCAGCTGCGCCGTGACGGCCTCGCGCAGATGCGCGCTCATCTCCTGGAAGAGGTTGAACGCCTCGGTCTTGTACTCCTGCAAGGGATCGCGCTGGCCGTAGCCGCGCAGGCCGATGACTTGGCGCAGATGGTCGAGCATGATCAGATGCTCGCGCCAGAGATGGTCGAGCGTCTGCAGCAGAATGGTCTTCTCGACGTAACGCATCACGTCGGGACCCCATTGCGCGACCTTTGCGGCCATGTGCTCGTCGGCGCGGGTCTCGATGCGCGTGAGCAGCTCCTCGTCGGCGATGCCCTCTTCCTTGGCCCAGTCCTCGACCGGCAGGTCGAGATCGAGCACGCGCTTGAGCTCTTCCTTCAGGCCCGCGACGTCCCACTGCTCGGCATAGGCGTGCTCGGGCACGTGCTTGGCGACGAGGTCGTCGATGAAGGCGTGGCGCATGTCGGCGACGGTCTCGGCGACGCTGTCGTCCTTCATCAGGTCGACGCGCTGGTCGAAGATCACCTTGCGCTGGTCGTTCTGGACGTTATCGAACTTGAGCAAATTCTTGCGGATGTCGAAGTTGCGCGCCTCGACCTTCTGCTGCGCCTTCTCGAGCGCCTTGTTGATCCAGGGATGGATGATGGCCTCGCCCTCCTGCAGGCCGAGACGCTGCAGCATGCTGTCGAGGCGATCCGAGCCGAAGATGCGCATCAGATCGTCTTCCAGCGACAGGAAGAATTTCGAGCGGCCGGGGTCGCCCTGACGGCCGGAACGGCCGCGGAGCTGGTTGTCGATGCGGCGGGATTCGTGGCGTTCGGAGCCCATGATGTAGAGGCCGCCGGGCTTCTTCACGGTCTTGGCGGGCTTCGAACCCTTCGCCGGCTCGATCTCGACCTCTTCCTCGGCCTTCAGCACGATGTCGCGGAAGTGCTCGATGTCGGCCTTGATCTGTTCGATCTTCCTCGCCTTCTCGGCCTCGTCCTCGATCGAAGCGGCCTCCTGCTGGATCCGCATTTCGAGCGAGCCGCCGAGCTTGATGTCGGTGCCGCGGCCGGCCATGTTGGTCGCGATCGTGATCGCGCCGGGTACGCCGGCTTCCGCGACGATGTAGGCTTCCTGCTCGTGGAAGCGCGCATTCAGCACCGCGAACAGCTTTGCCGGTTTGCCGGCGCGGGCCGCGGCGTACAGCTTCTGCATCGAATTTTCGTTGCCGAAATCGATCTGCCGATAGCCGTGCTTCTTGAGATATTCGGCGATCACTTCCGACTTTTCGATCGACGCGGTGCCGACCAGAACCGGCTGCAGCCGCGCATTGGCGCGCTCGATCTCGGCCAGGATCGCGGCGTATTTCTCGTTCTGGGTGCGATAGACCTCGTCGTCCTCGTCGAGACGGGCGACCGGCAAATTGGTCGGGATCTCCACGACCTCGAGCTTGTAGATGTCGAACAGTTCGTCGGCTTCGGTCAGCGCCGTACCGGTCATGCCGGCGAGCTTTTCGTACATCCGGAAATAGTTCTGGAAGGTGATCGAGGCCAGCGTCTGGTTTTCCGGCTGGACCTGCACGTGCTCCTTGGCTTCCAGCGCCTGATGCAGGCCTTCGGAATAGCGGCGGCCCTGCATCATGCGACCGGTGAACTCGTCGATGATGATGACCTCGTCGTCGCGGACGATGTAGTCCTTGTCGCGCGTGAACAGCGTGTGGGCGCGCAGCGCCTGGTTGATGTGGTGCACGACGGAGACGTTCTCGACGTCGTAGAGCGACTCGCCCTTGAGCTGGCCGGCATCGCGCAGCAGCGTCTCGATCTTCTCCATGCCGGCTTCGGTCAGCGTCACCGTGCGCTGCTTCTCGTCGACGTCGTAGTCGGACTTGTCGAGCTTGGGCAGGAAGCCGTCGATGGTGTTGTAGAAGTCGGAGCGGTCGTCGAGCGGGCCGGAGATGATCAGCGGCGTGCGCGCTTCGTCGATCAGGATGGAGTCGACTTCGTCGACGATCGCGTAGAAGTGCGGCCGCTGGACCATGTCCTCGAGCCGGTACTTCATGTTGTCGCGCAGATAGTCGAAGCCGTATTCGTTGTTGGTACCGTAGGTGATGTCGCAGGCATAGGCCGTCTTGCGCTCGGAATCGTCGAGGCCGTGCACGATCACGCCGGTGGTCAGGCCGAGGAAGCCGTAGATCTGGCCCATCCAGCCGGAGTCGCGGCGGGCGAGGTAGTCGTTGACGGTGACGACGTGGACGCCCTTGCCGGCGAGCGCGTTGAGGTAGACCGCGAGCGTGGCGACCAGGGTCTTGCCTTCGCCGGTCTTCATCTCGGCGATGTCGCCCTCGTGCAGCACCATGCCGCCGATCAGCTGGACATCGAAATGGCGCTGGCCGAGCGTGCGCTTGGCGGCTTCACGGACCGTGGCGAAAGCGGGGACCAGCAGGTCGTCCAGGGTCTTGCCCTCGGCGAGCTGCTTCCTGAACTCGACGGTGCGGGCCTTGAGGGCCTCGTCGGAGAGCTTCGAGACCTCGGGCTCCAGCGCGTTGATCGCGTTGACGCGGGACTGATATCCCTTCACCCGCCGGTCGTTGGCGGAGCCGAAAAACTTGCGGGCGAGCGCGCCGATCATGCTTAGTTCCTGTGTTCGCGATTCAACCGCGTTCGCGTTGCAGCCAAGAGGTTGTCACCCGCCTGCCTATCAACTCACCGTGACGCCTGCTGGGCGCCGGAGCCCGGACTGCGGGGGGTCCATCCGCCATATGGGTGGGAGTTGGGCAAGTCTGGGTTCAACGGCCAAAAACGCAGCAAAATAAACGCCATCGCATGGACGCGACCGGGCAGAGATATGGCCCGGTCAGGGCCTTGTCAACGGCGGGTGCATTGCGGCTAATTCATCATTTTGACAGACTTTTCGCGTTGCCAAGGCCCCCTGAATTGGGCGAGTGTCCGCCCCGCTCGAGCAGCCCCCTGCTTCAACAAAAGGATTTTCCATGACCACCTCGTTCCCGGTAACCAAAACCGGCCTGCGCTTCGGCCTCGCCACCGCCCTCGTGGGCTGCCTTGCGCTGGCGCTGATCGCGGGTCCCGGCCGGGCTGCCGACGATCCGGTGCTGGCGAAGGTCAATGGCGCGGAAATCAAGAAGAGCGACGTCGCCATGGCCGAGGAGGAACTCGGGCCGAGCCTCGCCCAGATGGACCCGGCGACCAAGGACGAGAACGTCCTGTCCTTCCTGATCGACATGAAGATCGTCGGCAAGGCCGCCGAGGACAAGAAGGTCGCCGACGGCGAGGAGTTCAAGAAGCGGCTCGCGTTCGCCCGCAACCGCCTGCTGATGGACAGCCTGCTCGCCGGCGAGGGCAAGGCCGCGACCACCCCGGATGCCATGAAGAAGGTCTATGAGGAGGCCTCCAAGCAGATCACCGGCGAGCAGGAAGTGCACGCCCGCCACATCCTGGTCGAGACCGAGGACGAGGCCAAAGCCGTGAAGGCCGAGCTCGACAAGGGCGCGGATTTCGCCGAACTGGCCAAGAAGAAGTCCAAGGATCCGGGCTCGGCCGACGGCGGCGACCTCGGCTTCTTCACCAAGGAGCAGATGGTGCCGGAATTCTCGGCGGTCGCCTTTGCGCTGGAGCCGGGCAAGATCTCCGACCCCGTGAAGTCGCAGTTCGGCTGGCACGTCATCAAGGTCGAGGAAAAGCGCAACCGCAAGGCGCCGGACTTCGAGCAGGTCAAGGCGCAGATCGAGCAGTATGTCACCCGCAAGGCCCAGGCCGACTACGTCGCCAAGCTGCGCGCGGAAGCCAAGGTCGAGCGGCTGGACCAGCCGGCGGACGCGGCCAACAAGGACGCCAAGCCGGCTGATGCGGCCAAGCCTGCCGATGCCAAGCCTGCCGATGCGAAGCCGTCCGACAGCAAGATGGCGCCGCCCGCGAAGAAGTAAGAATTCGCTGTCACTTCGGTGACGTGAAGAGTATCTAAGCCTTTGTGATGCCCGGCCCCCGCGCCGGGCATCTGCATATCCAGATCCCATCAAGGCGCCCGCGATGTCCTCCTCCGTCTCTCCCCTCGCCCCGAAACACGTTCCCGACATGCCCGTGATCGCGGGCGTCCGTCTCGCGACGGCCGAGGCCGGCATCCGCTACAAGAACCGCACCGACGTGCTGCTGGCGGTGATGGACAAGGGCACCGCGGTCGCCGGCGTCTTCACCAAGTCGAAATGCCCCTCCGCGCCGGTGGAATGGTGCCGCGCCAAGCTGAAGGGCGGGAAGGCGCGCGCGCTGGTGGTCAATTCCGGCAACGCCAATGCCTTCACCGGCAAGACCGGTCGCAGCTCCACCGCGCTGACCGCCAAGATCGCGGCCAAGGCCGTCGGCTGCACCGAGGGAGAAATCTTCCTGGCCTCGACCGGCGTGATCGGCGAGCCGCTGGATGCGACCAAGTTCGACGGCGTGCTTGGTCGGCTCGCTGAAACTGCCGAGGCCGGCGATTATCTCGCCGCCGCCAAGGCGATCATGACCACCGACACCTTCCCGAAGGTCGCAACCGCGACCGTGAAGCTCGGTAAGGCCAAGGTCACGATCAACGGCATGGCCAAGGGCGCCGGCATGATCGCCCCCGACATGGCGACGATGCTGTCCTTCATCTTCACCGACGCACCGATCGCGCCTGGCGCGCTGCAGGCGCTGCTCAAGAGCGGCGTCGAGGACACGTTCAACGCGGTCACGATCGACGGCGACACCTCGACCTCGGATACGCTGCTGGCCTTTGCCACCGGTGCTGCCGCAGAACACGGCGCGCCGAAGATCAGCCGCGCCAGCGATCCGCGCCTGAAAGCCTTCGTCAAGGCCTTCAACCAGGTGCTCGCCAATCTTTCCGAGCAGGTGGCCCGCGACGGCGAAGGCGCGCGCAAGCTGGTCGAGATCACCGTCGAGGGCGCCAAGACCAAGGCCTCGGCGCGCAAGATCGCGATGTCGATCGCGAACTCGCCGCTGGTGAAGACCGCGATCGCCGGCGAGGACGCCAATTGGGGCCGCGTGGTGATGGCGGTCGGCAAGGCCGGAGAGCCGGCGGACCGCGACAAGCTCTCGATCTCCTTCAACGGTATCCGCGTCGCCAGGAGCGGCGCGCGCGATCCGTCCTATGACGAGGCGCAGGTGTCGGAAGCGATGAAGGCGCCGGAGATCGCGATCAAGGTCTCGCTCGGCCTCGGCAAGGGCCGCGACCGCGTGCTGACCTGCGACCTCACCAAGGAGTATGTCGCGATCAACGGGGATTACAGGTCGTAGCCGGACTCATGGTGAGTCCTCTTAACCCGCAATCGGGCGGGGTGATCAAAATCACCCCGCGATCCTCGCATCGGCGAGTGCCTTCTTGAACAGCGCGTTCATCGCGTCCGAAATGCCCTGGGTGGGGCTAACCTCGAAATAGAATCCCGGCGACGCGCAGCTCTGCATGTTCTGCGCGATCTTACTGTTCGGAGACGGCCCCCACGGCCCGGCGTTAAAGGGCGATATCCATGTGTTGTACCAGCCGTCAGTAGGCGGTTGATATGTCGTGTACAGCACCGCGATCTTGATCCCGCGGTTCTTGATGGTCGTGCAGAGCGCCGGATTGATCGGCGACTGACAGCGGTTCGATGATGCGAGAGGATACGAAGAAGAAGAGACACTACACATCGTCGTGCCCGAGTTGGCTTCGTCAGCGACCCCATCGGATACAAAAAACAGATACTTCAGCGGTGAGGCGGACGTACCTGCTCCAGGCGAGGCGATTGCGGTATTGATTGCGGGAAAAATAGTGGTGAAGGGAGTATCTTTGTCGATAGTATAGACGTCATTCTGACCGGCAACCGCCATCAGGTCGATGTTTCCCGCCGCCGTCTTGGCGGAGCTCAGGCTCGAAGAGAGCGCGAACAGATTTCTCAATCCGATCGTCGCTGAAGAAGCGCCGAAATCGTAGATCGCCATTCTGAACTGGTTCGAATAGGTCTGCGTACTCTGGGCTGTGTCCATCAGGTTCGCGCTCGCCTGGCGCACCACGTCAATTCGGGTCGTGATGCCATTTGCTTTGGCGATGTCGTAGTTGCTTGTGCCGGCGGCCTTGGTGGTGTCGTGACAGGCGAATGCACATCCACCCGTCTTTCCCTGCAAATTCGTTATGTCGGTCGGTGTCGCTGCGACGCCCATCGACGGAGAATTGTCCAGCAGGAGATAGAAGTCGACATAGAGCGGCATGTTGGCCGTCGACGACGACGTGCCGCTCATGGTCAGTGTGGTCTTGCCGATCAGGCCGAGAAACATGGTGTTGATGGTGGCGGTGAACGAGACGGTCGAGTTGATGGTCGAGCCGGTCTTGACGACGGTCGGGGTGACGCTGTTGAGCGTATAGCCGGTCAGGTTGGCGCGATTGGCATCGAAGATTTTCTGGGCGTCGTCGACGCCGACCGTGATCGTGCCGTCCGTGGTCATCGAGCCCGCGGCGATAAACCCCGGCGATGCCTTGGCGAGCGCACCGACGCTGGCCGCATCAGCCGCGCCCTGAAGCTTCGCCCGGACCTGCGTCGCGCGGGAGTAGTCGATCGCGGTGCCGATGAACGTGATCAGGGGGACGCAGCAGATTGCGAAGATCACCGCGACATTGCCGCGCCGGTCGCGGACGAACCGACGGAAGATGGTACGACACTCAGCGCGCATGGATCTGGCCCGAAATGGTTTCAGCGTTTCCACTCTAGGAACCGTGGATTAAATATGACTTATGGAGACCTCGGAAACACGGGCCGTAACAGGGTTAACCAACCGTTGCGGATGATCCTTCAGGCGAGCGGAATTCCAGGCATGGCTGATCTCAAACTGACGCTCGTGGTGGCTTGCGCGCTGGTCGACACCGACAAGCGCGTCCTGATCGCACAGCGCCCCGAGGGCAAGACGTTGGCCGGCCTCTGGGAATTTCCCGGCGGCAAGTGTGAGCCCGGCGAGCGGCCGGAACAGAGCCTGATCCGCGAACTCCACGAGGAGCTCGGCATCACCGTCGCCGAGCCCTGCCTGGCGCCGCTGACGTTCGCGAGCTACGGCTACGAGACCTTTCACCTCCTGATGCCGCTCTACATCTGCCGGCGCTGGGAGGGACAGGTCACGCCACGCGAAGGCCAGACCCTGGCCTGGGTTCGCGCCAACAAGCTGCGCGACTATCCCATGCCGCCCGCGGACATTCCGCTGATCCCGCATTTGATCGATCTGCTGATGTGAGCTCGGACCTCATCCTGAGGAGACCGCGCAGCGGTCGTCTCGAAGGATGGCTGCGGATGAGAGCGGGGCCTGCATGGTTCGAGACGGCGCTGACGCGCCTCCTCACCATGAGGATTAATCCTTCCCCGCCTTCTTCACCGCCTCCGCCAGGCTCGCCTTCGCCGATCCCGGTTTGAGCGGCTGCTGCTGGCTCGCATGCGGGGCCCAGCCGGAGAGCCAGATGATGTCGAATGTCGCACGGATGCGGCCGTCGGCATCGGCATAGCGTTCCGCGTAGATTTCAGCCATCCGCAGTAGCGTCGATCGCCGGCTCGGCGTGCGGCGCCGCTCGATCAGCACATTGGTGGCGCCCATACGCCTGATATCCTGCATCAGCGCGAACGCGTTGGCGTAGCGCACCACGACGCGGTCGACATCGGTGACCGGCAACGCAAACCCCGCCCGCTGCAACAGCGCGCCGATGTCGCGCAAATCGGCAAACGGCGCCACACGCGGCGAAACACCGCCCTCGCATTCGGCCTCGGCGGCGGCAAAAGCCTGGCGCAGCTCGGTCAGGCTGTCGCCGCCGATCATCGCCGCCAGCAGCAGGCCGTCCGGCCTCAGCGCGCGACGGATTTGCGCAAGCACCCCCGGCAGATCATTGACGAATTGCAGCGCCAGCGCCGAGACCACGAGATCGAGGCTTTCCGGCGCAAAGGGCAGCTTCTCCGCACCCGACGCATCGAGCTCAATGCGCTCGATCGAGGGCAGCCGCGCGCGCAGCACCGCGAGACCCTCGCCGGGCGTCCAGAGATCGGCCGCGGTGTGAAACTCCCGCATCACCGCCGCCAGCCGGTCGGACATGTCCTCGGCGGCCCGATCCAGCAGGAAACTCACGGCACCTTGCGCCTGCGCGCGGCGCTGTCGCGCGCGCAGCAAAGCACGATCGAACAAAGCAGGCGGGGTTTGCGGGTCTTGAGCCATGCCGCTGGTTACGCCGATCATGCTGATGATTGCAATCTCCTCTCCCATGTCCCGGACGGGTTGCGGCACGCAGTGACGCTCCGCAGAGCCGGGATCCAGAAGGCGACATGGCACGATGCGGCGAGATGGGCCCCGGCTCTGCAGCGCACCGCCGAAGTGGCGCTGCGCTGCATCCAGGGCACGAGACCGATCCAGCCGCTTGAGCGCCGCCAAACAGAACGCTAGCCTCGTCCCATGGAAGCCGCTCACGCCCCTTCTCGTTCCATCGCCGCCCCCCTGCGTGCCGCATGGACGGCTGGCCGCCACGTGCTGTCGCGTGCGGCACGGCTTGCGCTCGACATCGCGCTGCCGACGCTGTGCGTGTCCTGCCGCGAGCCGGTCGACGGCGAGGGCGTGTGCGCGGCGTGCTGGGCGCGGCTGTCGTTCATCGAACGGCCCCACTGCCCGCGGCTCGGCATTCCTTTTGTGTACGATCCCGGTCCCGACATGCTGTCGATGGAGGCGATCGCGAGCCCGCCGGCCTACCAGCGGGCGCGCGCCGCCGTGCGCTATGACGACGTCGCGCGCACCCTGGTGCATGCGCTGAAATACCAGGACCGCACGGATTTGGCCCCCGCCATGGGCCGCTGGATGGCGCGCGCGGGCGGCGAACTGCTCGCCGAGGCCGACATGCTGGTGCCCGTTCCCCTGCATTGGCGAAGGGCCTGGCGCCGCCGCTACAACCAGTCCGGCGCGCTGGCGGGGATCATCGAGCGGCAGAGCGGGGTGAAAGCGAAGGCTGAGGTGCTGCGCCGGGTACGCGCGACCGAGCAGCAGATCGGCCTGTCACGGCCCAGCGCGCCACCAATGTGCAGGGCGCATTCCAGGTATCCCCCGACCGCCAGGCGGACGTCCAGGGTCGGCGCATTGTCCTCATCGACGACGTCCTGACCTCGGGTGCGACGCTTGATGCCTGCGCACGGGCCCTGCTCCGGGCCAAGGCAGCGCAAGTGGACGTGCTGGTGTTTGCCCGGGTTGTCGAGAGCCGGTGAAGTCCCATATAATTCAATGAATTCATGACATGAGAGCGCCAGACCAAATGACCGCTGCTGTCGAGATCTACACGAGGCCGGGCTGCGGCTATTGTTCCGCCGCCAAGTCGCTGCTGACCCGCAAGAAGGCGACCTTCACGGAGTTCGATATCGCCAAGAACCCGTCCTGGCGCCAGGAGATGTACGATCGCTCCGGCGAGGGCTCCACCTTCCCGCAGATCTGGATCGGCGGAACCCATGTCGGCGGCTGCGACGAGCTCTACGCACTCGATCGCGAAGGCAAGCTCGACGGCATGCTCGAAAGCGTCAAGGCGGAGTCATGAGCGACAACAGGACGTTCACGGCGGCGATGGTGCAGATGCGCACCGGCCTGATGCCCGAGCCGAGCCTCGAGCAGGCCACCAGGCTGATCCGCCAGGCTGCAGCCAATGGCGCCGACTACGTGCAGACGCCCGAAGTCAGCAACATGATGCAGCTCAACCGCAAGGCCCTGTTCGAGCACCTCCAGAGCCAGGATGACGATAACTCGCTGAGGGCGTACCGGGCGCTCGCTGCCGAACTGAAGATCCACATCCATGCCGGCTCGCTGGCGCTGCGCTTTTCCGACGAGAAAGCGGTCAACCGCTCGTTCCTGATCGGGCCCGAGGGCAATGTGCTCGCGAGCTACGACAAGATCCACATGTTCGATATCGAGCTGCCGGACGGCGAGAGCTATCGCGAATCCGCCAATTACCAGCCGGGCGAGACGGCCGTGATCTCCGACCTGCCCTGGGGCCGCGTCGGGCTGACGATCTGCTACGATGTCCGCTTCCCCGCGCTCTACCGCGCGCTGGCCGAAAGCGGCGCGTACTTCATCACGGTACCCTCGGCCTTCACCCGCAAGACCGGCGAGGCGCATTGGCACGTATTGTTGCGTGCGCGCGCGATCGAGACCGGTTGCTTCATCTTCGCCGCGGCGCAGGCAGGCCTGCACGAGAACAAGCGCGAGACCTATGGCCATTCGCTGATCATCGATCCCTGGGGCGAGATCCTCGCCGAAGGCGATGTCGAGCCCGGGATCATCATGGCGAAAATCGATCCGGCCAAGGTCGAGACCGCGCGCCGCGCGATCCCCTCGCTCCAGCACGGTCGCCGCTTCGGCGTCGCCGACCCCAAGGCGGGGCCGGACCACCTGCACCTGGTGCGGGGATCGGCATGATCCGCTACGCGCTCCGCTGCGACCGGAGCCACGACTTCGAGAGTTGGTTCCAGAGCTCGGCCGCGTACGATTCTCAGGTGAAGCGCAAGCTCGTGACCTGTCCGATCTGCGGCTCGGCCAAGGTCGACAAGGCGATCATGGCGCCGCGCATCGTTGGCAAGAAGGGCCGCGGACGCGCCACGCCACCGCCTGAGCCCACCGCCACGACGACCGCGCCCGAGGCTGCGCAATCCGCACCGACCTCGCTGTTGCTGGCGCAGGAGCGCGAGCTGCGCACCAAGCTCAAAGAGCTGCGTGACCACATCGTGAAGAACGCCGACAATGTCGGTGAGCGATTCGCCAATGAAGCCCGCGCGATGCATTACGGCGACAAGGAGCACCGTCCGATCTACGGCGAAGCCTCGCCCGACGAGGCCAAGTCGCTGATCGACGAAGGCATCGAGGTGTCTCCGCTGCCGACGCTGCCGGAAGATCGGAATTAGACTCCCACCAGCATCGCCACGCCGATCACGATCAGCGCGATGCCGACAACCTCGCGCGGCGCGATCGGCTGCTTGAACGAGTAGTACGCCACACCTTGCGCGAACAGCACCTCGATCAGAGCGAGGGTGCGGACATTGGCGGCGGCCGTCAGCGCGAACGCCAGGAACCAGAACTGCGAGGCGAAGGCGCCCATGAAGCCGGCGAGCAGCGATGGTTTCCAAAGCCCCAGGATCGCCTGAAGCACCTTCGGCGCGCGCCAGAGCAGATAGATCGTCAGGATCAGCGTCTGCACGAACAGGCCGAGCACCAGCGTGAACGATGCCGCCGTCACGAAGGAGACATCCGGCACGTTGATGATGGCGCCGCGGAAGCCGACCGCAGAGAGCGCGAAGGCCGCGGCCGCGACGAGGCCGGTGATCGTCGGTTTCAGTTCGGCAAAGCTCTTCTCGCCACCGGGCCGCAACGCGGTGATGACGACGCCGATTGTCGCGATCACGATTGCAAGTACCTTGAGCCATGTCAGATGATCGCCGAGGAAGACGAAGCCGAAGATGGCAGTCTGAATGGCTTCGGTTTTCAAATAGGCCGTCGTCACCACGAAGGAGCGGTCGTTCATGGCGAGCAGCATCAGGCCGGTCGCGACGATCTGGCTCAGCGCGCCGAGCAGGAGCCACGGCCAGAACACACCAGGCGGCATGCCGAGATGATCGCCGGTGGCGACCAGCACCACTGCCAGGAACAGGAGCGAGAACGGGAAGCCGAACAGGAAGCGGATATTGGTCGCCCCCCAGGTCCCCAGCGGCTTCGTCAGCGACCGCTGCATCGCATTGCGCGCGACCTGGCCAAGCGCGGCAATGACTGTGAAGGGAATCCAGAGGCTGGCGATGGTGAACATGGGAAAATGGGTGGGAGGACCAATGATTGCGGCCAAAGTGCCGCCGGGACTCAGGCAGGTCAATCACGCCCACGTCATAGGAGCGATGCTTTCGCCACAAACTCAATCGTCGTCCTGGACAAGCGAAGCGCAGATCCAGGACCCATTACCCCAGGGAGTGATTTGGCGAAGATTCGTGGTTATCAGCCTTCGCCTAACTAGACCCTGGGGTAATGGGTCCTGGCTTTCGCCAGGACGACGAATGTTTGGATGCAGCCCGGCCTCACACCATGCCTTCCGCCACCACCATGTAGTTCACGTCCATGTCTGACGAGAGGGTCCATTTGTCGGCGAAGGGTGAGTAGACCACGCCGGTCTGCTCGGTGATGACCAAGCGGTTGTCGAGCAGGTACTTCGTCAGTTCGTCGGGGGTGACGAACTTGTTCCACTCGTGGGTACCGCGCGGCAGCCAGCGCAGGACATATTCGGCACCGACGATGGCGAGCGCAAAACTCTTCCAGTTCCTGTTCAGCGTCGAGACCACCATCAGGCCGTTCGGCTTCAGCATCGCCGCGCAGCGCTTCAGGAAAACGCCGACGTCGACGACGTGCTCGACCACCTCCATCGCCAGCACGATGTCGAAGCGCTCGCGCGGGTCGATCTCCTCAACCGTGGTGCAGCGATAGTCGATCGCGAGATGCGCCTTGTCGGCATGCAGCTTTGCGGCCGCGATGTTGCTGACCGACGGATCGACGCCGATGACCTGCGCACCCAAGCGCGACAGCGGCTCGCAGAGCAGGCCGGCGCCGCAGCCGATGTCGAGCACGCGCAGACCGCCGAGGCAGTTGAGGCTGCGCAAATTGCGCTCGAACTTGCGGCAGGCGGCATCGCGGATGTAGCCGAGCCGCAGCGGGTTGATCCGGTGCAGCGGCGCCATCTTGCCGTTGGGGTCCCACCACTCGGCTGAAAGTTTTGAGAATTTCGCGATCTCGGCGGCGTCGACGGTCGAGCCCGGCTGCGGGCTTGCGGTAGCGGAAGTATTTTGCTGCATGCTCATTGTTACGCGCGGTCCTACCGCGTGCTGATCGAACTGCGGAAGGCGAGCGGCGAGGCGATGGTCCGGATGGTTTCGCGACCTTCCCCCACGCCATTGATGGTCACGTCGCCGTAGTTGAGAATGCGTCCAAGAATGGTCTGATTCACATCGACGCTCTCGACCTTGTCCAGCGCCATCTCGAAGGTGCGGCGCTTGATGAAGCCGGTCTTGTGCACGATCCGCAAATTGGTGACGTCGGTCTCGGTCGTAAAGCGATGGAACCAGCCCTTCACGGTCCAGTACAGCGCCGCCAGAGCCACCAGGCCGGCCGCGACCAGACAGAGCAGCACGAGCCCCTCGACGATCGTTTGCCGGGACAAGACGAACAGGGCCAGCGCCACGATCCAGGCCAGGATCGCCGGCAAATAGAAGATCCAGTGCGCATTGGTCGAATACAGCACCCGCTCGCCCGGTTGCAGGATCTCGTCGATATAACGCGCCATGACCTCGATTAACCCATTGCCCGGATTGGCCCGGGCAGGAACCCGCTTGCCCCCGGCCCCGCCCCTCTGTATACGCGCGGTCGGTATCGCAGGCACCCGTCCAGCGCGGTCACCATACTTATCCTTATGAGGGAATGCACGCGTCGTCATGAGCCGCCTCGTGATGAAATTCGGCGGCACATCCGTCGCCAACATCGAACGTATCCGCAACGTCGCACGCCATGTGAAGCGTGAGGTCGACGCCGGCCATGAAGTGGCCGTGGTCGTCTCAGCGATGTCCGGTAAAACCAACGAGCTGGTGGCCTGGTGCACCGAGGCTTCGCCGATGCACGACGCGCGCGAATACGACGCCGTGGTCGCATCGGGCGAACAGGTGACGTCCGGCCTGCTGGCCATCGTGCTTCAGGGCATGGGTATCCAGGCCCGCTCCTGGCAGGGCTGGCAGATCCCGATCACGACCAGCGACGCCCATGCCTCGGCCCGGATCGAGGGTATCGACGGCGGCGAGATCATCAAGCGCTTCAGGGAGCGCAAGGAAGTCGCCGTGATCGCCGGCTTCCAGGGCATCAACCCCGAGACCAACCGCATTACCACGCTCGGCCGCGGCGGCTCCGACACCTCGGCCGTGGCGATCGCCGCCGCCGTCAAGGCGGACCGCTGCGACATCTACACCGATGTCGACGGTGTCTACACAACCGATCCACGAATCGTGCCGAAAGCGCGCCGGCTCGACAAGATCGCGTTCGAAGACATGCTGGAGCTGGCATCCCAGGGCGCCAAGGTGCTCCAGGTCCGCTCAGTGGAACTCGGCATGGTCCACAACATGCCGATTTTCGTCCGCTCGAGCTTCGACAAGCCCGAGGATATCGACCCGCATGCCAACCAGCCGCCCGGCACGCTGATCTGCAGCGAGGAGGAGATCATGGAAAGCCACGTCGTCACCGGCATCGCCTTTTCGAAGGACGAGGCCCAGATCTCGGTACGCCAGATCGAGGACAAGCCCGGCGTGGCGGCGTCGATCTTCGGCCCGCTCGCGGATGCCAACATCAACGTCGACATGATCGTGCAGAACGTCTCCGAGGACGGCAAGACCACCGACCTCACCTTCACGGTGCCGGCCGCCGACTACACCAGGGCCAAGGAGACGATCACCGCGGCCAAGAGCCAGATCAATTATGCCCGGCTCGACACCGCGACCGATGTCGCCAAGATCTCGGTGATCGGCAGCGGCATGCGCAGCCATGCCGGCGTTGCCGCCCAAGCGTTCTCGGCCCTCGCGGGACGGAATATCAACATCCGGGCCATTACAACCTCCGAGATCAAATTCTCGGTTCTGATCGACACCGCCTATACCGAGCTTGCGGTGCGCACCCTGCACACGCTCTACGGTCTCGATCAGTCTTAGGCTAATTTTCTCTTAGCGGTCGCAGCAAACGCTGGGGTCTCCACACTTTCGCGTTTGGCAGGCGTTTTGCTTGGCAAAACAAGCCCCAATTCGCTATACGGCGAACAGGGTGGGCTGCCGGAAACTGTGCCCCAGTTGAGGCGGTGCTGATTCGGCTCAGGCAACCGCCGGGGCCGGCGCCGGACGAGCAAACTTGTTGTTTTTCTGGATTTCTGGGCGAGCCGCCGCGGGTCCTTTCGGCCCCGGCAGACGGAGGAGATTGACGGTTCATGCGGAGCGCGTCGGGAGGTCCCCGCGTCTTGTTGAGACGGCTCCGCGAAACCATGGCGGAGCAGGTCTCGGCCCAAGAGCGGCTGGACAAGATCGTGGTGCTGATCGCCGCCAACATGGTGGCCGAGGTGTGCTCGGTCTATGTGCTGCGCGTCGACAACACGCTCGAGCTCTATGCCACCGAAGGCCTCAATCGCGAGGCAGTGCACCACACCGTGCTCAGCGCCCATGAGGGCCTTGTCGGTCTGGTCGCCAGCGAGGCAACGCCTCTCAATTTGAGCGACGCGCAGAGCCATCCGGCCTTCTCGTTCCGCCCGGAGACCGGCGAAGAGATCTACCACTCCTTTCTCGGTGTGCCGATCCTGCGGGCCGGCAACACGCTCGGGGTGCTGGTGGTGCAGAACCGCGCCAAGCGCAACTATGTCGAGGAGGAGCTCGAGGCGCTTCAGACCACCGCGATGGTGCTGGCGGAGCTGATCGCCTCCGGCGAGCTGTCTGCGCTGGCCCAGCCGGGCCATGAGCCCGCGGCGCGTCATTCGGCGCAGAAGGTCGGCGCCATCCTGTCGGAAGGCATCGCACTCGGCCATGTCGTGCTGCACGAGCCGCGCGTCGTCATCAAGGACTACATCGCCGAGGACCTGCCGAAGGAGATCAAGCGGCTCGACACCGCGCTCGCCAAGCTACGGGCCGATCTCGACCGCATGCTGGAGCGCGGCGACGTGGCGGAAGGCGGCGAGCATCGCGAGGTGCTGGAAGCCTACCGCATGTTCGCCAACGACCAGGGCTGGTCGCACAAGCTGCACGAGGCGGTCGCCACCGGCCTCACGGCGGAAGCCGCCGTCGAGCGTGTGCAATCCGACACCCGCGCGCGCATGCTGCGCTCGACCGATCCCTATTTGCGCGACCGGCTGCATGATCTCGAGGATCTCGGCTATCGCCTGATGCGGCAGCTGGTCGGCCAGGATCACGCGCCGTCACGCGAACAATTGCCCGACAATGCCATCGTCATCGCGCGCGCGATGGGCCCGGCGGCGCTGCTCGACTACGACCGCAAGCGCCTGCGCGGCATCATATTGGAGGAAGGCACCGCCAATTCCCACGTTTCGATCGTGGCGCGCGCGCTCGGCATTCCCGCGGTCGGCGAAGTCCCGAACGCGCCCGGTATCGCGGATCCCGGCGACGCCGTCATCGTCGACGGCACCTCCGGCATGATCTATGTGCGCCCATCGCAGGAGGTCGAGGCGGCCTTCGCGGAGCGCGTGCGCTTCCGCGCCCGCCGCCAGGCCCAGTATCTGGCGTTGCGCGACCTGCCCTGCGTCACCAAAGACGGCCAGAAGGTCGAGCTGATGATCAATGCGGGTCTCGCGATCGACCTGCCGCATATCGAAGACACCGGCAGCGCCGGCATCGGCCTGTTCCGCACCGAGCTGCAATTCATGGTCGGCCAGAGCCTGCCGCGCACCAGCGACCAGCTCGCGCTCTATCGCACCGTGCTGGATGCCGCCGGCACCAAGCCCGTCACCTTCCGCACCCTCGACATCGGCGGCGACAAGGCGCTGCCTTATATGGAAGCGGTGATCGAGGAGAATCCAGCGCTCGGATGGCGCGCGATCCGTCTCGGGCTCGACCGTCCCGGCCTGTTGCGCGGCCAGATCCGCGCGCTGCTGCGCGCCGGCGGCGGACGCGCGCTGCGCATCATGTTCCCGATGATCTCGGAGGTCGGTGAATTCGATTCGGCGAAGGCGCTGGTCGAACGCGAGCTGACCTATCTGCGCCAGCACGGCCACACGCTGCCTGAAAGAATCGACATCGGCACCATGGTCGAGGTACCGGCGCTGCTCTATCAGCTCGACGAGCTCCTCAAGAAGGTCGACTTCATCTCAGTCGGCTCCAACGATCTGTTCCAGTTCCTGTTCGCGGTCGACCGCGGCAACGCAAAGGTCTCCGAGCGCTTCGACACCATGTCGGCGCCGATCCTGCGCGCGCTGCGCGACATTGCGCGCAAGTCGCAAGAGGCGAAGAAATCGCTGTCGCTCTGCGGCGAGATGGCGTCGAAGCCGATCGGCGCGCTCGCGCTGATCGCGATGGGCTATCGCTCGCTGTCGCTCTCCGCCACCGCGCTCGGCCCGGTCAAGGCGATGGTGATCGATCTCGACGCCAAGAAGGCCGAAGCGATGCTCGGCCCTTTGCTGGACGCGCCCGCCGGCAGCGTCTCGATCCGGCAGAAGCTGACGGAATTTGCCGAGGCCGAAGGCCTGGCGTTGTAGCGGGCCTGTCGCCCCCTTCCTGCCGCCTTCGCCCCTTTCCCGCATTTTGAGACTGAACCCATGTCGTCACTGCCCGAAGCCAAACTGGACGTCCTGCTCGCGCATCACGCCTCGCTCGAGGCCGAATCGCTCGGCCAGCTCGCCTCCGAACGCTATGTGCAGATCACCCGTGAACTCGCCGAGCTCACGCCGCTGATCGAAGCGGTCAAGGCCTATCGTTCGGCGGTCAAGGAGCTCGCCGACACCGAGGCACTGATCGCCGATCCCGCGACCGATGCGGAGATGCGCGCCATGGCGGAGGCCGAGCGCGGCGAGCTGACGCCGAAGATCGAGGAACTGGTCCAGAAAATCCGCGTCGCGCTGCTGCCGAAGGACGCCATGGACGACCGCAACGTGGTGCTGGAAATCCGCGCCGGCACCGGCGGCGACGAGGCTTCGCTGTTCGCCGGCGATTTGTTCCGGATGTACGAGCGCTTCGCGGCGCTGCAGGGCTGGAAGGTCGAGGTGATCTCGGCCAGCGAAGGCAGCGTCGGCGGCTACAAGGAAATCATCGCGGAGGTGCAGGGCCGCGGCGCGTTCTCCAAGCTGAAATTCGAATCCGGCGTGCACAGGGTGCAGCGCGTGCCGGACACCGAGACGCAAGGGCGCATCCACACATCCGCCGCCACCGTCGCCGTGATGCCCGAGGTCGAGGAGGTCGACGTCGAGATCAGGAACGATGATTTGCGTATCGAGACCATGCGCGCCGGAGGCGCCGGCGGCCAGCACGTCAACAAGACCGAATCGGCGATCCGCATCACCCACATCCCGACCGGCATCGTGGTGATGATGCAGGACAGCCGCTCGCAGCACAAGAATCGCGCTTCCGCCATGAACATCCTGCGTTCGCGCATCTACGACGCCGAGCAGCAACGCCTCGACGCGGCGCGCTCGGCCGAGCGCAAGGAGAAGGTCGGCTCCGGCGACCGCAGCGAGCGCATCCGCACCTATAATTTTCCGCAGGGACGCGTCACCGATCACCGCATCAATTTGACGCTCTACAAGCTGCCGCAGGTGATGGCGGGCGAAGCGCTGGGCGAACTGACCGACGCGCTGACCACCGAGCACCAGGCCGCGCAGCTCGCCGCCCAAGGCGCCGCGGCGTGAGGATCTGACGTCGCGTCAGGCCCCGCTGGAGGCGCGGAACGACTTCAGGAGCCGGCTCAATGCCGGGCTCGCGGCGCGGCGGAGCTCCTCGAGGTTCTTCCGAGAAAGCGCCTGGAGCTTCTGCTCACCCTTTTTCGTCAGCTTGAGATGAACGCGTCTGGCATCTTCAGGGTCGGCAATGCGGCTGACCAGCCCGAGCTTCGCCAGGCGGTTGATCAGTTCCACAGCGGAGTGATGCCGGATCAGCAGAAATCGCGCGACATCACCGACGGTCGCAGGACCCGGACGCACAAAGCCCTTGATCCCAAGCAGCGCCTGATGCTGCGTCGGCGTCAATCCCTGCTGTGCTGCGGCTGCCTCGCTGAACGCCAGAAAGCTCCGGATCTGGTAGCGGAACTGCGCCAGCCCAGCATAGTCGGAGTCGCGCATTGTGTGGCCGCGTGAAGGCCCCGCAGGCTTCGCCGCCGTGGACGGCTGCGCCTTCTTCGCCCGAACCATGCCGCGCCCCTCCGTTCGTGCCACTCGGCAACGCGGGCAGCCCAGCCAAAGTAGCAAGCAGCAGCGCGGGGACCAACCAGCGGGAACTCCGGATACACAGCTATCCGTCGATCTATTCGAAGCTGGACAGCAGGATCTTCACCAGGATGACCTGAAACGCGATCGGGATGCGGACGCTTTTCCGCCGGATCGAGCGCTGCAGCGCTCCGGCAATCTCGGAGCTGGTCAAGGTACCGGCGGATGCATTGGTAATCATCTCCGCCCACATCTGCGACAGCGAGCCGCCGGGTGGGATCACCGGCTTGATGGTCACGCCGCAGCCCTGCGCCCAGTCGATGATTTCCCTCATCGTGTGAGGACCGCAATTGCGCGCGGTCGCGAGGCGTTCGGCCGTCAGCGCAAGCAGCAATTCGCGCGAGGGCGACCAGTTCCCCTTCGGCGGCTGCTCGGCGGTGAGCTCGACCGCGAGCTCCTTGAGGACGTTCTGGGCGCGCACGCTCAGCTTCTGCATCGGACCGGGTGCGCGCTTCGCCTGAACGGGGCCGACGACGGGCCCCCGCCGGCCGGCCGGCCAGTTGCGCGGATCGGGCATGCGCGAGGGATCGCCGGACTGCGGTGTCGCGCGCTGCCCGCTCACCTCTTCCGGCCACGCCGTCTCCTGCCGCTCCGCACCTTGCGGCCACGACCGTCGCTTCCGGGTACCCGCCACTGTCGTCTGCCGCGCCATTTCTCTCGCCGAACCCGCCAGCCTCGTACTCACAAAGACTAACATATATCGTGATACGATATGTTTTCATGAGATAATTTTCGGCGTTCGACCAAAGACGAAATTGACAGAAGGCGTTCACAAGCAATGCTTACGCCCAAGAGCTACACGCGGATGTGACGTGCCCGGCGCGGGCAGGCCCTCGAGGCCGGCTGCCGCCGGACAGGTCGTGCTTTGCCTGCAAACAAGAACGATGTTCGGAGGAAACGATCATGACTGACAATCTCATCCGCCGCGGCCTCTCGCGCCGTGGCCTGCTTCAGACCACCGCGGGCCTCATCGGCGGCTCGATGCTGCCGGCGATGCCGGCGTTTGCCGAGGACAAGCCGGCGATCGGCTCCTACCCCGCGGGGGTCTCGGGTTCCACCGCCTTCATCGGCATCTCGGTGCCGCGCACCGGTACCTATGCCGTGCAGGGTGAAGATGAGCTCAAGGGCTATCAACTTGCGATCGAGCACATCAACAGCGGACACGACCTGATCAAGAAGATATCGCCCAAGACCAGCAAGGGCGTGCTCGGCAAGGAGCTGAAGTTCGGCGTCGCTGATTCTGCGGCCAAGCCCAACGAGGCGGTGCAGGCGCAGCAGCGCTTCATCAGCGAGAACAAGGCGATCATGATCACCGGCGGCACGTCGAGCGCCGTTGCGGTGGCGCTGAACAAGCTCGCCCAGCGCGAACACGTGATTTTCGTGTGCGGCATTTCCGGCTCGAACGATACCACTGGCAAGGATTGCGTCCGCTACGGCTTTCGCCAGAACTTCTACGGCCAGACTGCGGCTGCGGCGATTGGCCCGGTGATGGTACGTGAGTTCGGCAAGGGCAAGAAGGCGGCGTATCTGACGCCCGACTACACCTACGGCCACACCGTTACCAAATCGATGCAGGATTTCCTCGCGACGGCCGGCTGGACCACCGTGACCAACCAGGTCGCCCCGCTCGGCGCCCCCGACTATTCCTCATACCTGCTGAACGTCGCGAATTCCGGCGCCGACGTGCTCATCAACGTCAATTGGGGGCACGACGCCGTGCTGTCCACTCAGCAGGCCAAGCAGTTCGGCGTGCTCGACAAGATGAAGCTGGTCGTGCCGTACCAGGTGCCTTTCATCGCACGCGAGACCGGCGGCCTGATGCAAGGCGTCTACGCCGCCACCGACTATTGGTGGACCATCGAGGACAAGTTCCCGCTGGCCAAGATGTTCAACGAAGCATTCGAGAAGAAGTACGGCTACAAGCCGGAATGGGGCGCGGAGAACGCCTATGTCAGCTTCGCCCATTGGGCGCACATGTGCGAGCAGGCCGGCAGCTTCAGTCCGCCTGACGTGATCAAGGCCTACGAGAAGGGCGAGACGATTCCTTCTCTGGTCGGCGACGTGCATTACCGCCCCGAGGATCACCAGTGCGTTCGCCCGGTGATCATCGTCAAGGGCAAGCAGCAGAAGGACATGAAAAACAAGGAAGACTGGTACGACGTCGTCGAGATCGTCCCGGGCGAAGGCCTGATGCAGAAGCCCGACGCTTTCGGCTGCCATCTCGGCGACTACAGCTGAGACCTCGCGAACCCGTGTGACGCCGCGGACTGCACTCCAGTCCCGCGGCGTCACCTTTTTCTGACGCGCACCCTCGCGCGCCACAACAGCGATTGTCGCATGATAAGTTGGCCCAACCTCGTTTCACAGCTGTTCAACGGGCTCGCGCTCGGCGCCCTGCTCGCGCTGATCAGCTCAGGCCTGACCATCATCTACGGCACGCTCGGGGTGCTCAACCTCGCGCACGGCGCGATGTTCATGATCGGCGGCTATGCCGGCTTCGTCGCCTACCAGTACACGGAGTCGTTCATCCTCGCGGTGATCGCGGGCTCCCTGTTCGTGATGCTGCTCGGCGTTCTCATGGAACGCGTCATCATCCGCCATTTCTATCATCGTCCGCACGAGGATCAGCTGCTCGTGACCTTCGGGCTCGGCATTTGCTTCGTCGAGCTCGTGCGCCTGATCTTCTCGAGCCAGTCGCAGCTGGTGCCGCCGCCGGCGCTGTTCCAGGGCATCACCAATCTCGGGTTCATGTTCTACCCGACCTATCGCCTCGCCGTGGTCGGGATCGTCGCGGTCGCGCTCGGCGCGTTGTTCATCGTCCTCTACCGGACCCGGCTGGGCATGATTGTGCGCGCCGGCATCGAGGATTCGGTGATGGTGGATTCGCTCGGCATCAACGTCTACCGCGTCTTCATGATCGTGTTCGGCATCGGCGCAATGGCGGCCGGCTTTGCCGGCATCGTCAATGCGCCGGTGGTTTCGCTGACACCGGGCATCGGTGACGACATCCTGGTCCAGACCTTCGTGGTGGTGGTGATCGGCGGCGTCGGTTCGTTCCCGGGCGCAATTCTCGGCGGCCTGATCGCCGGCGAGATCATCAGCGTCACCTCCATGTTCAACCCCGGCTATGCCTATGTGATGCTGTTTGCGGCGATGACGCTCGTGCTCGTGGTACGACCGCATGGCCTGCTCGGCGTCCAGGGCCGCGAGTAAGCGATCACCTGATGCTCAAGCAACGCCCCTTCCTGATCGAAGCCCTGACTGCGATCGGCTTGATCGCAGCCCCCTTCGTGCTGCCTCATCTCGGCTTCGCGCCGAACACCGTGAACAGGATCCTGGTCTGGGGCCTGTTCGGGCTCGGCTTTGACATCCTGTTCGGTTTCACCGGCCTGCTCTCGTTCGGTCAGTCCGCCTTCTACGGCACCGGCGGCTTCGTCGCCGCCTACCTTCTGACGCGTGCAGGCTTCGGCAACGTGCTGGGCGCGCTGGTCATCGGCATGATCGCGGCCGCCGCGACCGGCTACCTGATCGGCCTGATCGCATTGCGCCGCACCGGCATCTATTTCGCGATGATCACCGTGGCGATCGCGGAGGTGTTCTTCTTCGTCGAGTTCAATCCACTTTCCGATTTCACCGGCGGCGAGAATGGCCTGCCGGGGGTACCGACGCCGAGCTTCGATCTCGGCTTCACCTCCATCCACTTCACCAATGGCTGGTCGCTCTATCAGTTCATTGCGCTGTGCTACTTCGTCGGCGTCGTCATCGCCCTCAGGATCGTGCGCTCGCCGGTCGGCGCGATTCTGAGTGCGATCCGCGACAATCCGCTGCGCGCCACGGCCGTCGGCCATAACATTCACGGCTACAAGCTGACCGCTTTCGTGATCGCAGCCGCTTACGCGGGCTTCGCCGGCGGACTGCTCGGCGTGCTCCAGGCCTTCATGCCGCCCGACGCCTTCACCTTCGACACCTCGGGCCAGCTCGTGATGCAGACGGCCATCGGCGGCAGGGGCACGCTGTTCGGACCGCTGGTCGGCGCAACCGTTTGGCTCTTCCTTCAGGACTTCCTCCAGTCCGCGCTGGGCCTCGGCGCGGCCTGGAAGCTGGTGCTGGGTGTCGTCTTCGTGCTGCTGGTCTGCTTCCTGCGCGGCGGCATCATCGGCGGTCTTGCCGATCTCTACCGCCTCGTCTCAGGCAAGCGAAAGCGAACGGATGCGGAGATGGAGCAGGAGGCCGCTGACGGCGAGGCCGCGCAGCAACTCCCCCCCGCGCCAATGCAGGCGAAGGAGGTCGCGCATCCCGTCTATTCCGGACCGATCCTCAAAGCCACCGGCCTCACCAAGCGCTATGGCGGGCTCATCGCCAACAGCGACATCGATTTCAGCGTCAACCAGGGCGAATTGCGCGGGATCATCGGCCCCAATGGTGCCGGCAAGTCGACCTTCTTCAAGATGCTGACCTGCGAGATCGCGCCGAGCTCTGGTCAGATCGTGTTCGAGGGGCGCGACATCACGGGATTGAAGGTCACCGAGGTTTGCCAGCTCGGACTGACCAAAAGCTACCAGGTCAACCAGCTCTTCACGGGGCTGACGGTGCGGGAGAACCTGACGATCGCCGCGCTGGCCGAGCTGCGCGGGAAATTCCGGCTCGACCTGTTCCGCACGCTCGCCGGCGTCAAGGGCCTGACGGAGCAGGTGGCGCACACGCTCGCTTTGGTGAACCTGGCTCGTCGTGCCGACACGCCCGTGTCCGAGCTTGCGTATGGCGAGAAGCGCAGGCTGGAAATCGGGCTTGCGCTCGCCACGTCGCCGCGCCTGCTGCTGCTTGACGAGCCGCTCGCCGGCATGAGCCCGCGAGAGCGTGTCGAGACCGTCAAGCTGCTCAAGTCGATCGCGCGCGGCCGTACCATGATCATCATCGACCACGACATGGATTCGCTGTTCGAGTTGGTCGAGCGCGTCACCGTGCTCCAGGAAGGCCGGGTGCTGGTCTCCGGCACGCCGGAGGAAATCAAGGCCAACGCCGCCGTCCAAGAAGCCTATCTCGGCGGCGTGCACGGAGAGATCGCGGCATGAGCCTGATCGAGGTCAACGGCCTGAACAGCTATTACGGGGACTCCCACATCCTGTTCGACGTCGCCATGCACGTCGCGCGTCACGAGGTGGTGGCGCTGCTCGGCCGCAACGGCGCTGGCAAGAGCACCACGCTGAAGAGCCTGATGGGTGTCGTGACGCCGCGTAGCGGCAGCGTGAAATTCGACGGCATCGATATCGCCGGGCGCAAGAGCCACAGAATCGCGCAAGCCGGCATGCAGCTCGTGCACGAGGAGCGCCGCATTTTCGGCAGCCTGTCGGTGGAAGAGAATATTCTGCTCGCCGGGATCACGGCGCCCAAACGCTGGCCGCTCGACCGCATCTACGAGATGTTTCCGCGGCTGAAGGAGCGGCGCAACAACCGCGGCACCGAGCTCTCCGGCGGCGAGCAGCAGATGCTCGCGATCGCACGTGCGCTGGTGCGCGATCCCAAGATCGTGCTGCTGGACGAGCCGTTCGAGGGGCTCGCGCCCGTCATCGTCCACGATCTCGTCAAGGCCTGCCGCGAGCTCGCCGCCGCCGGCCAGACCATCGTGCTGGTCGAGCAGAATTTGGCGGCGACGCTGGCGCTGGCGACGCGGATCTACATCATCAACAACGGACACATCGTGCACGAGGGGCCGGCGCGGGAGCTCAAGGCCCAGCCGGAGCTGCTCCAGCGCTATCTCGGCGTCTAGAGAGCGGCGATCATTCGCCTGGCGTGAGCGGCGAGCACCACCATGTCCTCCTTGCGTGTCTGCGCCGGTAGCAGCTCGATTCCGGCCCTCACCGGCATGACGTGCATGTGCAGATGAAAGACCACCTGACCGCTGGCGGGCTCGCTGAACTGCTGAAGGATGATGCCCTCCGCGTCGAACGCCTTCATCGCGGCAATCGCGATGCGCTTGGCGGTTCGGGCGACCGCGGCGAGGTCGTCATCCGCGACGTCGAGGATGCCACGTGCCGGCGCCCGGGGAACGACCAGCGTGTGCCCGGGCGAGCGCGGCATGATATCGAGGAAGGCGAGGCTGTGGTCGTCCCGGAAAACCTCGAAGCAGGGGATCTCGCCACGCAGGATCTTTGCGAAGACGTTCTGATCGTCGTAGGGCGTCATGGACCCTCCTTCGTTTGCGAGGCGGGATCTGACGCGCTCCTTTCCGTTGACGCAAGCAAGCCAGCCGATCTATCCACGATGCCAGGCAGGATGGTTCCATTGGCGACAGATTTCGATCCCGGACATAGCATCGAGAGTGCGCGGCGCGCGCTTGCGGCACGGCTGCAATCGGCCGGCATCGAGCAGCCCGCCCTCGATGCGCGCCTGCTCGTCGGGGCTGCGCTAAGGCTTGATCTGACCGGCATGGTGACGCAGGCGGCCCGGCAACTCGCACCTGAAGAGGCTGCGCGGCTCGAAGCATATGCGCAACGCCGGCTCGCGCATGAGCCGGTCGCCCGCATTCTCGGCGCCCGGGAATTCTGGGGCCTGCCGTTCCAGCTATCCGAGGCGACGCTGGTGCCGCGCCCCGATACCGAGACGGTGGTCGAACTGGCACTCGAAATCTTTCGCGAGCGGCAAGCCCTCCATCGCCCGCGCATCGCCGATATCGGCACCGGCTCCGGCGCCATCCTGCTCGCGCTGCTGCACGAAATTCCCGGCGCCGTCGGCGTCGGCACCGATCTCAGTCTGACCGCGCTCAAGACCGCCAGAGACAACGCCGCGGCTCTGGGCCTCCCCGACCGCGCCAGCTTCGTCGCCTGCTCCTACGCAGCCGCGCTCAGCGGCCCGTTCGACCTCGTCGTGTCGAACCCGCCTTACATCCCGTCGGCCGAAATTCCGAAACTGAGCGTCGAGGTGCGCGAGCACGATCCGCATCTGGCGCTCGACGGCGGCAATGATGGTTACAACGCCTATCGCGCCCTGATCCCGCAGGCGGCTGAACGTCTCGCCCCAGGCGGCGCACTGATCGTCGAGGCCGGACAGGGCCAGGCCCGAAATATTGAAACCTTGATGATTGCTGCCGCGTTGGTCGTGGACAGGTCGCCCAAGGCAGATCTGGCGGGCATCCCACGGGCGGTTTCGGCCCGAAAAATGCCCCCATAAAAGCCGGATTGGGCTGCAAAAAACCTCTTGGAATATCCCTTGGGAACGACTACCTTCCGATCAACACATCGGTGCCGGCCCCGTAGACCTACGGGCGAAAGCCGGGCTCTCGGGCGAGAGCTTACTGATAATGGTTCCAAGCCGCAGGTCCTGTTGAGCGCGATGGCCTTTTGAGCTGCGCTGCTTACCGACCGCAACGTGAACGAAAGCCTGATATTGCGCTTGAAGATTTACGCAACAAAGCAGGGCTTGTTTCGGCAGGCGATATGAATGGGTTCGCTGGCGATGGATGCTGGCGGTGGGGAACGCGTCTTTTGTTGAACGCGACGGTCGACGAACATCGGCAGGGATCAATCCGCTCTTGCGTGCGGTTGCGCGCAAGCGATGTGAACCGCTGTCATCAGGTCACTCTCGGCAATCAGTAATGCGTGCAACCTTTAGGGCTGGAATTAAAGGCAGGACATGAGAAACGGTCAGAACAAGCAGCGGATGCGCAACCGCAACAATAATAATAACAATAACAACAATAATAACCGGCGCGGCCAGAACCCGATGACCCGGGTCTACGAGTCCAACGGACCCGACATCAAGATCCGCGGCACGGCTTCGCATATTGCTGAAAAGTATCTCCAACTCGCGCGCGACGCGCGCTCCTCCGGAGACCCCGTTGCGGCCGAGAACTACTACCAGCATGCCGAGCATTACTTTCGCCTGATCGCGACGGCTCAGGAACAGTTCCGGCAGAACCAGCAGCCGCGCGGCGACGAGCCCATCAGCAACAGCAGCGGCGACGACGGCGAGGACGACGGCGAGAATTTCTCGAACTTCGGCCAGGAGCCGGGTTTTGTCCCACAGCCGCCACCGCAGCCCTTCACGCGCGACCGCGACGGCCAGCGCGATCATCAGCCGCGTGATCATCAGCCCCGCGACAACCACTATCAGCGCGACAACCAGCAGCCGCGCGAGCATCGCGAACGCGACCATCGTCCGCAGCCGCAATATCAGCCGCAGCCGCTGCCGCTGAACCAGCCCCAGCCCGTCGTCGCCGACGCGGTCAGCGTCGATCGTCTGCCCTCCTTCATCACCGGCCCGCAGCCGCAGGTGAGCGGCGGCGCGCCCGGCCAGGCCGGCTTCGAGGGTGGTGGTGGCGAGCGCTTTCCGCGGCGGCGCCGCCGGCCGAATGGCCCGCGCCCCGAGCGCGAAGCCGCTCCGGCTGCCTCGAGCGACGAAGTGGCCCCCGGCGAGTAAACCTTTCGCCGGACATCCTGCGCCAAATCCTGATCTGAATTGAATCGTCCCGGCATGTCCGGGACGATTTGTTTTTAGCTGCGCGTCGCCGTCGTCGAGGACGGTACCAGCACCGGCTTCGCCAGCGAGGGAATCAGCCGCGCCCGCTCGCGCTTGGCGGGGATCGCGCGGTAGACCTGCTTGGTCGCCTCGACGATGTGCACGCCGGCAAAGGGCAGCGACAGCGCCGCGCCGGCGCGCTCCCACATCTGTGCGGATTTCAGCACCCAGCCGCCGGCATAGGGCGGCATGAACAGCGCCTCGCCCCAGGCGGTCGGGGTGAACCAGGTCTGGCGCAACAGGTCGGTGATCTGCGAGCGCGAATAGGGCCGGCCGTGACCGAACGGCGTGCTGTCGGTGCGGGTCCACACCCCGCGCCGGTTCGGGATGACCGCAATCACGCGACCGGAGGGCGACAGCACACGCCATGCCTCACGGAGCAGCGCGGCCGGATCGTCCGACATTTCCAGTGCGTGGACCAGCAGGATGCGATCGACCGCGGCGTCGGGAAGCGGCAGCGAGAACTCATCCACCAGCGAGGCGAGCGCCGGCCGTCCCGTCGGCCATTTCAGGACGCCTTGGGCCGACGGCATGAAGGCGATGCAGCGCTCCGCGTCCTCGCGGAACAACCCGAGATAGGGCGTGGGATAGCCGAAGCCGAGCACCCGCTGGCCATCGACGCGCGGCCAGCGCTCCCGAATGCCGCGATTGATCATTTGCCGCGCCACAATCCCGAGGCGACGGGAGTAGAACTCGCGGAGGTCGACGACATCAATGGTCATGACCGCAATGTAACATGCACGAGGTGGCCCCCGCGCGCGGAATATTGCATTGCCTGCGCAACGTTAACGCCATATTTGTCTGACGGTGCTGAGCGCGATGGAGATGACATGGCCGCCGAAATTCGTACTTTCACCTGTTTAAACGACAATTTCGGTTATCTGATCCACGATGTGGACACCAAGGCGACCGCGTCGATCGACGCGCCGGAGGCCGGCCCCATCGTGAAGGCGCTCGAGCGCGAGGGCTGGCAGCTCACCGATATCCTGATCACCCATCATCATGGCGATCATGTCGGCGGGGTCGCCGAACTCAAGCAGAAATACAATTGCCGCGTCGTCGCGCCGCATGACAAGACGACCAAAATCGCAGACGTCGACCTGCGCGTCGCCAATGCCGAAATCGTCAAGGTCGGCAGCTTGCTGGGGCGCGTACTGGAGACGCCCGGCCACACGCTCGACCACATCTCCTACGTGTTCGACACCGAGAAAGCGCTGTTCGCCGCCGACACGCTGTTCTCGATCGGCTGCGGCCGCGTGTTCGAGGGCACCTATCCGATGATGTGGGATTCGCTTCTGAAGCTGCGTGCCCTGCCCGACGACTTCAAGCTCTATTGCGGCCATGAATACACGGCGTCCAACGTCAAGTTCGCACTGACCGTCGACCCCGACAATGCGGCGCTGCAGGCGCGCGCGGCGGAGGTCGCGAGGTTGCGGGCCGAGAACAAGCCGACCATTCCCTCGCTACTTGGTGACGAGAAGCGGACAAACGTGTTCCTGCGCGCCGACGAACCCTCGGTCGCAGCCAGGCTGCACATGAAGGGCGCGGATGCCACCGCGGTGTTCGGCGAGCTGCGCGAGCGCAAGAACAAGTCCTGAAGATCAAATCTTGAAAAGCAAATCCTGACGGGAATCGATGCCGACCGCAGCCGAGATCATCGCGCGCCTCGAACTCCGCCCGCATCCCGAGGGCGGACATTACCGCGAGACGTTTCGCGACCAGACCACGGACGCCAACGGCCGCGCGCGTTCGACCCTGATCTATTTCCTGCTTGCGCGCGGCGAGCGCTCGCACTGGCATCGCATCGATGCGGTCGAGAGCTGGCACTATTACGCCGGCAGCCCGCTGATGCTGCGCATCGCCCATGACGGCTGCTCCCAGCACGAGGTGCGGCTCGGCACGGATCTGTTGAACGGCGAGCGGCCACAGGCGATCGTGCCGGCGGATGCGTGGCAGACGGCGGAGACCACCGGCGAGTGGACCCTGGTCGGCTGCACCGTGGCGCCAGCATTCGAGTTCGCCAAGTTCGAACTCGCGCCGAAGGGTTGGGAGCCTTAAGGCACCGTCGCTCCGGCTTGCGCCGGCAATGACGCTATCGCTTCCGCAGCACCATGTCCTTCGCGGCGATCAGGCCGCCGCCGGCGATCAGGATCGCGGCGACGGCGATATTGGCGCTGGCATTAGCGAATCCGGCGGCGATGAGGAAGCCGGTCGAGAGCAGCGGCGTCGCGTACGACGCGGCGCCGAGCACGCGGATGTCGCCGCGCTTCATGCCGATGTCCCAGGCGTAGAACGCAGCACCGACGGGACCGATGCCGAGCGCGATGACGGAGAGCCATTGCAAGCTCGTGTCCGGCCACACCGTGGTTTCAAGCAGTCCATGCATCAGCGCGGCGAGCATCGCGGTGGCGAGGCAGAATCCCGCGACCGCATCCGTCGGCACCGCCTTCAATCGCCGCGACAATACCGAATAGATCGCCCACACGAAGGCTGCGATGAAGGCCGCGGCCAATCCCGGCAATTGTCCCTGCGTGAAGCCGGAGGTGTTCCCGGCGAACAGCAGCACGGTGCCGACGAGGCCGAGCACGGCGCCGACGACGTGATGCACGGCAAGTCGCTCGCCCGGCAGAAACGACGAGAACAGCACGATCAGGAGCGGCCACAGATAATTCAGCAGGCCGGCTTCAGCCGGCGGCGCAAAACGCAGCGCGAGGAAATACAGCGCATGATAGCCGAACAGTCCGCCGACGCCGACGGCCCACACGGCCAGCGGCTGACGCAGGCTCTTGGTCGCCTCGCCGCGGCCGATCCAGGTGAGCAGGCCGACCAGACCGCCGATGGCGAACGTCATCGCGGCCAGCTGGAAGGCCGGGATCTTTCCGGTCGCCACCGTCATCATCGACAGCAGCGACCACATCAGGATCGCCGTCAATCCGATCAGCGTCGCGGTGCGGGGAGTCATTTGGCCAAATACTCTCGTCATGGCCGGGCAGAGCCGTCTGAAGGACGGCGTTGCTTCCGATCGCCTATGTCCCGGCCATCCACATTCTTTTGTGGCGACGGTTGTTGTAAGGCCGTGGATGCCCGGGACAAGCCCGGGCATGACGAGTCGTTGGCTTTACGATCGAACGTGATGCCTGCGCATCACACCATGTATTGGCCGCCGTTGACGGTCAGCGTCGAGCCGGTGATGGCACCGGCCTCATCGGCGGCAAGGAACACGACTGCGCGCGCGATTTCCTCGGGCTCACCGAGACGGCCGATTGGGATCAGCGGCAAGATGGCCTTTTCCAGCACGTCCTTCGGCACCGCCTGCACCATCTCGGTGTTGATATAGCCGGGGCAGATCGCATTGACGGTCACACCGGCCTTGGCATTCTCCAGCGCGAGCGCCTTGGTGAAGCCGATCTCGCCGGCCTTGGCCGCGGAATAGTTCACCTGACCGAACTGGCCCTTCTGCCCGTTGATCGAGGAGATGTTGATGATGCGGCCGAACTTGCGTCCGCGCATGCCCTCGATGACCTGGCGCGACATGTTGAACAGCGAGCCGAGATTGGTGCCGATCACGGCGCTCCATTGCTCGAGGCTCATCTTGTGGAAGGCGCCGTCCTTGGTGATGCCGGCATTGTTGACGAGCACGTCGATCGGGCCGACCTCGGCCTCGACCTTCTTCACGCCCTCGGCGCAGGCATCGAAACTGCTGACGTCCCATTTGTAGACGGCGATGCCGGTCTCGGCCTTGAACGTCTCCGCCGCCGCGTCGTTGCCGGCATAGCTCGCCGCCACCTTGTAGCCGGCCGCCTTCAGCGCCTTGCTGATCGCAGCTCCGATGCCCCGCGTACCACCCGTCACCAATGCAACACGTGCCATATCGTATTTCCTTCCCTTGGACTCTTCGGACGTTTCTGTGTGATCGTTTTTAACGGTGGATTATGCGGTTGGTTTGACGGACATCAAGAACAAAACGCCCGGCGTCGAGCCGGGCGTTTCTCTTTAGTCGAGGCTTGTACGGTTGCGAAGAATATTTGATTTGCAACGGCTGCCTTTTTAATCGCGTGCAACGCACTCAGTCACGTGTGCAGCGCACGCACAAATGACGCGTCAACTATTCTCAGTCGCGCGCCACACACATCGCGATTCCCATGCCGCCGCCGATGCACAGCGTGGCGAGGCCCTTCTTCGAATCCCGCTTCTGCATCTCGTGCAGCAGCGTCACCAGCACGCGCGCGCCGGAGGCACCGACCGGATGGCCGATCGCGATCGCGCCGCCGTTGACGTTGACCTTGGAGGTATCCCAGCCGAGGTCCTTGTTGACGGCACAGGCCTGCGCCGCGAAGGCTTCGTTGGCCTCGATCAGGTCGAGATCGCCGACGTTCCAGCCAGCCTTCTTCAGCGCGGCGCGCGAGGCCGGGATCGGGCCCGAGCCCATGATCTTCGGATCGACGCCCGCCTGCGCCCAGGACACGATGCGCGCGAGCGGCTTCTTGCCTTCCTTGGCGGCCTGCCTGGCCGTCATCAGCACCACGGCGGCAGCGCCGTCATTGATGCCAGAAGCAGAGCCCGCGGTGACCGTGCCGTCCTTCTCGAAGGCGGGGCGAAGCTTCGCCATCGCGTCGACCGTTGCGCCATGGCGCGGATATTCGTCGGCGCTGACGACGACATCGCCCTTGCGTCCCTTGATGGTGACGGGAACGATTTCGTCGTTGAATTTACCGGCCTTCTGCGCAGCTTCCGCCTTCTGCTGCGAGGCGACCGCGAACTCGTCCTGCTGGGCGCGGGTGATCTGCCACTGCCGCGCGACGTTCTCGGCGGTGTTGCCCATGTGATAGCCGTTGAAGGCGTCCCACAGACCGTCCTTGATCATGGTGTCGATGAATTCGACAGCACCCATCTTGACGCCGCCGCGCAGATACTGGGCGTGCGGAGCCATGCTCATGGATTCCTGGCCGCCGGCGACCACGATCTCGGAATCGCCGTTGAGCAGCGCCTGATAGCCGAGCGCAACGGTGCGCAGGCCCGAACCGCAGAGCTGGTTGACGCCCCAGGCCGGGCTCTCGACCGGAATGCCGGCATTGATCGAAGCCTGACGGGCCGGGTTCTGGCCTTGGGCGGCGGTCAGGATCTGGCCCATGATGACTTCGGAGACCCGGCCGGGCTCGATGCCGCCGCGCTCCAGCGCGGCCTTGATGGCAATGGCGCCGAGATCATGGGCGGGAAGGGTTGCGAACGCTCCGTTGAAGCTTCCGACCGGGGTGCGGGCGGCGCTGACGATGACGACATCGTCTGACATGGGCATCTCCTGGGTTGTATGGGGGCAGACGGGGCTGGGGAAACGGCTCGCCAGTCTCGGACGGCATCCTGTTAACGTCGTTGAGGCATGTCAATCGGCCGGCGGCCGAATTCATCCCGCAGCGCATTCAAAATAGCGTTCTTGGCGCTTTCGCAAGCACGTTTTTGCTGCCCGATTAACCGTGGCGCACAAAACGGTAGCGTGACCCCTTTGAAAATGCTTATTTTGTTGCGTTGCGTACTCTTCCCGCCCTGCGGCATAGCCCGTCAGGTTCCCGTTCTCCGCGTCTTGCAAGTGAGAGCCCATGGCGAAATCAGACCAACCCACCACAATCAAGAAATACGCGAACCGCCGGCTCTATAACACCGGGACGAGCACTTACGTGACGCTGGAAGACCTCGCCTCCATGGTCAAGGACGGCGAAGATTTCCTGGTCTACGACGCCAAGACCGGCGACGACATCACCCGCTCCGTGCTTGCCCAGATCATCTTCGAGCAGGAGAACAAGGCCGGCCAGAACCTGCTCCCGACCACCTTCTTGCGCCAGCTGATCCGCTTCTACGGCGACAGCATGCAGATGGTGGTGCCGAAATATCTGGAGCAGGCCATCGCGTCGCTCACGCAGGAGCAGGAGAAGTTCCGCAAGCAGATCGCCACCTCGCTGTCCGGAACCCCGTTTGCGCCGCTGGAGGAACAGGTCCGCCGCAACATGGAGCTGTTCCAGCAGACCTTCTCGATGTTCAAGCCTTTCGCGCCCGGTGCGGCCCGCCCCGCGGGCTCCGCGGAGCCGACGCCCGAGCCGACCGCCGAAGCCCCGAAGGACAGCAATATCGACGATCTGCGCCAGCAGATGAAAGACATGCAGGAACGCCTCGAGCGGATGTCGAAGAAGGACGAGTAGGTCTCGTCGTAAGGCGCGCCCCGCGCACCACGGCCGTTTGCGTTGCTCACGAACCACAACGATGTCGTCCTGGCGAAAGCCAGGACCCATACCGCGTGATTTATCGATTGTGGGCGCTAGACGTACCGAACGACGAATCTTCGCCAAACTGCTCTCTGGGCTAATGGGTCCTGGCTTTCGCCAGGACGACGGCAGCAGCGCGAATCAAGCCGCCAGCTTCACCGCATGGGCGAAGTCCCAATAGAGCTTGCGCGCGCGAATGTAGAGCGGGCCCGGCTGCAGCTCGCGATCGTCAATGCGGATCACCGGCGCGACCTTTGCGAAATTTCCGGTAGAAAAGATCTCGTCGGCGGCGAGGAAGTCGGCATAGCGCAGCGTCTTCTCGACCACGGTGACGCCGTCGGCGCGAAGCAGGCTGATGACGCGCTGGCGGGTGATGCCGTTGAGGAAGGTGCCGTTCGGCACCGGCGTGTAGACCACGCCGTCCCTGGCCATGAACACGTTGGAATTGCCGAACTCCGCCACGTTGCCGAGCATGTCGAGCATCAGCGCGTTCTGGAAGCCGCGCGAGGCCGCCTCGGCAAGCGCGCGCGAATTGTTTGGATAGAGACAGGCGGCCTTGGCCTCGACCGGCGCGCATTCGGCGGTGGGCCTGCGGAACGGCGACAGCGTGATCGCGTTGCCGACGGGCTTCGGCATCGGCGCCTCGTAGATGCACAGGCACCAATCGGTGGTCTCGGGATCGAACAGCACGCCGCCGCCCGATCCGTTCCGCGCCCAGTACATCGGACGGACGTAGAGCTCGGCATTTGGCGCGAAGCGCGCGATGCCCTCGTTTGCGAGTGTCATCCAGGTTCCGGTGTCGACCACCGGCTTCAGCCCAAAGTTGATCGCGGATTGATTGGCGCGGGCGACGTGGCGGTCGAGATCGGGCGCGACGCCTTCGAACGCACGCGCGCCGTCGAACACGACCGAGCCGAGCCAGGCCGCATGCGTGCGCGGGCCCATGATCGGCACATTGCCGTCATGCCATTTGCCCTCGAAGAAGGTCCAGCTCGGCGAATAGGCGATGGGCTTTTTGATCTCGGCCATGACCGGCCTCTCCCCTTGGCGTGGTGCCGCACTATAGCGCCACTATTGAGCGTAATTTCTAAATGATTCCCCGCGGGAAAATGGTGAGTTACCCTCCCGGGAGGGGAAAGGAAGCACCATGCCGCTCGATCCGCTCGCAAAGCGTTTGTTGACCATAATGGCTGCGGCTGCGCCGCAGGCACGGAGCCGGCCCAGCGTGGAAGCGCGGCGCCAGTCATTGGCAAAGCTGATGCAGTTCGCGCGCGCCGATGCGCCTGACGTGGCGACGTCCGACGGCGTGCTGCCTGGTCCCGGCGGTGCGCTGCCCTATCGCCTCTATTCACCGGCAGGTGCCGATGATCGCGCGCCCGGCTTCGTGTTCTTTCACGGCGGCGGGCTGGTTGCCGGCAGCATCGCTACGCATGACCGCATCGCGGCAGCGTTGGCACATGCGACCGGTTGCCGCCTCATCTCGGTCGACTACCGGCTGGCGCCCGAGCACAAATTCCCCGCCGCCGTGGACGATGCGATCGCCGCCACGGAATGGGTCGCGCGCGAGGCCGCATCGCTCGGCATCGACGCCGGGCGTCTGGTGCTCGGCGGCGATTCCGCCGGTGCAACGCTCGCCGCGATCGTGTGTCAGGAGGCGGCGCAGACCGCAGGCCTTTCCATCGTCGCGCAATGCCTGATCTGCCCGGTGCTGGATTTCGAGGAGGCCTCGCCTTCGCGGCAAGCATTCGCCGAGGGCCACCTGATCGACCGCGTCACGATCGAAGCCGATCTCGCCGACTATCTGCCCGAGGCGTTGGACGCTGCCGATCCCCGCATCTCGCCCCTGCGCGGGACACGGCTTGCGGGCCTGGCGACCGCCATCATCCACACCGCCGAGTTCGACCCGATGCGCGACGAGGGCAATGCCTATGCCCGCAAGCTGCTCGCGGCGGGTGTCGCGGTCGAGCACGTCTGCCACGAGGGCATGGTCCACAATTTCCACGCCATGGGCGCAATTCTGCCGCAGGCGCAGCTCGTGCTGTCGCAGATCGGTGAGCAGGTCAGGCGGGCGGTGGGAACGTGAAGCACCTGGTGCTGCCGCCTCCCGCAATGGGAGAGGAAAGAGAATGCCTCACGCTCTCGCCTCGATGACGGAACGCGCCGCCGCGACGTAGCTTGGCCAATGCGAATCCGCATAACGCTCCGCCTGCCACGCGCAGGTGATTTCGGGCGCATGCGCAGCCGCGATCATGCGCGCAAAGCGCTCTTCGGCGACCGTCACGTCGTCGGACGCGGCCGAGGGGGCGGCTGCTGCGACGCTCGGCGCAACGGCGAGTCCCGTCAGTCCGGCGAGCAGGATGCGGCGTGACGTGTCCATGGCTGTCGTTCTCCAGTGTCCGGCCTGCACTCTGGCGGAGGATGTGTCCGTGCGGTCACGGCAACGTACCTGCGTGCATTCGCACCGTCCACCGATTGCGGACACCGCGTGACCACACGGGCGATCACAATCCATCCAGCAGGCAGTTCCGCCATCGGGTAGACGAGGGCCGGATGCGTGAACCAATTATTAGCCCTCTCGCAAAATCGCGCACCAGCTTACCCTTCTGCAAGTAAGCTTCGGGCAAACTGGGCCGCTTTCGCCTGGGAGGTTGGGAATGCCCCGCTTGGTATCGGAACGAACGTTCCTCGCCGGCCAGATCTTCTTCAACTTCGGTCAGTCGACGATCGATTGCGTCGTGCGCCGGATGTCCGAAGACGGCGCGACGCTGGAGGTGCAGAGCAGCCTCGGCGTGCCCGATCGGTTCCAGCTCCGGCTCGCAGGCCAGGAAATCCTCTCCTGCCATGTGCTCTGGCGGTCGGACCGTCAGGTCGGCATTGCGCTCGGAGCGGAAGATCATGTCGAGGCGAAGACCGTGGACGAGCAGGAGCGGCGGACCGATTCGCTGATACGCGGACAGATGCTGGCGCTTCGCGCAGCGCTTGATTTCGTCCCACTGGGCATCGTGCTGCTGGATGCCAATCTCCGCGCGCAATTGATCAATCGGGCGTTCCGGCAGATGTGGCTGTTGCCGGATGAAGTCGCCAACAGCAACCCGTCATTTGTGACGCTGATGCATCATGGCCGCGATACGCTAGCCTACGAGATTCCGCCGGCCGAGCTGGAGGCCTATGTCGCCGAGCGCGTCCGTCAAATACAGGTAGGCGATGCGTCTCCGCGCGACCTGCGCCGTACCAGCGGCGACGTCGTTCGGATGCAATGCACGCCTCTGCCCAACGGCGGGCGGATGCTGACCTATACGCCGGTCACCGACATCGTGCGCTACTCCGACGAGCTGAAATTGCTGCGCGACGCCCTCGAGAATGTCGAGGACGGCGTGTTGCTGCTCGACCGCGATCTCAATGCCAGCTTCATGAACCGGCGCATGCGGCGGTTCTGGGAGGTGAGCGAACAGGAAGCTGCCGCCCGCCCGACCTATGCATCGTTGGTCAGCCGGGTGCACCGTGCGAGCGCGCCCGATCTGCCGGCGAACGAACTGGCGAAATTTCCCGTCAAGCGCGTCGCCGAGGTCAAGGCGGGCGATCATGTGCGCGACCTCCAGACGCCGGATGCGCGGCGGATCAGGGCCCACTGCACCACGATGTCGAACGGCGGCCGCATGCTGACCTATGTCGACATTACCGATCTCACCAACAAGGCCAACATGCTGGAGCGTCTGGCCACCACCGACCCGCTCACGGGCCTCTATAACCGCCGCCATTTGCTGGGCTCGCTTGAGGCCGAATGGAGCCGCTTCCAGCGCTACTACCGCTCTGTTTCGGTCCTGATGCTCGACATCGATCATTTTAAGTCGGTCAACGACCGCTATGGTCACGCGGTCGGAGACGAGGCGATCAAGGCCGTGGCGGCCGCATGCCTCGATGGCAAGCGCAAATCGGACGTCGTCGGCCGCTTCGGCGGCGAGGAGTTCGCGATTCTGCTGCCCGAAACCAGCCTGTCGCGTGCAAGAATCGTCGCCGATCGCATCCGCAAGCGCGTGATGAGCGCACAGATCGCCGCCGATCAAATTCAGTTCGGCGTCACCGTGAGCATCGGCATTGCGGAAGCAAGTGTCAGCATGTCCGGCATCGACGCCTTGATGAGCGCGGCCGATCACGCGCTCTACCAGGCAAAGGCCGAAGGCCGCAACCGCTGCGTCGCCTGGTCGCCCCCGCCGCCCATGAACAAGGCGGCGGAGTGATCGCACCGTCGATCTATTCCGGCACCGGCACGTCGAACGTGTTCAGCGTCACCGACACCATGCAGTAAACGCCGACGAGATAGGACAGTTCGGCCGCGCCGTGCTCGCCGAATTCCTTGACCGCGGCCCGATAAGTCAGTTCCGGCAGCACGCCGCCGCTGACCAATGCGGACGCCACGTCGTAGGCGACGGCTTCCTGCTTGGTGAGATCGACCGGCCGCTGTCCAGCGACGATGGTCGCGAGCTTCTCGTCGGAGAGGCCGCGCTGCTCGGCGACCAGCACATGCGCATAGAGCTCGTAGCCGGAGCGGAAATGCGAGCCGGTGACGAGGATCGCGACCTCGCGCACCGGCGCCGGCAGCAGCGGGTTCGCCGCGATCGCCTTGACCAGCTCCCACACCGGCTTGCCAAAACGCGGCTCGCGGATCCATGGATTCCAGGGCCCGAGCAGCGCGCCATCGTCGCGCATGTTCACAAAGCCCTTGAAGTGGTCCTTGATGCCCGCTCGCATGTCGTCATAGAGCGGCTTCTGTTCGGCACTCAGGTCTTTCGGATCGAGAATGGGCAGGCGCACGGCAGGTCTCCTCGTTGAGAAGGCGCGAAACTCGCCCGCACGCACGCGCAAGGCAAGTGAAGTTGCCGTGACGGCCGTGCAATTTTGCAAATGGCAGGCAGGCGCCAGCTATCAGGCGCCAGGATGTCGCAAGTTCTGCGGATTCGTTACGTCTTCGAACTCGAGCGCCAGTGGCTGCGCCGTATCGAGGAACGACGACAAGGCCGCCTCGAACGGCGCCGGATCGAGACCGCGCGCTTTCAGCCAGGCGGGCTCATAATAGGTCTGCCGGTAGCGCTCGCCGGAATCGCAGATCAGCGTCACCAGCGACCCCGTCTGATTCGCCTTTCGCATGTCCGAGGCGAGCCGGCACAGCGCCAGGAAGTTGGTGCCTGTAGAGCCCCCCACCGCGCGGCGCAGCCGACGCGACAGCACGTTCATCGCCGCGATCGTTGCCGCATCCGGGATCTTCATCATGCGGTCGACCACGCCCGGCACAAAAGAAGGTTCGCAGCGCGGCCGCCCGACACCTTCGATTAGCGAGGGGCGGTCGCAAACATGGGAGCGATCCTGCGAGCTGAAACAGTCGAAGAAAGCGGAATGCTCGACATCGGCGACGCACAGCCGCGTCGGATATTGGCGATAACGCAAATAGCGTCCGATGGTGGCCGAGGTGCCGCCGGTGCCCGCGCCCATCACGATCCAGTCCGGCAGCGGGCGCGGCTCGCCCTGCAATTGCGTGAAGATGGATTCGGCGATGTTGTTGTTGCCGCGCCAGTCGGTGGCGCGCTCGGCGAAGGTGAACTGGTCCATGTAGTGGCCGCCCAGCCGTGCGGCCAGCGCGCCGGCCTCCGCATACAGCGCGCGGCCGTCGTCGATCAGATGGCAGTTGCCGCCGTAATGCTCGATCGCGGCGATCTTCTCGGCCGAGGTCGTGCGCGGCATCACGGCATAGAAGGGCACGCCGATCATCTGCGCGAAATAGGCTTCCGACACCGCGGTCGATCCCGACGAGGCCTCGACGACAGGCGTGCCTTCGCGGATATGGCCGTTGCAGAGCGCGTAAAGGAAGAGCGAGCGCGCGAGCCGGTGCTTCAGGCTGCCGGTCGGATGCGTGGACTCATCTTTCAGATAGATGTCGATGCCTGACAGCGCCGGCACGATCAGCCGGATCAGATGCGTGTCGGCCGTGCGGCACTGGTCGGCCTCGATCGCGGCGACCGCCTCGTCCACCCAACCGCGCCGATAGGCCGGCCCGGCCGGATTGAGGTGGCGGAAGGGGAATGACTGCATCACCTGAATCTCTCATGATGCGGATCGCGCATCAATAGCTTCCGCTCAAAACTCCAGTGGCGCGTTGTCGACGACTTCCTTCATCACGAAGAAGGTGCGGGTCTGGCGCACGCCCGGCAGCGCGATCAGCTGCTCGCCATGGATACGGTTGAAGTCCTCCATGTCGCCGACGCGGATCTTGAGGAAATAGTCGAAGTCGCCGGCGACGAGATGACAGTCGAGCACGAATTTAAGGCTGGTGATCGCCTGCTCGAAGATCGCAAAGCTCTCCGGCGTCGAACGGTCGAGCACGACCCCGACCATCACCAGCGTGCCCTTGGCCACCTTCTTGGGCGCGACCATGGCGCGGACGGCGGCGATGAAGCCGTGCTCGAACAGGCGCTGGGTGCGGCGATGGCAGGTGGCGGGGCTGATGGCGACGGTTTCGGCCAGCTCCGCATTGCTGAGGCGTCCGTTATTTTGCAGCAATCGCAACATCTTAAGGTCGATACGATCAAGACGAGCCGACATGGAAGAAACTTCCGTAGTTAGCATCTAGTGCGAAAGAAATACTACGTTATATGGCACTTTCCGCAAGACTGCGCGCAACAGAGGCGCAATAATTGAAAGCACCTTTTTGCAGAGCGATGCTAGCGTTTTTCGAGACATTAACGCCAATCGGGATGACCTTACGATGCTCGAAAAATTCGCGCGCTATCCGCTGACCTTTGGTCCGACGCCCATCGAGAAGCTGGAGCGGCTGTCGAAGCATCTCGGCGGCAACGTCGAGGTCTACGCCAAGCGCGAGGACTGCAATTCCGGGCTCGCTTACGGCGGCAACAAGCTGCGCAAGCTCGAATACATCATCCCCGACGCGATCGCCTCGAACGCCGACACGCTGGTCTCTATCGGCGGCGTGCAGTCCAACCACACCCGCATGATCGCGGCGGTTGCGGCCAAGATCGGCATGAAATGCCGCCTGGTGCAGGAAGCCTGGGTGCCGCACGAGGACGCCGTCTATGATCGCGTCGGCAACATCATGCTGTCGCGCATCATGGGCGCCGACGTGCGCCTGGTCGACGATGGCTTCGACATCGGCATCCGCAAGAGCTGGGAGGAGGCGATCGAGGAGGTGAAGGCGGCGGGTGGCAAGCCCTATGCGATTCCCGCCGGCGCCTCCGTGCATAAATTCGGCGGCCTCGGCTATGTCGGCTTCGCCGAAGAAGTGCGCAAGCAGGAAGCCGAGCTCGGCTTCAAGTTCGACTACATCGTGGTCTGCACCGTCACCGGCTCGACCCATGCCGGCATGCTGGTCGGCTTCGCCGCCGATGGCCGCGCGCGAAAGGTGATCGGCATCGACGCGTCCTTCACCCCGGCGCAGACCAAGGCGCAGGTGCTCTCGATCGCGCAGAACACGGCCAAGCTCGTCGAACTCGGCCAGGATCTCGTCGCCGACGACGTCGTGCTGATCGAGGATTACGCTTATCCCGCCTATGGCGTGCCGTCGGAAGAGACCAAGGAGGCGATCCGCCTCACCGCGCGTCTCGAAGCCATGATCACCGACCCCGTCTACGAGGGCAAGTCGATGCAGGGCCTGATCGACCTTACGCAGAAGGGCTATTTCGAGAAGGGCGCAAAGATCCTCTACGCCCATCTCGGCGGCGCGCCGGCGCTGAACGGCTATGGGTATGCATTCAGGAACGGCTAGCGCGTCGGTGATGTGAGGCGGCGCGCACCTCCCCACGAGTGTCGTCCTGGCGAAAGCCAGGATCCATTACCCCGACTGCCAATTGTTGAAGCACGCCGAGGCAGTCAGCGTGCCTCTTCCTACGGCCTGTGGCTATGGATCCCGGATCTGCGCTCCGCTCCGCTTCGCTTGTCCGGGATGACGACGTGAGGAGAGATGGCCGCGCCCTACCGTGTCCTGACGATCTGCAGCAGCTCGTCGCCGTAATGCTCGAGCTTCTTGTCGCCGATGCCGGGCACATTGCGCAGCTCGTCCATCGTGGTCGGCCACGCGCGCACGATGCCGTCGATGGTGGCGTCGTGCAGCACGACATACGCCGGCACGCCACGTGCGCGGGCAATCTCCGAGCGCCACGCGCGTAGCCGCGTGCGCAATTCAGGATCGACATCGCCCTGCGCCGCGTCGGCTGCCGGCGCCAGATCACCGCGGCGGGACTTGGCGCGGCTCGAACGGATCCGGGCCCCGGGCGCTTCCTCGCGCAGCCACACTTCAGTTTCGCCTCGCAGCACGCCGCGCGACGAGTCCGTCAGCTTCAGCGCGCCGAAAGCTTCGCTGTCACTCAGCAAATGCCCCATTGCCACGAGCTGCCGCAGCACCGTGCGCCACTGCTTCTCGTTGAGCTCGCGTCCGATGCCGAACACCGTGAGCTTGTCGTGGCCGAACTGCGTCACCTTCTCGGTCAGGCGTCCGATCAGCACGTCGATGAGATGCATCGCGCCGAAACGCTGCCCGGTGCGATAGGCACAGGATAGCAATTTTTGCGCCAGCACCTTGCCGTCGCGCATTTTCGGCGGCGTCAGGCAATTGTCGCAATTGCCGCAGCCCTCGCCCATCACGATCTCGCCGAAATAGGCGAGCAGCCGCCGGCGCCGGCAGTGCGGCGTTTCGGCAAGGCCAACGAGCGCATCGAGCTTGCCGATCGAGACCCGCTTGAATTCGTCGGAGCCGCTCGATTCGTCGATCATGCGGCGCTGCTGCACGATGTCCGAGAGACCATAGGCCATCCAGGCCGCCGACGGCTTGCCGTCACGGCCGGCGCGTCCTGTCTCCTGGTAATAGGCCTCGATGCTCTTGGGCAGATCGAGATGCGCGACGAAGCGCACATCGGGCTTGTCGATGCCCATGCCGAAGGCAATGGTCGCGACGATGACGATGCCGTCCTCGTTGAGGAAGCGGTCCTGGTTGCACGAGCGAACGCTGCTGTCGAGCCCGGCGTGGTAGGGCAACGCCGCAATGCCGGCATCGTCGAGCGCGGCGGCGACCTCCTCCACCCGTTTGCGGGACAGGCAATAGACGACGCCCGCATCTCCCGCGTGACGCTCCCGGATGAAATCCTTGAGCTGCGACACCGCGTTGCGTTTGTCGACGATCTCATAACGGATGTTGGGACGATCGAAGCTGGAGACGAAGTGCGGACTGTCTGCAAGCGCAAGCCGCTCGACGATTTCCTTGCGGGTCAATTCGTCGGCAGTCGCGGTCAGCGCGATGCGCGGCACGTCGGGAAAGCGCTCGGCGATGATCGACAGGCCGACATATTCGGGGCGGAAATCATGGCCCCATTGCGAGACGCAATGCGCCTCGTCGATCGCGAACAGCGCCACTTTCGCCCGCGCGAGCAGCGCCAGGCAGCGCGGCGTCACCAGCCGTTCCGGCGCGACATAGAGCAGGTCGAGATCACCCGCGAGCAGGCGCCGCTCGATGTCTGAGGCTTCCTGCGCGGTCAGCGACGAGTTCAGCGCGGCGGCGTTGACGCCTGCTTCGAGCATGGCGGCGACCTGATCGCGCATCAGCGCAATCAAGGGCGACACCACGACACCGCAGCCTTCGCGCAGCAGCGCCGGTAATTGATAGCACAGCGACTTGCCGCCGCCGGTCGGCATCAACACCAGGCAATTGCCGCCGTCCGTGACGTGCCGGATGATCTCACCCTGCGCGCCGCGGAACCCGGGCAGGCCGAACACCGAACGCAGCACCGAGAGCGCATCGCGGCCCTGGGCCGGCGCAGACAGCGGAGCGGTGGAAGGAGAGGACATGGGCATGTCGGGCTGAGGCCGTGAGATTCGTCACAAGGCCAGTCGCATGACCGCGCAGGCGTGGCAAGACTGTTTGCGCGCAGGACGCCGCCTTCCCCCTCCCTTTGTGGGAAGAACGCTTCTTACGCCCCGATCCTTCGCAGCGCTTCCGCGACCGTCACGATCGGCATGTCGCGCTTCCCGGCGGCCTGCAGCGCATGGCGCATCAGGTCCGGCGTGCAGCCATACGGGCTCGGCGCCTTGGCGACGTCATGGCCGTAGAAGATCAGCCATCCGCCGCTCTCGACCGCCTCGTCGAAATAGCGATCGACACCCGCAATATCGATCTCGCAATCGACCAGCGGCGAGGCCCGCAGGAACTGGAGATCGATGACGTCGCGATTGACGCCGGGAAGGATGCCGCGCGCCGAGCGGAAGGTCCTGGCGAGCTGCGACTTGCGCCACACCGACGCGATGCCATAGGGGTAAGCGAAATTTTCCAGCGTGATCGAAGAATCGATGCCGCGAAAATGGCTGCGGTTCCGCTCGATCTCGCGGGCCATGGCGGCCTCGTCGAGATTGACCGCACTCAGGTGCGAGAAGGTGTGGCAGGCGATCTCGTGCCCGGCCCGGTGAAGCCGCACGATGGCGTCGTTGGACAGGCCGTGCCAGTGGTCCGAGGGACGATCGACCAGGCTGCCGGCGAGATAGAACGTACCGCGGCCGCCATGCTGCTCCAGAAGCCCGGCGCCCTCGCCTGCGGCGCTATCGGGGGCATCGTCGAAGGTGAAGCTCACCATGGGCGCATGCGCGGGCAGCCGGTGCGGCGCGGCGCGGAAATGCCGGGCCAGCCGATTGCTGACGCGTCCCTGGAGTGCCGACCACACGACTCGCATTTCCTGTTTGCCCTGCCCCTCACTGAAGCATTCGTGCGCCGCTCGAGGCAAGCTTCACACTTCGTTAGTCCTAACGTCGAGCCCGTCGTCCCGACCTAACGCGCAAGCACCGACGCGTCGGTCCCTGCGCCGAGATATTGCAGCCAGTTCCGGAACAATGCCGCCGCGGCGCTGCCCGCGGCAATGTCGGCACGCAAATTCAGCGCCGGCAGCTCGTTGCTGAGCGCGGGGTGGCGCTGGTGCCTTGCCTGTTTCTCGAAGCGGGCCAGCTTCTCTTCCGTCGCAGCGTCAAAATAGCTCACGGGCAAATGCGGATAATTGTCGCGCTCACGCGCGAGATACCGGCCGATGTCGCGCAAATATTCGCGCTGAAGCGACAGCGCGTCGTATTCGGGATGGCCCTGGAAGAACACAAAGCGGCTGGCATATTGGCGGACGAAGATATCGACGCCGGCCTTTGCCGAACGCGTCAGCACCTGGTAGCCGGCCTGCGCGAGGTCGCTCTCGGCGATCTCGTTGAGGCGCGAATGCGAGACCTTGAGCGGCGCAGGCGCGGCCCGCGTCAGCGGATCGCTGGTCACGGCTTCGCAGTCGAAAATGCCGTGACATTTGGCGGGCAGCGGCCGCCGTTCGATGCGGTCGAGATGCAGCACCGCGGCATGCGCGGCGAGGCACGACCAGATCGTCGAGCGCGTGTTGACCTTGGCCCAGTCGATCAGCTCGGTGAGGTCGCGCCAGTACGGTTCCCGGTCGAGCTCGGGCGCGATCGGCTCGGCGCCGGTCACGATCAGGCCGTCGAACTTGTGACGCCTGAGCTCGGTGAGTTCGGAATACTCGCTCTCGACATGCCATCTCGCTTCCGGCGAGCGCTTGACCGAGGGCAGCGAGAAGCAGTGAAAGCGAATGCGGCGCGGACCTGCAGCGGCTTGCAGCAGCTTCATGAACTGCCGCTCGGTCGCCTTCAGCGCCGGATCCGGCATGTTGTTGATCAAGCCGATCGTAAGCTCGGTCCCGCCGGACTCGCGCGCCAGATCGCCCGCTCCCGGCACCAGCGCCGGGCTCGATATGGCTTGATCCCTGTCGATCAGGATCGTCATCAGCGCGGCCGCTTACTCCGCGGCCTGGAGGCGCGCGGACGGGCAGGCCTTTTCCAGGGCCTGGTCGAGGTCCTCGATGATGTCCTGGCAATGTTCGATGCCGATCGACAAGCGGATCGTTTCCGGCAAAACACCGGCGACCCGTTGCTGCTCCGCCGACATCTGCCGGTGCGTGGTCGAGGCCGGATGGCAGGCTAGCGACTTGGCATCGCCGATATTGACGAGGCGCGTGATCAGCTTCAACGCGTCGTAGAAGGACTTGCCGCCTTCCATGCCGCCCTTGATGCCGAAGGTGAACAGCGACGAGGCGTTGCCGTCGAGATATTTCTGCACCAGCGGATAATAGGGACTATCGGGGAAGCCGGTGTAGTTGACCCAGGCCACGCGCGGATCCTTGCGCAGGAAGTCGGCGACCTTGCGGGCATTCTCGCAGTGGCGCTCCATGCGCAGCGCGACGGTCTCGATGCCCTGGAGCAGCAGGAAGGCGTTGAACGGCGACAGCACCGAACCCATGGTGCGCTGATAGATGCTGCGCGCGCGCTCGATATAGGCTGTGCGGCCGAAGCGCTCGGCATAGACGAGGCCATGATAGGAGGCGTCCGGCTTGTTGTAGCCGGGGAAGCGATCGGCGTGCTTGGCCCAGGGGAAATTTCCGGAATCGACGATGGCGCCGCCGAGCGTGGTGCCGTGGCCGCCCAGAAACTTGGTCAGCGAATGCACGGCGATGTCGGCGCCGTAATCGAACGGCTTGAGCAGGATGGGTGTTGCAACGGTATTGTCGACGATCAGCGGCACGCCATGGGCATGGGCGATCTTCGCCAGCGCCTCGATGTCGCAGACATTGCCGGCGGGATTGCCGATGGTTTCGGCGAAAACCGCGCGGGTGTTCTCGTCGATCAGCTTTTCAATCGCCTCGGGCTTGTCGCTCTCGGCGAAGCGGCCGGTGATGCCCTGCCGCGGCAGGATGTGCGAGAGCAGCGTATGCGTGGTGCCGTAGAGCTGCGGCACGGAAACGATGTTGCCGCCGTGGTCGGCGACGTTGACGAAGGCGAAATGCAGCGCGGCCTGCCCGGTCGCGACCGCAAGCGCGCCGACGCCGCCCTCGAGCTCGGCGATACGTTTCTCCAGCACCGCGCTGGTCGGATTGGCGATGCGGCTGTAGCGATAGCCTTCGGTCTCGAGATTGAAGAGCGCCGCGCCGTGATCGGCGCTGTCGAAGGCGTAGGCCGCAGTCTGGTAGATCGGCACGGCAACCGCGTGCGTGGTGGCTTCGGGCTCGTAGCCGGCGTGAATAGCGATCGTCTCGTTGCGCATCGTGCCACCTCCGCGTGGAGCGGGCCGCACTTATTGGCCTGTATGAGGCATGTGCGTTGTCCGCCGTCCCTCTGTTAGAGGCGGGTGGTAAAGCGGACAATAATTCGTCTAGAGATCGAGGAAGTAACCCTAACACTTGTTGGGGAATTGGCTAAAATTCGAGTCAAATTGGATTAATGAAGTTTGCGCAGCCGGCTGACTGGCTTCCTTCTCCCCTTGCGCAGGGGAGAAGGTGAAACCTTCGCTGCCTATCAGTCCATCTGCTCCCACAGCCGATGGGCGAGCACGCCGGCCCGCTTCTCGATCGCGGCCGCGGCATCGAGCGCGAGGTCCTCGCGATAGCGTCCGGCAATGAGCTGCACGCCGATCGGCTTGCCATCGTGCAGCGTCACCGGCACCACGGCGCCGGGCAGGCCCAGCACGTTGATCGCGGAGATGAAGCGGATCTCGCCCCAGAAAATCTCGCGCACGCGCTCGGGGCTGACGGTGTCCTCTCGCGGGCTAGGCGTCGGCTTCACCGTGGTCGGTGCCAGCACCACCGGATATTCCTCGAAGAACAGTTGCCAAGCGCGGATATGGCCGTTCCGCGCGGCGGTGGCCTGCATCCAGGCCTTGAGGTCGAGCACGTTGGCCTTGGCTTTCATGCCGCTCCAGGCCTTGTGGAAGTCCTCCGACGTCACCTTCAGCATGCTGGCTTCCTGCAACACCATCGTCTCGTTCGTGATGATGTCGCACCAGGTCTGCCAGACGCCGTCGATGTCGGGCACATCGACCTCGCTGACGCGATAGCCGGAACGCTCCAGATGATCGGCGGCCTGGCGCAAGGCCGCCGCGACGTGTGGATCGACGTCCATGTCTTCGGGAATCCTGGCGAGCGCGACCTTGATCGGCCCTTTCGGTTTCGGCCCGACCAGCGGCGCCGGCACCCACCAGGGATCGCGCGGATCGCGCTGGCTCATCGCCTCCAGCGCGAGCCTGACGTCGGCGACGTGGCGGGCGAGCGGCCCCTGCGCCGACATCAGATGCGCCAGCATCGGCCGCTCGGCGGTTGCGCTCGCGTTGAAAGCGGGAATACGCCCCTGCGTCGGCTTGATGGTCGCAACGCCGTTGCAATGCGCCGGCCAGCGCAGCGAGCCGCCGATGTCGTTGCCGTGCGCGATGGTGCCGATGCCGGCGGCGACGGCCGAACCCGCACCGCCCGAGGAGCCACCGCAGGTGATGTCCGGATCCCACGGATTGAGCGTCAGCCCGTGCAAGGGGTTGTCGGTGAAGCCGCGGAAGGAGAATTCCGGCGTGTTGGTGAGGCCGATGACGACCGCGCCTGCCTTCTTCAGGTTGCGCACCACGGGCGAATCCGACGGCGCGATGAGGTCCTTGTTGGCGGGAACGCCATTGAAATTCGGGCGGCCTTGGTAGTCGACATTCTCTTTGATCGTGATCGGTACGCCGTGCAGGAGGCCGAGCTCGCCGCCCCTCGCGCGCTGCTTGTCGGCCGCGTGCGCGGCGTTCAGCGCTTCCTCGCTGAGATCGACGACGACGGCGTTCAGCCTCGGGTTGACGGCACGCATCCGCTCAAGATGCGCCTCGACGGTCTCGACCGCGGAGATAGCGCCGGAGCGGATGGCGGCCGCGGTCTCGACCGCCGACCATTGCCAGGCCGGGCCTTTTGGGCGGCGTGGTGCTGATGATTTGCGCGGAGCTGCCTTCTTCACCGGCTTCGTTGCGGCCTTCGCGACCTTGCCCTTGCGAATGGCGCTTTTCTTGCTGGAGGTCTTCGCTGCTTTCTTCGCAGCAGTTTTCTTCCTGGTCGCCGTCTTCTTCTTCGCCACGTCGCATCTCCTCACATTGCGCCGCGGAAGTTATGGAGGTCACACGACCGTGTACAGGCGCGTTTCTGCATGGCGCGCGATCGCGACGCGTTGTCGCGGCCGAAGGCGCGCGAGAGACGCTCATGCACCTTTGGGTCTTTTCCCACGACGCATGTACTGGCTGAATGATGGACTAAACTGCCGCCAGATTGCGGCATCGCGACCGGGTTTTGAGGCCGCCATTTGGACAGCGACAAATTGGAGCATTTGCCTGCAGCCGCATCGCCATGTCGGCAGCGATCGCCGATGGAAGGGCGTCGCGGACGGGCGAGAGGAACGGAAGGTATGGGTTGGCCGGACGGGGCTGATGGCGGAGAGAGTGGGATTCGAACCCACGGTACGGTTTCCCGCACACACGCTTTCCAAGCGTGCGCCTTAAGCCACTCGGCCATCTCTCCGGAGCGCACTCTCTTGAAGGGGCGCCGATGATTTTGCAAGGGATCGCGGGGGAATCGGGTGATTTTTCCCTAAGATGTTGTATTTCATAGACAATATCAGGCGCCGCGCCACCGCTCGGAACCGCCCGCCGGCTGAACCGGCGGCGGGTTTGGCGCGACGATTCACTCAAGACCGTCAAACACGTCCGGGGGCACCATGACCATCCGCAACACCATCGCCGCGCTGAGCCTGATCTCGGCCCTTGCCGCCGCCTTCGCCGGACCGGCCGCCGCACAGGTCTGCACCCGGCAAGGGGTCGATGTCAGCTGTGACGACGGGCGGCGCGGGATGCTTTCCGGCGATGCCATCCTCTGGCCGGACGGCACCCGTTCGAGCGCGACGCCGCATCAAAGCGTCATCATCGGCAACAAGAGCTCGGTGCATGTCGGGCCCGGGGTGTTCGTCGGCCAGGGCAAGGGCATGGTGCCGCTCGACGATCCGAACGCGCCGAACAAGCGGCAGTGCGCGATTCTGGAGGGCGTGTCGTATTGCTATTGAGGCTCTCGTCTTCGCCCCCTGCCCTCCCCGCAAGAAACGGGGAGAAGAAGACTAGATCAACCGCACGCCTGAGATCGCCGACTTCAGCCAGCGCAGCGCTTGCGGCGGCTGGTTGGCGAGCGGCGCGACCGCGGCCTTCTCCGTCCGGCATTTCTCCAGTTCAGCGACGAAATCCGCCGACCATTGCTGGATGGTGTGGCCGCGCAGCTTCTTCATCATCGCATCCCAGCGCATCTTACGCTCGGTGAGCGGCATCGCGGCCGCGACCGCGATCGCGCGCGCCATGCCGTCGATGTCGTGCGGATTGACCAGCAGGGCGGCGTCGAGCTCGTTGGCCGCGCCGGCGAATTTCGACAGCACCAGCACGCCGGGATCGGCCGGGTTTTGAGCGGCGACGTATTCCTTGGCGACAAGGTTCATGCCGTCGTGCAGCGGCGTCACCACGCCGATCTGTGCGGTGCGGTAGAGACCCGCGAGCACGGCCTGGCTGAAGCCCTTGTTGAGATAGCGGATCGGTGTCCAGTCCGCCTCGCCGTGGCGGCCGTTGACGTCGGACACGAGCCGCGCGACCTCGTTCTGCAAATTGCCATAGGCTTCGATGGCACCGCGCGAAGGATTTGCGATCTGCAACAGCGAAATGCTGCGCGAGAACTGCGGATGCTCGGTCCAGAGCCGATCGAACGCGCTGATGCGGTTGACGAGGCCCTTGGAATAGTCGAGCCGGTCCACGCCGATCGCGAGCCGCTCACCGTTGAGGCTGCGGCGCAGCCGCGACACGTCCGGATGCGACGCCGATTTCGCCGCGTATTGCGCGAACTTCTCGGCGTCGATGCCGATCGGAAAGACTTCGCAGCGCGTTCGGCCATGCTGCGAGATCGCCACGCCGTCTTCCACGGCGAGGCCGAGTTCGCCCGCGACATAGCCTAGAAAATTCTGGCAGTCGTCGTTGGTCTGGAAGCCGATCAGATCGTAGGCCAGCATCGCCGTGATCAGCTCGCGATGATTGGGAACGCCCTGCATCACCGCGGCGACGGGCCATGGCGTATGGAGGAAGAAGCCGATCGGATCGTCGACGCCGAGATCCCGCAGTTCCGCACCGAGCGCGAGGAAATGATAGTCCTGTACCCAGAACGCAGTTTGCGCTTTCCGGAAGCGCATCAAGGCACGCGCCATGAAGGCGTTGACCTCGCGATAGCTGACATAGTCATCGCGCGAGACGCGGATCAGATCGCTGCGCGAGTGCAGCGCCGGCCACAGCGCCGAATTGGCGAAGCCTTCGTAATAGCCGCCATAGTGCGCCGCCGGCAGATCCAGCGTCGCGATCGCACCCGAACCCAGTGCTTCGATTTCTGCGAACGGCTCCTTTTGATGACCATCACGCACACGGCCCGAGGAACCCACCCAAATCGCGCCCGAATGTTCCACGACGGGTAACAACGCCGCCGCGAGACCGCCCGTCATGGGCTCATTGGGCTTGCCGCGCGCGACGCGATTTGAAACGACGACTAAATTCACAGGTCGTCCCCTCCTGTTTCATTCCACCCCATTTAACTGCCGTTCATCAATATGGTTCCTGATCATCCTTTGCACCAATTGAAACCAAAATCGGGCGGGCGCGTTGGAACCGGTTTACCTCCGCGGAACCTGACGATTTCGCTACATAAAGTCGGTTTCGGAACCGCAGCGCGCGCAGCATGAAGCGGACGCGCTGGGGAGCTACGCGCGCGATATGTGGCTGCGAGATGTCGGCGCCCTATTCCAACCTTGAGTCGTCGAGCAGCCGCGCAAGGAACGCGCGCACGTCGTTCGGCGCGTCGAAGTGCCCGTTGACGCCCATGGCGCGGCGGCCGACCGAGAAGGCGAGCCCGTTCATGTCGGGCATGATCGCGAACACGGTCTCGTCGGTAACATCGTCGCCGATGAAGATCGGACGGCGTCCCTTGAAAGGCTCGTGCTTCATCAATTCGCGCACGCCGGTCGCCTTGGTGAAACCGGAATGCTTGATCTCGCAAACGAACTTGCCAGGCAGCACCTCGATCGGCGCATTGGGCAGGTCGGCGCGGATCAGCGAAACGGATTCATAGATCGCCTTCTCCGCATGCGGCGCAAGGCGGTAATGCAGCGCCAGCGAATAGCCCTTGTCTTCGAGCAGAATGCCGGGACTGAGCTTGGCGACCGCCGCGAGCCGCCGCTTCAACTCCTTGTCCAGCGGCGGCGCGCTGACGGCATCGGCTTCGTTGTCCACCGAAAGCCGCATCTCCGCGCCGTGGCCGGCAACGGCGCGAAAGACATCGGGCGCGAAGATCAGGTCGATGTCGTTGAGCGAACGGCCGCTGACCATCGCCAGCGCGCCCGAGGTGCGCTCCGTCAACCGGTTCAGCGTTTCCGACAGGCCGGGCGGCACCCACACCTCGCGCGGCGTCGGCATCAGGTCGAGCAGCGTCCCGTCGATGTCGAGCAGGATCGCTGTTTCATTGAGATGCGGCACGAGTGCGTGGGGCACCGGCACCGCATCGGGCGCTTCATCGTCGACCATGGTACGCTTTAGATCCAATTCAGCCAGTTCCGATTTCATAGTCTACTCCATGGACGCAAGCGGCCGCGCGATTTCTTCGAGCGATCTGCGTTCCGCCGAGACGGCATAGCGCCACGCCACGATCGCGGCCGCGATCATCAGGAAGGCCCCCAGCAAATAACCTGCGAACACGCTCGTGCGTGATCCCGTGTCGATCAGCGCCCCGAACAATGCGGGGCCGATCACGCCGCCGATGCCGGTGCCGACCGCATAGAACACCGCGATCGCGAGCGCACGGACTTCCAAGGGAAAAGTCTCGCTGACGGTGAGATAGGCCGCGCTCGCGGCGGGCGAGGCAAAGAAGAAGATCACCATCCAGGCGATGGTCTGCCCCTGCGCGCTCAAGGCGCCAATCGAGAACAGATAACCCGACAGCGCCAGCAACAGGCCCGACGTCCCATAGGTGAACATGATCATGGTACGGCGGCCGAGCGTATCGAACAGGCGACCGAGCAGCAGCGGACCGAGGAAATTGCCGGCGGCAAAGGGGAGCAGATACCAGCCGACATGATCGGCGCTGATCCCGTAAAAATCGGTCAACACCAGCGCAAAGGTGAAGAAGATGGCATTATAGAAGAAGGCCTGCGCGATCATCAGCACGAGGCCGACCATCGCCCGCTGGCGATAGACCGAGAACAGCGTGTGCACGACCTCGCGGATCGGCGTGTGGCTCCGCATTTTCAGGCGGATCTTGGCGAAGCGCCCGTCGCTCGTGTCCTGGTCGTGTCCAATCACCGAGCGCTCGATCTCGTCGACGATGGCGTGGGCCTGGTCGGGACGGCCGTGGATCATCAGCCAGCGCGGACTCTCTGGAATCCACATCCGCATCAGGAGCACGACGAGGCCGATGGCCGCGCCGATGAGATAAGCGAGGCGCCAGCCGAGATCGGGGCCGATCACCGCGGGATCGAGCAGCACGATGGCCGCCACCGCGCCCATCGCGGCGCCGATCCAGAAGCTGCCGTTGATGACGAGATCGGTCCAGCCGCGATAGCGCGCCGGCACCAGTTCCTGGATGGTCGAATTGATCGCGGTATATTCGCCGCCGATGCCGGCGCCGGTGAGGAAGCGAAACAGTGCGTAGCTCGCGACATTCCATGACAGAGCGGTCGCGGCCGTTGCCGAGAGATAGAGCGCGAGCGTGATGAAGAACAGCTTCTTGCGGCCGATGCGGTCGGTCAGCCAGCCGAAACCGAGCGCGCCGAGCACCGCGCCCGCGAGATAGGCGGAATTGGCAATGCCGAGATCGAGATTGGAGAAATGCAGAGAGGGGCTTTGCTTCAGCGCGCCGGAGAGGGCGCCGGCCAAGGTCACCTCGAGGCCATCGAGAATCCAGGTGATGCCGAGCGCGAGCACGACGCGGGTGTGAAAGCCGCTCCACGGCAGCGCGTCAAGCCGTGCGGGAATGCTGGTTTCGATGATGCGATCGGCCGCGTACGCCGTGGAGACCACAGGTCCATCGTTCGGCGCTGGGCTTCGCTGCAATTCCATCGTGTTGTTGCATCTGACCAATGGACATGGCCCCGGTTCACATGGCGTGGACGGGGGCGATCCGATCAAGGGGGTGCGGCATTCCGCCTGCCACCTGCGACAACGTCTGCGGCGAGGGCAGGTTCCCGCAGGAACGACCGCTCGCGGCGCTGGTTTTCGGTGGAGCCGCAAGGAGTTGACGCATGGCTCATGCCAGAAAGACGACACATTCTCGCAAAACAGCGGCGCGCAAGCGCACCAAGCGCACCGCACCGAAGCGCTGGTCACAGCGCGTGACGAAGGAGAGCGACGCGCTCGACCTCAAACAAGGCGTGTTCAAGCTGACCAGCGCGAAGAAGATCGCGGCTTCGCTGAAGCGCTCGGCCGAGCACAGCGCGCGCCGCAAGTCCGGCGCCTATCGCTCGGCGCCGTCGATGCTGACGTTCTACATCAACCGCGCCGGCAAGACGCTGCCGCAGACGCAGCGCACGCGGCTGGAGCGGGCAAAGGTGGAGCTGAAGCGGGCGTTCGGGAGGGAGTGAGTGCCACGTCGTCCTGGACAAGCGCTGCGCCGATCCAGGACCTATTACCCTAGAGAGCGGTTTGGCGATGACTCGGAGTTGGCAGTTCGCCCGGCAACTCCGCCTTGGGGTCATGGGTCCTGGCTTTCGCCAGGACGACGGCGGAGTGCGTGGCGCGCTTCGAGCTTACGCCGCCCGGATATTCCCCATGAAGCGGTCGAGCTCGGCGCGCAGGCGGGTGCTTTCGGACGACAGCGTCTTGGCCGAATGCAGCACCTCTTCGGAGGCTGAGCCGGTTTCGGCGGCGCCGCGATTGACCTGACCGATATCGGTGGCGGCGGTCTGGGTGCCTTGCGCGACGGTCTGGACGCTGCGCGCGATTTCCTGGGTCGCCGCGCCTTGCTGCTCCACGGCGCTCGCAATCGACGTCGAGATCGACGAGATCTGGCCGATGGTCGCGCCGATCTCCTTGATCGCCGCAACCGACTCGGCCGTCGCGCCTTGCATGCCCGTGATGTGCGAGGAGATCTCGTCGGTCGCCTTCGCGGTCTGGCTTGCCAGCGACTTCACTTCGCTGGCGACAACTGCAAAGCCGCGGCCGGCTTCGCCGGCGCGTGCCGCCTCGATCGTCGCATTCAGAGCGAGAAGATTGGTCTGCTCGGCGATCGCGGTGATGAGCTTGACGACTTCGCCGATCTGCTGGGCGGCATGCGAGAGCTTGCCGATGCGGTTATCGGTCTCCTTTGCCTGCACCACGGCAGCTTCGGCAATACGGCTGGAATCGCGCACCTGGCGGCCGATCTCCTCGACCGAGGCCGAGAGCTCTTCGGTCGCGGTCGCGACCGACTGCATGTTGCTGGAGGCCTGCTCGGAGACGTCGGCGACCTGGCTCGACAGGCTCTGCGTGGTCTCGGCGGTGCGGGTCAGCGTCGAGGCCGCCGATTCCAGCTGCACGGCGGAAGCCGAGACGTTGGAGACGATGGCACCGACCGCGCTCTCGAAATCGTCGGCGAAGCGAATCAGTTCGGAGCGGCGGCTTGCGGCCTGCTCCCTGTTCTGAAGTTCGTTGGCGGCGGCGTCGCGCCCGGCCTTGGCCACGGCCTGCACCTTGAATTCCTCTACCGCGCCGGCCATCTCGCCGATCTCGTCCCTGCGCCCCAGGCCCGGCAGCACGACATCGAAATTGCCCGCGGCAAGCTCGCGCATCGCCTTGCACATCGCGATCATCGGACGCGAAATGCCGTTGCCCAGCATCAGGGCGAGCGCAGCCCCGACGGCAAGGCCGCCCAGCGCCATCATCAGCATCAGCCGCTCGGTCTCGCCGATGGTGGCATTGGCGTTGACCTCGATGCGCTGCTGATCCGCCGTCAGCTCCGACCGCAGCTCACCCGAGAGCTTGAGAATGGACGCAGCCGTCTTGGTCATGTCGCCGTTCAGCTTGACGATGACCTTCACGTTCTCGGTCAACTTTGAAAAGGAGGTGCGGTACTGCTTGAGGAGGTTGCTGATCTCAGTGACGCGGTCGGTGATCTTCTGGTCGTTAGCATAGATCGAGACCAGCAAGGTCTCCAGGAATTTGATGCGGGCAATCACGCCGTCGGCGGTCTTCGGCTCCGGCTTGGCGACGAAGGCGCTGACCGAGGTGGAGACCGCAAGGTATTGCGATGTGATGTCCTTGGCCGTGCTCTGAACCGAGTTCAGGCCCGCCAGTGCCGCGGTATCGGCGAGATCGTCGAACTTGAACCGGATCTTGTTGCCGACGCTGTTGAGCTCATCGGTCGCGATCTTGCCGTTCTCGCGCGTCAACGTGATGATCTCGCCGAACACCTTGGTAAAGCTCTTGAAGTCGGCCTCTAGCCTGCCGACCTGCTCGCGGCGCGCTACGCCCGTGGTGGCTGCCGCCGACTTGGCGATCGCGGCCCTCAAATTCTCTTCGGCTGCTTTGGCTGCGGTCTCATCATCCGCCGCGCCGGTCAGCGTGTAGGCCCGCGCCAGCCCCTGGTAAGCGATCAGCTCGCGATCGACCGTCCGCGCAAGGTCCGCTTCGGCGACGCTAGAGCGATAGGAGGCCACGGCGGCCTGGATCCGCTCGAAGCCGAAATACGCGAAAGCCATGCTGACGGCGAGGATGGCGAGCACCGCCACGAAGCCGAGGATGATTTTTGCGCGAAAACGCAAGGTGAGCAGCTTCGATGTGGTCGGCTTCGACTTGACGGGCATTCCCCACCCCATTCCATTCGCGGAAAACCAGGCGCAGCCCGGAAGCAGCCCGCTTCCTGACGCGTGAGCACGGTAAATGGCAAAGGATAAGCGGCGGTAAATTTGTGGCGCCGCAACCGGCGGTTACGTGACGCAGGGTCTCGTCGTCCTGGCTTTCGCCAGGACGACATTGACGGGAATGCCCCTACGCTGCCCGGATGTTCCCCATGAAGCGGTCGAGCTCGGCGCGCAGGCGGGTGCTTTCGGATGACAGTGTCTTGGCCGAGTGCAGCACCTCTTCCGAAGCCGAGCCGGTTTCGGCGGCGCCGCGGTTGACCTGGCCGATGTCGGTGGCGGCGGTCTGAGTGCCCTGCGCGACGGTCTGGACGCTGCGCGCGATTTCCTGCGTCGCCGCGCCTTGCTGCTCGACCGCGCTCGCAATCGAGGTCGAGATCGACGAGATCTGGCCGATGGTGGCGCCGATCTCCTTGATCGCCGCAACCGACTCGGCGGTGGCGCCCTGCATGCCCGTGATGTGCGAGGAGATCTCGTCGGTGGCCTTCGCGGTCTGGCTCGCCAGCGACTTCACTTCGCTGGCGACCACTGCAAAGCCGCGGCCGGCTTCGCCGGCGCGCGCCGCCTCGATGGTCGCATTCAGAGCGAGAAGATTGGTCTGCTCGGCGATCGCCGTGATGAGCTTGACGACTTCGCCGATCTGCTGGGCGGCATGCGAGAGCTTGCCGATGCGATTATCGGTCTCCTTTGCCTGCACCACGGCAGCCTCTGCGATGCGGCTGGAATCGCGCACCTGGCGGCCGATCTCCTCGACCGAGGCCGAGAGCTCTTCGGTCGCGGTCGCCACCGACTGCATGTTGCTGGAGGCCTGCTCGGAGACGTCGGCGACCTGGCTCGACAGGCTCTGGGTGGTCTCGGCGGTGCGGGTCAGCGTCGAGGCCGCCGATTCCAGCTGCACGGCGGAAGCCGAGACGTTGGAGACGATGGCGCCGACCGCGCTTTCGAAATCGTCGGCGAAACGAATCAGCTCGGAGCGGCGAGCGGCGCTCGCTTCCTTGTTCTGAGCCTCGTTCGCGGCGGCGTCGCGCTCGGCCTTGGCCACGGCCTGCACCTTGAATTCCTCGACCGCGCCGGCCATCTCGCCGATCTCGTCCTTGCGGCCCAGGCCCGGCAGCACAACATCGAAATTGCCCGAGGCAAGCTCGCGCATCGCCTTGCACATCGCGATCATCGGACGCGAAATACCGGTGCCGAGCAGGAAGGCGAGGACCGCACCGAGCAGCGTGCCGCCGACGGCCAGCATCAGCACCAGCTGCTCGGTCTTCCCGATGGTCGCTTCCGATTCGGACTCCAACCGCTGCTGTTCGGCAACGAGGTCCGCCTTCATGGCGGTAGCACCCTGAAGGATCGCGCCGGCCGAGCCGCTCATCTCGGTGACGAGATCGTCGATCATCTTGGCATTGGCGATCAGCTTCTCCAGCGATTCCCGATAGGCACCGAGCAATCCCTTGGCGTCCTTCAGGCCGGCGACGATCTTGTCGTCCATGGAATAGACCGCGTTGAGGGAGTTCTCGACGAATTTCAGCCGCGCCAGCGCGCTGGTCGCGATCGCCTGGTCGGACGTCAGCACGAAATTGGTCGCCGCCGCGTTCGCGGTCTGGAATTGAGCATTGACCTGCTTGGTCCCGAACTCGATCGCCTGCGCCTCGGAATCGGAGGCATTGTTACCGATGTCGTCGAGCTTGTATTTCAGGAGGTTGGCGTTGCGCGAGAGCTGGTTCTGCACCAGCAGCGCGCTGTCACGCTTGGCCTGGAGGACTTTTGCGAAGGTCGCTGAGAAGTTGGAGAACTCCTTGGCGAGCTTGCCCAGGCTCTCCTGGCGCGCCGGCTTCTTGGCGCTCTTGACCGCCTGGTCGATGGCGCTCTTCAGGCCGGTCTCCGCGTCCAGCGCCGTCTTGGCGTCGTCCTCCTTGCCGGTGACAACGAAATATTTGACGGCCGAGCGATAGGCGAGCAGCTCCCGGTCGATATTGCGGGCGAGATCGGCCTCGGTGACGCTGCTGCGGTAGGACCCGACCCCGGACGAGACCCGCTCGAAGCCAAAATAGGAGAAAGCCATGCTGCCGGCGGAGATCACCAGCACGGCGGCAAAGCCCAGAATGATCTTGGCGCGGAACCTGAGGGTCGGCATTATTGTGCGCTTCGACGACGACGCGATACGCCTGGACATTCCCACCCCCATTTTCATTCAGCCGCGATCCGGTGGCGTCCCGCCCCCTGACCTAGCTGAGCAAAACTAAGGCAGAATCGATAAGGGGCGGTAAATTCGGTGCGCCCGCGGAGTTTCCGGCTCTATCGGCCAAGGCGAACTGAAAAGGCGAACTGCATAGGGATATGGAGGCTGGCATCCCAGCTGCGCCCGGGGCCGTGCCCCCATCCGGTCGACTCGGCCACCCCCACCAATGCTGGCCATTCCGGATCCATGACTTTTCCATGACGCGGGCGACCAAAATCGTAGTTGCAAAGTTCCGGGTCGCTGTCTCTAATTAGAAACAATCAAAATCGACCCCGGGGAGGATTCAACCGTGTCTACAGTCAAACTGACGGTGAACGGCAAGGCTGTTGCCGTCGACGTCGAGGACCGTACGCTGCTGGTTCAGCTGCTGCGCGACCACCTCAACCTCACCGGAACCCATGTCGGCTGCGACACCAGCCAGTGCGGCGCCTGCGTCGTCCATATGGACGGCAAGGCCGTCAAATCCTGCACCATGCTCGCGGGCCAGGCCGATGGCGCCAGCATCACCACGATCGAAGGCATCGCCAAGGGCGACGAGCTGCACCCGATGCAGGCCGCCTTCCGCGACAATCACGGCCTGCAGTGCGGCTATTGTACGCCGGGCATGATCATGTCGGCCATCGACATCGTGCACCGCTATGGTGGCCAGCTCGACGAGGCCACCGTCCGCCACGAGCTCGAAGGCAATATTTGCCGCTGCACCGGGTACCACAACATCGTCAAAGCCGTACTGGACGCGGCCGGACGCATGAAGGTCTCGCAGGCGGCCGAGTAAACGGCGCGCGTCGAAATAAGAACCACTGCCGCCGCTTTCGAGGGAAAGCGCGGTCAAGTCAAATTCCGGTCGGGAGGACCAGACATGGGTGTTGAAGGCATTGGCGCGCGCGTCGTGCGCAAGGAAGACAAGCGTTTCATTACCGGCAAGGGCCGCTACGTCGACGACATCAAATTGCAGGGCATGACCCATGCCCATTTCATCCGCAGCCCGCACGCGCATGCCAAGGTGAAGGGAATCGATTCCTCCGCCGCGCTGAAGATGCCGGGCGTGGTCGCGGTGCTGACGGGACAGGAGATCGTCGACGACAAGGTCGGCAACCTGATCTGCGGCTGGGCCATCACCTCCAAGGACGGCAGCCCGATGAAAATGGGCGCATGGCCGGCAATGGCGCCGGAGACGGTGCGCTTCGTCGGTCAGGCGGTCGCAGTCGTGATCGCCGAGACCAAAAATCTCGCACGCGATGCGGCCGAAGCCGTGGTCGTGAACTACGAAGAGCTGCCCGCGGTCGCCGACGTCCACGCCGCGATCAAGTCCGGCGCGCCGCAGCTGCATCCCGAAGCTCCCGGCAACCAGGTTTATGACTGGGTGATCGGCGACGAGGGCGCCGCCGATGCCGCCTTCGCCAAGGCCGCTAACGTGGTGAAGCTCGACGTCACCAACAACCGCCTCGCGCCGAACGCAATGGAGCCGCGTGCCGCGATTGCCAATTACGATGCGGCGGAAGAGCATTTCACGCTCTACACGACGTCGCAGAATCCGCACGTGGCCCGCCTGGTGCTGTCGGCGTTCTACAACATCGCACCCGAGCACAAGCTGCGCGTGATCGCGCCCGACGTCGGCGGCGGCTTCGGCTCCAAGATCTTCATCTATCCCGAAGAGATGGTGGCGCTGTGGGCCTCGAAGAAGGTCGGCCGTCCCGTGAAATGGACCGGCGACCGCACCGAAGCCTTCCTCACCGATGCGCATGGCCGCGACCACGTCACCCATGCCGAGATGGCGTTCGACGCCAACAACAAGATCACCGGGTTGAAGGTGAAGACCTACGCCAATTTCGGCGCCTACATGTCGCTGTTCTCGTCGTCGGTGCCGACCTATCTCTACGCGACGCTGCTGTCGGGCCAGTACAACATCCCGGCGATCCATGCCGAGGTGGTCGGGGTCTACACCAACACCACGCCGGTCGACGCCTATCGCGGCGCCGGCCGCCCCGAGGCGAGCTATCTGATCGAACGTCTGATGGAGACGGCGGCGCGGCAGTTGAAGGTCGATCCGGCCGCGCTGCGCCGGACCAACTTCATCACCCAATTCCCACACCAGACGCCGGTGATCATGGCCTATGACACCGGCGACTTTAATGCCTCGCTGGATGCAGCGATGAAGGCGATCGACTATGCCGGCTTTGCCGGGCGCAAGGCCAAGGCGAAAGCCGACGGCAAACTGCGCGGCATCGGCGTCTCCTGCTACATCGAGGCCTGCGGCATCGCACCGTCGAAGGCGGTCGGCAGCCTGGGCGCCGGCGTCGGCCTTTGGGAATCCGCCGAGGTCCGCGTCAATCCGGTCGGCACCATCGAGGTCCTGACGGGATCGCACAGCCACGGCCAGGGTCACGAGACCACGTTCTGCCAGCTCGTCGCGGAGCGCCTCGGCATTCCCATCAGCCAGGTCTCGATCGTCCATGGCGACACTGACAAGGTGCAGTTCGGCATGGGCACCTACGGCTCGCGCTCGGCGGCCGTCGGCCTCACCGCGATCCTGAAGGCAATGGAGAAGATGGAATCCAAGGCCAAGAAGATCGCCGCCCACGCGCTGGAAGCCTCGGAAGGCGACATCGTCATCGAGAACGGCGAGTTCAAGGTGGCCGGGACCGACAAGGCGATCGCCTTCCCGATGGTCGCGCTCGCGGCCTACACCGCGCACAATCTGCCCGACGGGATGGAGCCGGGCCTGAAGGAAAGCGCCTTCTACGACCCGACCAACTTCACCTTCCCGGCCGGCACGTATATCTGCGAGCTCGAGGTCGATCCCGGCACCGGCAAGACCTCTTTCGTCAACTTCGTCGCCGCCGACGATTTCGGCCGGCTGATCAACCCGATGATCGTCGAAGGCCAGGTCCATGGCGGTCTTGTGCAAGGCATCGGACAAGCGTTGCTCGAGCACGCGATCTACGACGCCAACGGCCAGCCGGTCACGGCCTCGTTCATGGACTACGCCATGCCGCGCGCCGACGACGTTCCCTCGTTCAATCTCTCCCACACCACAACGCTGTGCCCGGGCAATCCCTTGGGCATCAAGGGTTGCGGCGAGGCCGGCGCGATCGGGGCGTCAGCGGCCGTGATCAATGCGATCACGGACGCGATCGGCAAGAACAATCTGGAAATGCCCGCAACCCCCGACAGGGTGTGGCGCACGATCCACGCGGCTTAAGGGAGGAACGAAGATGTACCAGACCGTTTATCATCGCGCGTCCTCGGTTGACGAAGCCGTCTCCCTGTTCTCCAAAAGCAGCGAAGCAAAATTCCTCGCCGGCGGGCAGACGCTGCTGCCGGTGATGAAGCAACGCCTCGCCAGTCCGTCCGACGTCATCGACCTCGGCAAGATCAAGGAGCTGCAGGGCGTCGAACTCTCGGGCGACGTCCTGACCATCAAGGCCGGCACGACCTATTTCGACATCATGCAGAATGCCGATGTGAAGAAGGCGATTCCCGCAATCGCCTATCTGACCTCGGTGCTCGGCGACCCCGCGGTGCGCTATCGCGGCACGATCGGCGGCTCGATCGCCAACAACGATCCCGCCGCGGATTATCCCGCCGCGCTGCTCGCGCTCGGCGCCACCGTGAAGACCAACAAGCGGTCGATTGCGGCGGACGACTTCTTCCAGGGCCTGTTCACGACGGCGCTGGAAGACGGCGAAATCATCACCGCCGTGTCGTTCCCGGTTCCGGCGAAGGCAGGCTACGAAAAAATGCGTCACCCGGCGTCTCGCTTCGCGCTGACCGGCGTGTTCGTCGCGCAGACGAAGTCCGGCGAGATTCGGGTGGCCGCCACCGGCGCCTCGCAAAGCGGCGTGATGCGGGTCCCGGCCATCGAAACGGCGCTGAAGGCGAATTGGTCACCTTCGGCGATCGACGGCGTGAGCATTTCGGCGAGCAATCTGCTGGCCGACATCCACGGCACGGCGGAGTACCGGGCCAACCTGATCAAGGTAATGGCGCAGCGCGCGGTGGCTGCCGCTCGCTGATCGTGACGCCTTAGCGCCTCAACACAAATTTTCCGCGGCGCGCACTTCGGTGCGCGCCGCTTTATTTTAGCCAGGCGACATGAAAACCGCTTGCCTCGCTGGCGTGAAGGCGAGAAAAGTTAATCAGCCAATTAACTCGCCCACAGAGGAATGTCCGAGGCGATTGCCGAACAATCGGCATCCGCCCGCGACCCGAGGAAACAACAAATTGCTCGACAAATCAGCCCCCACCTCCTCCGTTCGCGCCGCCGGCCCGCTTGCAGGCTTCCGCATCGTCGAATTCGCCGGCATTGGGCCCGGTCCGTTCGCCTGCATGCTGCTGGCCGACATGGGTGCCGATGTCGTCACGCTCGATCGGGTCGGCGCCAGGAAGAACATGAAGTCGGTCGCGGGCCGCGGCCGCAAGGTGGTCGAGCTCGATCTCAAGGACAAGGCGGCGATCGCGGAGGTGCTCGACCTGCTTGCGAATGCGGACGCGCTGGTCGAGGGTTTTCGTCCCGGCGTGATGGAGCGGCTCGGCCTCGGGCCTGATGTGGTGCTCGCGCGCAATCCAAAGCTGGTCTACGGCCGCATGACCGGCTGGGGCCAGCAAGGTCCGCTCGCCAATGCCGCCGGCCACGACATCAACTACATCTCCATCACCGGCGCGCTCGCCGCGATCGGCACGAAGGAAGCGCCGGTGCCGCCGCTCAATTTGGTCGGCGATTTCGGCGGCGGCGCGCTCTATCTCGTTGTCGGCGTGCTCGCGGCGCTGCTGGAGGCCTCGCGGTCAGGCAAGGGGCAGGTCGTCGACTCCGCGATGTGCGACGGCGCGGCATCGCTGATGTCGTTCTTCTTCGACATGACCACGCTCGGCCGCTGGACCGAAGGCCGTAACGAGAACTTCCTCGACGGCGGCGCGCATTTCTACGGCGTCTACGAATGTGCCTGCGGCCATTTCGTCTCGATCGGCTCGATCGAGCCGCAGTTCTACGCGCTGCTGCGCGAGCACGCTGGACTCACCGACGCCGATTTCGATGCGCAGATGGACCGCAAGGCATGGCCCGCGCTGAAGGAAAAACTGAAGACGGTGTTCAAGAGCAAGACGCGCGAGGACTGGTGCAAAATCATGGAAGGCACCGACATCTGCTTTGCGCCGGTGCTGACCATGTCGGAAGCGACCGAGCATCCGCACATGGTCGCCCGCAAAGTCTTCGTCGAGCGCCACGGCGTGAAGCAGCCGGCACCGGCGCCACGCTTTTCGCGGACGCCATCGGCGGTGCGCGAGCCGGAAGTGGCGGAGATCGGCGCGGTGACGAAGGCGTGGGCGGAGCGTTAGGAGCGGCAAGATCTCCGCTGCCGCACCACACTCCGCCGTCGTCCTGGCGAAAGCCAGGACCCATAGCCACCAAACGTGGTTTGACGAAGACTCGGAGTTATCAGTCAACCCAACAACCGCTCCCTGGGGTAATGGGTCCTGGCTTTCGCCAGGACGACGGCTGTGTTTGACGCCGCGGCGTGCCTAAATAGCGCGCCTACGCCGCATCCACCTTCAACACCCCACGCCGGATCTGATCCTCCTCGATCGACTCGAATAGCGCCTTGAAGTTACCTTCGCCGAAGCCGTCATCGCCCTTGCGCTGGATGAACTCGAAGAAGATCGGGCCGATCGCATTGGCCGAGAAGATCTGCAGCAGCACCTTGGTCTGGCCGCCGTCGACCACGCCTTCGCCGTCGATCAGGATCCCGTTTTTCTGCAGCCGCGCGAGGTCCTCGCCATGCTTCGGCAACCGCCCGTCGATCCGCTCGAAATAGGTCGCGGGCGGCGCCGGCATGAAGGGCAGGCCCGCTTCGCGCAAGTCCTCGATGGTGCGGTAGATGTCGCGGCAGCCGCAGGCGATGTGCTGGATGCCTTCGCCGCGATAGATATTGAGATATTCCTCGATCTGGCCGGAATCGCCGGCATCCTCGTTGATCGGAATCCGGATCTTGCCGTCGGGGCTCGTCAGCGCCCGCGAGAACAGGCCGGAGGCGCGGCCCTCGATGTCGAAGAAGCGGATCTGGCGGAAGTTGAAGAGCTTCTCGTAGAAGCCGGTCCAGACGTCCATGCGGCCGCGGTGGACGTTATGGGTGAGGTGATCGAGATAGAACAGGCCGGCGCCAGTGGGACGCGGATCGCGCACGCCGAGCCATTCGAACTCGCCGTCATAGGCCGAGCCCTTGGCGCCGTAGCGATCGACGAAGTAGAGCAGGCTGCCGCCGATGCCCTTGATCGCGGGGACGTCGAGCGTCTTCTGAGCGGAGGACACATCCGCAGGTTCGGCACCGAGCGATATCGCGCGGTCATAGGCCTTGTTGGCATCGACGACGCGAAACGCCATCGACGGCGCACAGGGGCCGTGCGCGGCGACGAAATCGTGACCCTGGGTGCCGGGCTCCTCGTTGACGAGATAGTTGATGTCGCCTTGGCGATAGACCGTGATCTTCTTCGTTCTGTGGCGCGCGACGGCCGCATAGCCCATCAGCTTGAACAGGGCGTGCAGCTGTTCCGGATCGGGATGCGCATATTCGACGAACTCGAACCCGTCGGTGCCCATCGGATTGTCGGCGCTGATCGTGGCCGGCGGTGCATCGTGCGGAAACGGACCCATGGCGCTCTCCCAAATTGCTGCTGGGATGAATTATCCTTCACGGGGCCCGCAATGAACGTGCAAATGAGGCGCAATTTCATTATCTTGCGCACGATCTGTGCATAGAAGGGGAGAATGGCGCATGACTTCGGTAGACGCCTTCGACCTCAAGATCCTCGGCGCGCTCCAGGATGATGGCCGCCTCACCAATCAGGAACTCGCCGACCTCGCGGGGCTCTCGGCCTCGCAATGCTCGCGCCGGCGGATGCGGCTGGAGGAGGAGAAGGTGATATCGGGCTATCACGCCGATCTCTCCAGCGAGGCACTGGGCTTTGGCGTGGTCGCCTTCATCCAGGTGACGCTCGCGACCCACTCGCCGGACAACTCGAAACGCTTCCGTGCGCTGGTCAATCGAATCGACGAGATCCAGGAGGCCTATTCGCTCACGGGCGACGCCGACTATGTGCTGAAAGCCGTGCTGCGCGACCTGAAGGGTCTCTCCAATCTCGTCAACGACGTTCTGATGCCACACCAGAGTGTCGCGCATGTGCGCTCATCGATCGTGCTCGACAGGCTGAAGGAAAGCTCGAAGCTGCCGCTGAAGGATTTGAAGGCTGGCTGAAATCGAGGGAACTACGCCATTCGCGCTTCGCACGCCGTCTGCGATGATCCGGGTCAATCTGCGGAGATTCAACCATGGCCCTCCAGCTTCGACCGAACTGCGAATATTGCGACCGCGACCTGCCGCCGAATGCAACCGATGCGCGGATCTGCTCCTATGAATGCACCTTCTGTGCGGACTGCGTGGAGACGAAACTCTCCAATGTCTGCCCGAACTGCGGCGGCGGTCTTACGCCGCGCCCGATCAGGCCAACGCAGGAATGGCGACCGGGCGTGTGCACGACGAAGCAGGCGCCGTCGGACAAGCGAGTGCATCTGAAGTACAGCCTGGAGGATGTCGCCGCGCATTGCACGCGGGTCAAGGACGTACCGCCTGAAAGGCGATGAACTCTCTCCACGTCATTGCGAGGAGCCCTTGCGACGAAGCAATCCAGACTGCCTCGGCGGAAAGATTCTGGATTGCTTCGCTACGCTCGCAATGACGGAGTTTGTGGAAGCGGCGGCGCCCTACTCCGCCGCCAGAATCGTCCCCTCGACCTCACCAAAACCGACGCGATAGCCCTCGCCCTGACACCAGCCGCGCATGACGAGGCTGTCGCCGTCTTCCAGGAATGACCGCTTGATGCCGCCGGGTAATTCGGCCGGCTCGGTGCCGTTCCAGCTGATCTCCAGCAGGCTGCCGCGCTGGTTCTTCTCCGGGCCGGAAATGGTGCCGCTGCCCAGGAGATCTCCGACATTCATGGCGCAGCCGGAGGAGGCGTGGTGCATCAGCTGCTGCACCGACGACCAATACATGTATTTAAAATTGGTGCGGCTGATGGCGGCGGGCGCGTTGGCTCCGGCGGCACGCAAGGAGACGTCGAGTTCGAGATCGTAGTTCTGCGGCTTGCCCTGTTTGAGGTAATCGAGCGGCACCGGCTCCTGCTCCGGCCCCTTCAGGCGAAACGGCTCCAGCGCCTCGCGCGTCACCACCCACGGGCTGATCGAGGTCGCGAACGCCTTGGCGAGGAACGGCCCAAGCGGCACATATTCCCATTGCTGGATATCGCGCGCGCTCCAGTCGTTGAGCAGCACGAAGCCGAAGATCATCTCCTCGGCCTGTTGCTCCCCAAGCATCCCGCCCATCGGCGAGGGCTGCCCGACCACGACGCCCATCTCCAGTTCGAAGTCGAGCCGCTTGCAGGGGCCGAAGCTCGGCACCTCCACATTCGGCGGCTTGAGCTGCCCGCGCGGACGCTTCACCTTTGTGCCCGAGACCACGACGGTCGAGGCACGGCCGTTATAGGCGATCGGCATATGCAGCCAGTTCGGCTGCAGCGCATTGTCCTTGCCACGGAACATGACGCCGACATTGGTGGCGTGTTCCTTCGATGAATAGAAATCGGTGTAGCCGGAGACCGCGAATGGCAGATGCAGTTTCGCATCGCGCATCGGCACCAGCGCTTGCTTGCGCAGCTCCTCATTGTCGCGCAGCTCGGGATGATCGGCGCGCAGGAGCTCGCTGATCCGCGCCCGCGTCTTGGCCCAGACCTTTGGCCCCAGCGCCATGAAAGCATTGAGCGACGGCGTCGAGAACACGCCGAGCGGGCCGACGTCGAGCCGCGAATCCTGCTCGAGTTCCCAGAGATCGAGCACATAGTCGCCGATCGCCGCGCCGACGCGCGGCGTCGGGTTGGCCGTGGTCGAGAACACACCGTAAGGCAGGTTCTGGATCGGGAAGTCGGAGGCGGGATCGACGTCGATGAAGGAGCGGAGGCTGGGGTCGTTCGGGTGGGTTGTCACTTTTCGCCAGTCCTTTTTCCTTCTCCCCTTGCGGGAGAAGGTGGCGCGAAGCGCCGGATGAGGGGTTGCATCTGCGTGTCCGAATGAGAGAGGCTTGTTCGCGGAGACAGACCCCTCACCCGTCTCGCCGTTACGCGGCGAGCCACCCTCTCCCACAAGGGGAGAGGGGAAGAACGCTACGGCTTGCTCGGGTCGAACCTCTTTTCCAGGCCCTTCCAGCAATCCGCGTAGTCGTCCTGCAACGTCGCGGAATTCGCGGCGTGCGCGGTGACGCGCTGCGCATAGCGGGTCTCGAACATGAAGGCCATCGTGCCGGTCAGCTTGACCGGCTTCAGCTCGCCGTTGCTGGCGTGCTCGAAGGCATCGCGATCGGGGCCGTGCGGCAGCATGCAATTGTGCAGGCTCATGCCGCCCGGCACGAAACCTTGCGGCTTGGCGTCGTAGACGCCGTAGATCAGGCCCATGAACTCGCTCATGATGTTCATGTGATACCACGGCGGGCGGAAAGTGTTGTCGGCGACCATCCAGCGCTCGGGGAAGATCACAAAGTCGATGTTCGCAGTGCCTGCTGTCTCCGACGGCGAGGTCAGCACGGTGAAGATCGAGGGATCGGGATGATCGAAGCCGATCGCGCCTACGGGAGAGAAGCTGCGCAGATCATATTTGTACGGCGCGTAATTGCCGTGCCAGGCGACGACGTCGATCGGCGAGTGGGGCAGCGTGGTCTTGAACAGAGCGCCGCCCCATTTCACGAACAGCTCGGTCGGCGTGTCCTTGTCCTCGTAGTGCGCGACCGGTGTCAGGAAGTCGCGGGCATTGGCGAGGCAGTTGGCGCCGATCGGCCCGCGCTCCGGCAGCGTGAAGGCGCCGCCGTAGTTTTCGCAGAGATAGCCGCGCGCAGGTCCGTTCGGAATCTCCACCCGGAACTTGACGCCGCGGGGGATCACCACGATCTCGCCGGGCTCGGCATCGATCCGGCCGAACTCGGTGACGATGCGAAGATTGCCCTGCTGCAGCACGAACATCAGCTCGCCGTCGGCATTGTAGAAGTGCTGGTCCACCATCGACGTGGTGATGAGATAGACATGGGCGGCCATGCCGGCCTGGGTGTTGACGTCACCGGCGGTGGTCATGGTCTGCACGCCCTGCAGGAAAGTCATATCCTCCTTTGGGATCGGCGCCGGATCCCAGCGCAATTGCGCGATCGGCAGATCGTTTTCATGGCACGGTGCCGAACGCCACAGGCCGCCGTCGGCCTTCTCGAACCGGCCCGAATGTTTCACCGACGGGCGAATGCGATAGAGCCAGGAGCGCTCATTGCTGCCGCGCGGCGCGGTGAAGGGCGAGCCGGAGAGCTGCTCGGCATAGAGGCCGTAGGCACAGCGCTGCGGCGAGTTGCGTCCGATCGGCAGCGCGCCCGGCAGGGCTTCGGTCTCGAAGCTGTTGCCGAACCCGGACATGTAGCCCGGTGTGACCTGGGCCGTGCTGCGAATGATCTGATCGGGCGAGGTATTGATGTTCATGATGATCCTCCTCCTTGCAGGGCCGCCCACATCTCCTGGTCGCGCTTGTCGGTCCAGATCACGGGGTCGTCGATCCCCGACGCCTCGTCATAGGCGCGCGACACGTTGAACGGCAGACAGTGCTCGTAGATGGCGAAACTCGAAAATTTCGGATCCATCACCTCGCGCGTCGCGGCCATCGATTCCTTCAGCGTGCGGCCCTTGGCGACCGAGATTTCGGCGGCGCCGTAGAGCGAGGTGACGAAGTCGCGCGTCATCGCGATGGCTTCACGCACCGTGGCGACACCCTTGAGCGCATCGCCGCGACCCGGCGCGATCGCCTTGGGATTGAAGTTGCGGATTTCGTTCAGCGTCAGCGGCCATTCGCGCAAATGCGCGTCACCACAATAGCAGGCCGAGTGATATTCGATCAGGTCGCCGGAGAACATCACCTCGGCATCGGGCACCCAGGCGACGATGTCGCCGGAGGTGTGGCCGGCGCCAAGCTGCATCAGCCGCACCTCGCGCTTGCCGAGATAGATCGACATCTCGCCTTCGAAGGTCAGCGTCGGCCAGGTCAGGCCGGGAATGCTCGATGCGTCCTGAAACAGGCGCGGAAAGCGGCCATACTCGGAATCCCAATCCTGCTGGCCACGCTCTTCGATCAGGCGATGGGTCTCCTGCGAGGCGACGATACCCTGCGCCTTGTAGGCGGATGCACCGAGCACGCGCACGGCGTGATAATGCGATAGCACGACATATTTGATCGGCTTGTCGGTGACGGTACGGACGCGCTCGATCACCTTGTTGGCCATCGCCGGCGTCGATTGCGCGTCGAACACCAGGCAGCCGTCGTCGCCGACGATGATCGCTGTGTTCGGATCGCCCTCCGCGGTAAAGGCGTAGAGATCGGTGCCGATCTCGGAGAAGGTGATTTTCTTCTCGGAGAGGTCGCCGGTGGATGCGAAGTTCTTCGCCATCAGTTCATCCTTCAAGTCACTGGGTTATTATTGTTGTTGCTGTTGCTGTTGCTGCTGGCCATCGATCATGCGCCGCTTGGCGAGCAGGATCGCCTCCCGCAGCACGTCGATATCGCCGATATGGTTGGCAAGGATCAGCACCAGCGCCGCGTCGAAATCGGCGCTTTGCTCGTCGGTGAAGCCCCGATGCGCCTCCACGATGGCGCGAAAGGCGTCGTCGGGCCGCGCGAAGTTGGAGCTGGTCGAGAGCGGCATGCGAATCCTCAATTCAATTCAAGCCTTGGGCGCGTGACAGCGCTGCCGCGACGCCAGCGCGCGTGGGGTGACGGAAGCGCGCCGCAACGTAGCCGTCCGGCCTGAGTAGGTAGGCTGAGCCTGGTTCCGCATCATAGCGCTTTGCGGTGAGCCCCGCCGGATCTGCGAGCCCGTCCTCACCGCCGATGCAGATGTCCTTCACACCAACGGGCGCCTCAATCGCCGTGCCATTGCTGAACGACAGCAACGTGAACTCCGTTCCGCCCTGCCGGAATGCATCCGTCAAATAGGCTTGCTCGCCCGCGCGTGTCGCAACGGGAGCATCGAGCATCGAACAACCCGGGAGCGGTCCACCGCGCCAGGCGTCCGCATCCGGCGATGACAGTGGCGAGTCATAGCTGCACGGGACCGAGAGCCGCCCGCCATTGACCATGCGCTTGCCGAATTCCGTTTCCTTGGCCAGCGACAGCACCGCCTTGCGCAGTCGCGCCTCCTGATGCGAGTTCGGCGCCATGAAATCGGTCGAGCGGGTGGACTCGCGGATGTTCTCGTCGGCCGCCAGACTGCGCTCGACATGATAGCTCTCGAGCAGGCTCGCGGGTGAGGCGCCGCGCAGCACGCGGTCGAGCTTCCACGAGAGATTCTCGGCGTCCTCGAGTCCCGAATTGGCGCCGCGCGCGCCGAACGGCGAGACTTGGTGTGCGGAATCGCCTGCAAAAATCACGCGGCCGTGGACGAAGCGGTCCATCCGCCGACACTGGAATTTGTAGAGCGAGATCCACTCGAACTCGAACTTGTCATGGCCGAGCATGCGCGCAATCCGCGGCCGCACGTTCTCCGGCTTCTTCTCGACGATGGGGTCGGCATAGCGATTGAGCTGGAGGTCGATGCGCCAGACATCATCGGGCTGTCGGTGCAACAACGCCGAGCGCCCCGCATGAAACGGCGGATCGAACCAGAACCAGCGCTCGGTTGGGAATTCCGCGGTCATCTTGACGTCGGCGATCAGGAACTGGTCCTCGAACACCTGTCCCGCAAAGTCGGCGCCCACCATCTGCCGCAGCGACGAGCGCGCGCCGTCGCAGGCGACGACATATTGCGCGCGCAGGCGATAGGCGCCCTCCGGCGTCTCGATCGTCAGCGCGACGGAATCGTTGCGGCTCTCCAGCGCCGTCACCTTGTTGCGCCAGCGCAGGTTGATCTCGGGCAGCTCGCTGATGCGGTCGACCAGATAGGCTTCGGCGTAATATTGCTGGAGATTGATGAAGGCCGGCCGCTTGTGACCGTCGTCCGGCAGCAGATTGAACTGGTAGAGCTGCTGCTCGCCGTGGAAGATGCGGCCGACGCTCCAGACCACGCCCTTCTCGACCATGCGGTCGCCGACGCCGAGCCGGTCCCAATATTCCAGCGAACGTTTCGAGAAGCAGATCGCGCGCGAGCCCTCTCCGATGCGGTCGGCATCATCCAGAAGGACGATGCGCTGGCCGCGCTGGGCAAGGTCAATCGCCAGCGACAGCCCGACCGGGCCCGCACCGACGATCACCACGGGATGCTCGGCCGCGCTCTGGCCGGGACGATCCTGATCGGGGTGGCGGCGATAGCCGAACTGGGTTTTGGCCTGATGCGTATTGGCCTTCGCCATGCGCTAACCTCGGCTCTGGTCAGGAGAGGCCTGATCTGCTAATAGTCTCACGTGCAACTATTTTGGACCGGAGCCGGCCGGCCGTCAACTGGAATTCGGAGCGCTATCCTTGGCGAGGACATCCAGCGACATCGCGCTGAAGACACGCGAGGCCGATGAGGCTTCAGCGCGGCCAAAAACGCGGCTGGACCTGTTCAGGTTCGTGCCGTTCCGCCTCAACCGGCTCGCGGCGGAGGTCAGCGCCGCGCTTTCGGTCGAATATCAGGAACGTCACGGCCTCGACATCCCGGCCTGGCGTGTGATCGCGACGCTCGGCTTCCGCAACGATGCCTGCAGCGCGCAGTACGTCGCGCAATGCACCCGCACGCACAAATCCACCATCAGCCGCGCGGTGACCATGTTGCTGCAACAGGCCTTGATCGAGCGCGTCGAGAACGAAGCCGACCGCCGCGAATTCCGCCTCCGACTGACGAGGAAAGGCCGCACGCTCTACGAGGAACTGTTTCCGCAATTGCTGCGACGGGAAGACGAGATTCTCGCCTGCCTCTCTGCGCACGAACGCAAACAGCTATCGACGCTGCTCGGCAAGATCGAACAGAGCCTCGACCTGATCCAGACCAGCGAAGAGGCCGACGCCAAGCAGGCGTATTGATCACTTCGCAAACGATCGCGACGGCGGCAAATGCAGCGCCCAGACATCGCCGTGGTCGCTGGCGCGCGGATAGATCTCCGTCACGATCGGATCATGCCCGGGAATGAACCGGTCAGGATGGCCGGCGAGACGCTCGATCGTCTCCCAGCCAACCGCCATGTCACCGACATTATAGACGATCGGGAACGGGCTGCGGCGCTGGAGATTGGCGTAATAATGCGCGGCGTCGGACGCAAGCACGACGGGCCCGCGTGCAGTCTCGACCTTGACCACCTGCAGGCCGTCCGAATGGCCGCCGACGCGGTGCACGGTCACGCCGGGCGCGACCTCGCCGTCGCCGGAATAGAAATTGACGCGCTCGCCATAGACATGGCGGACCATCTGGGTGACGTGCTCGACCGAGAACGGATGTCGCAGCAGTCCGTTGCACATGCAGCGCCCCGTCGCGTAGGCCATCTCGCGCTCCTGGAGATGGAAGCGCGCGTTCGGGAAGCGGTCGAGATTGCCGGCATGGTCGTAATGCAGATGCGTCACGATGATGTCGCGAATGCTCGCTGCCGCGACACCAAAGCGCTCCAGCGCATCGACCGGATTGAGCGTCAGCTTGCGCGCCCGCGCGGACGCTTCCTCGGCATTGAAGCCGGTATCGACCAGGATGTCGCGCCCGTTGCCGCGGATCAGCCAGACGAAATAGTCGAGGTCCTGCGCCGCGCTGTCATGCGGGTCGGGCGCGAGGAAGTTCATATTGGGGGTGCGCGGCGACATCGTCGCATAGCGCAGGGCGTAGATTTCGTAGGCGTTTCCCATGGTTTTGATCTTGCTCTTTTGTGGATGCACCTTCAGGGCGATCGACCGCACCAAGCCATCGTCCACCGCAAAGGTCAAACACCGGAGGTTGCGAAGGAAGCCCGTCCGCAATGTGAGACCAATCACATTGTTGTCGCCACGGCTGCCCTAACGTGCAGCCGCAATGACAACCAGAATGCATCGCGTGCAATCGTGACCGCCCGTTTATTCCCCCCGCAAGGTGCCCAAGTGTCGCGGTCAATTGTCGCGATAGCGCCGAATCCGCAAGCGGTTGACGCCCCCGTTCCCCGGTTTGATAATGCACATTGCGTAAGTTAAGGTCGCCGCGGCGCAAGCTGGAAACGGCGCCTTTTTGGCTGGATCGCGCTAATTATGAAAATTCGCCTGCTTTTCGTTCTGTCCTTGCTCGTGTCGCTCATCCCGACCGCTCCGTCACTGGCGGCCGGCGATCGCTTTGCGCTGGTCATCGGCAATGCCAAATATCCGGACGCCGACGCTCCCCTGAAGGAACCGCTCAACGACGCGCGCGATGTCGCCGACGAGCTCAAGCGCGACGGCTTTTCCGTCGAGACCGGTGAGAACCTGACCGGCGACGGCATGCGCCGCGCCTTCGACAAGCTCTACGGCAAGATCAAGCCGGGGTCGGTGGCACTGGTGTTCTTCAGCGGCTTCGGCATCCAGTCCGCGCGGCAGAGCTATTTGCTGCCGATCGATGCGCAGATCTGGACCGAATCCGACGTGCGGCGCGACGGCATCAGCCTCGAAACCGTGCTCGGCGAGCTCAACACCCGCGGCGCCGGCGTCAAGATCGCGCTGGTCGATGCCTCCAGGCGCAACCCGTTCGAGCGCCGGTTCCGCAGCTTCTCGGCTGGCCTCACCCCCGTCATCGCGCCGAACGGCACCCTGGTGATGTATTCGGCGGCGCTGGCCTCGGTGGTCTCGGACGCCGGCGGCGAGCACAGCCTGTTCGTCCAGGAACTCCTCAAGGAAATCCGCGTCCCCGACCTGATGGCCGAGGAGACGCTGAACCGCACCAAGATGGGCGTCACCCGTGCCTCCAGGGGCGAGCAGGTGCCGTGGATCTCGTCGTCACTGGCCGAGGATTTCTCGTTCATTCCGGGGGCCGGCGGCTCGCGCCCGACAACGACGCCACCACCTGCGCCTCCCGCGCCGCCGCCGGTCGTCGCCAACAACCCGCCGCCGGCTCCGCCCGCGCCACCACCTGTGCCGCCGAAACCGGCCGACACAGTGGCAGCACCGGCTCCGTCACCGAAGCCGCAGGTCGAGGCTGCCTTGCCGCCGGCACCGCCGCCGCCACCGCCTGTCATTCCGGCCGATCCCGTCACCGCTCCGAGCATGGAGAGCGGGCCGAGTGCGGCCGTGCTGGCCGAGGACCCCACGATCAAGGGGCTGACCGCCAAGATCGCGGCCAATCCGGACGACGTGAACGCGCTTTACCGGCGCGGCCAGGTCTATGCCAGCAAGGGCGCCTACAGCCTGGCCATCAAGGATTTTGACGAGACGCTCCGGATCAACCCGAAGGACGTCGAGGCCCTGAACAATCGCTGCTGGACCCGCACCGTGGTCGGCGACCTCCAGGGCGCGCTGAAGGATTGCAACGAGGCCCTGCGGCTGCGACCGAACTTCGTCGACGCGCTGGACAGCCGGGGGCTCGTCAATCTGAAATCGGGGGCGGTGAAGAACGCCATCGCCGATTTCGAGGCTGCCCTGAGGATCAATCCGCGCCTGACCTCCTCGCTGTTCGGACGCGGGATCGCCAAGCAGCGCAACGGCTCGGCCCAGGAAGGTGCACTCGACATCGCCAATGCCAAGGCAATGGACCCGAACATTGTTCAGGAATTCGCAAGCTACGGAGTGCGTTGATATTTTTTTGAACCGGGGCCGATGTGCCTCGAACCCGCGACGGCCCCTTTACGGGGCGGCTTACTGCAGGATTTTCGAACCGCGCCAGCTGGCTGCGCAGGAGGGACTGGCTATGAGATTGGCTGCAAAGGGACTTACCGCAATCCTGTCCATCATCACCGTTAGCGCCGCGCTGTCGCTGACGATCCCGCTGGCATTCGCGGGCGACGACGGCAACAGCAAGAACGTCACCGAGGACGAGATCGTCCGCGCGCTGGCGCCGCCGTCGAAGAAGCCGCTGACCCGCGGCCTCTCGATCGCTCCGCAGGCCGATCCCGCACCAAGTGCGACGGAGACCAAGCTGATCCAGTCCGTGCGCGGCCGCTCGACACGGTCGCTGTCATCGACCGAGCGCGAAGAAATCGCGTCGGCGGCCAAGGACAAGCCGAACATCGATCTGGAAATCACGTTCGACTACAACTCGGCCAATATCAGCGCCAAATCACTTGCCTCGGTCCAGGCGCTCGGCCGCGCGCTGACCAGCCCCGACCTGAAAGGCTCGACCTTCGTGGTCGCCGGGCATACTGACGCCGCCGGCGGCGAGAGCTATAATCAGGATCTGTCGGAGCGCCGCGCGGATTCGATCAAGCGCTATTTGGTCGACAAATACAGCATCTCCGCGACCGACCTCGTCACCGTCGGCTACGGCAAGAGCAAGCTGAAGGACCCGGCCCAGCCGATGGCGGAGGTCAATCGTCGCGTGCAGGTCGTCAACATGGAAAACAAGACCACCGCATCGAAGTGAGCACGACGTAATCCTTTGAAGTGACAAGTCGTGATGTGGTGTAAAGTCTCGCTTCCAGCGCGCGTCCCGCAGGCTTGCGGGACGCTGCTTTATTTCAGGGAAACGCTCTTCATGGGCCGCGCGCGGATGGCCGTGAGCCAGGCCAGGACGATCCGGCAATGAACCTCTCCCAATATCTCAAGCCGGCCGGAACGGTGGTCTTCGTCGTCGCGCTCGGCGTCGGCTATTATCTGTTCGAGCACCGGCACCGGGCCGAGCCCAAGGAAACCCCGAGCGAGGCGCTGGTCATCGTGACCAAGTCGACCAATGCCTGCTTCTCGGACCTGGTCCGGGTGACCGGCTTCTTCGTGCCGCGCCGCGAAGCCGTGGTCATCGCCGACCAGGAGGGATCCAGGGTCACCGACCTCTTCGTCACCGAGGGCACCCTCGTCACGGACAATCAGGAGCTGGCGCGCCTGACCGCGCCGCCCCAGATCCCGGGCCAGCCGCAGCGGCCCGGCCCGCAAGGTCCGGTCTCGCTGAAAGCCTCTGCGCCGGGCCTCGTCACGGAGGTCCGCACCATCGTCGGCGCGCCGGCCTCGCCGCAGGCCGGCCCGATGTTCCGCATCGCCGTCAACAACGAGATCGAGCTGGACGCGCAGGTGCCTGCTGTGCACATGGCCAAGCTCAGCTCCGGCGCGACCGTGCGCATCAGCCGCGACGACGCGCCCGATCTGATCGGGCGAGTCAGGCTGGTCGCGCCCGAAATCGATCGCGCCACCCAGCTCGGCCGCGTGCGCATCAGCGTCACCAACAATCCCTCGCTGAAAGTCGGCGTGTTCGCCCGCGCCTCGATCGACGCCAAGCGAAGCTGCGGCGTCGCGGTTCCCAAGACCGCGATCGACCATCTCACCGTGCAGGTCGTCAAGGGCAACATTGTCGAGACGCGCAAGGTACGGGTCGGGCTGTCATCGGACAGCGCGACGGAAATCCTGGAAGGCCTCAACGTCGGCGAGATCGTCGTCGCCGACGCCGGCTCTTCGCTGCATGACGGCGACCAGATCAAGACCATGTTCGCTGATGAACTCGATCGCACGCGGGTACGCTGATGGCTCTCAATATCTCGGCATGGTCGATCCGCAATCCGCTGCCGTCGGTGGTTTTTTCGATCATCCTCCTGATCCTCGGCTGGGTGTCGTTCACCAAGCTCGCAGTGACGCGGCTACCCTCGGCCGACATTCCCGTGATCTCGGTCGCGGTATCGCAATTCGGCGCGGCACCCGCCGAGCTCGAATCCCAGGTCACCAAGACGGTTGAAGACGCCGTATCCGGTGTCGAAGGCGTCAGGCACATCACCTCGCAGATCACCGACGGCTTGTCGGTGACGACGATCCAGTTCGCGCTGGAAACCAACACCGACCGCGCGCTCAACGACGTCAAGGACGCGGTGACGCGCGTGCGCTCGAACCTGCCGCAGAACGTCACCGAGCCGCTGATTCAGCGCGTCGACGTCATCGGCCTGCCGATCGTCACCTACGCCGCCATCTCGCCCGGAAAGACGCCGGAGCAGCTCTCCTATTTCGTCGACGACGTGGTCAAGCGCGCGCTGCAGGGCGTGCGCGGCGTCGCCCAGGTCGAGCGCATCGGCGGTGTCGAGCGCGAGATCCTGGTCTCGCTCGATCCCGACCGCCTGCAGTCGATGGGGCTGACGGCCGTCAATGTCAGCCAGAGCCTGCGCGGCACCAATGTCGACGTCGCCGGCGGCCGTGCCGAGATCGGCAAGAACGACCAGGCGATCCGCACCCTCGCCGGCGCCAAGACGTTGAGCGATCTCGCCGGCACCATGATTCCGCTGTTCGGCGGCGGCGAGGTCCGGCTCGACGATCTCGGCACCGTGACCGACACCATCGCAGACCGCCGCACCTTCGCCCGCTTCAACGGCGAGCCGATCGTCGCGCTCGGCATCAAGCGCTCCAAGGGTGCCAGCGACGTGAAGGTCGCCGAGGCCGTGCAGAAGCGCATCGACACGCTCAAGGCCACCTATCCCGACGTCGACCTGAAGGTGATCGACACCTCGGTTGAATATACCAACGGCAATTACCACGCGGCGATCTCGACCCTGTTCGAAGGCGCGATCCTCGCCGTCGTCATCGTGTTGTTGTTCCTGCGCGACCTGCGCGCCACCATCATCGCCGCGATCTCGCTGCCGTTGTCGATCTTCCCGGCGTTCTGGGCGATGGACCTGCTCGGCTTCTCGCTCAACCTCGTCAGCTTCCTCGCCATTACGCTGTCGACCGGTATTCTGGTCGACGACGCCATCGTCGAGATCGAGAACATCGTCAGGCACATGAACATGGGCAAATCGCCCTATCGTGCTGCCCTCGAAGCCGCCGACGAGATCGGCCTCGCGGTGATCGCGATCTCGCTGACGATCATCGCGATCTTCGCACCCGCGAGCTTCATGTCGGGCATCGCCGGACAGTTCTTCAAGCAGTTCGGCATCACCGTCTCGGTGCAGGTGTTCTTCTCGCTCCTCGCGGCGCGCTTCGTCACGCCGGTGCTCGCCGCCTACTTCCTCAAACATGGCAATCACCAAGAGCCGCCGCCCGGCCGCGTGCTGCGGTCCTATCACAGGCTCGTGGCCTGGTCGGTGAAGCACTATTTCATCACGGTGCTGGCCGGCTTCGGCGTCTTCGCTGCCTCGATCTGGAGCATCACGCTGCTGCCGCAGGGTTTCCTGCCGGCGCAGGACAGCTCGCGCTCGCTGGTTGCCCTCGAGCTGCCGCCGGGCACGCAGCTCGCCTACACCGAAAAAGTCACTGAAGACATCGTCGCGCGCCTGCGCAAGCGGCCCGAGGTGAAGAGCATCTTCGTCGACGGCGGCCGCGTTCCACCGGGGACCCAGGAAGTCCGGCGCGCCGCCTTGATCATCAACTACACGCCCAAGGACAGCCGCGACATCACCCAGCGCGAGCTCGAATTCTCGATCAGCCAGGAGCTGGAGAACATTCCGGACATCCGCTTCTGGTTCCTCGACGAGAACGGCCTGCGCGCCATCTCGCTGGTCGTGACCGGCGCAGACGCCAACATCGTCAACAACGTCGCCAGCGAGCTCGCGACGCAGATGAAGCGGATTCCCACCATCTCCAACGTGATCTCGGAAACCACGCTGGAGCGGCCCGAGCTGCGCGTCGAACCGCGCGCCGATCTCGCCGCACGGCTCGGCGTCTCGACCGAAAGCCTGTCGCAGACCATCCGCGTCGCCACCATCGGCGACGTCGGCCCCGCGCTCGCCAAGTTCGACGTCGGCGACCGTCTGGTGCCGATCCGCGTGCAGCTCGAGGATGCCGCGCGCGGCAATCTGAAGACGCTCGAACAGTTGCGCGTGCCGCTCGGCGAGCATGGCGAGAAGGGCGGCGTGCCGCTCTCCGTCATCGCCGACGTCAAGCTCGACCAGGGTCCGACCAGCATCAACCGCTACGATCGCGAACGACAGGCGACCGTCGCGGCCGACCTCGTCGGCTCCGCCGCGCTCGGCGACGCCACCAAGAAGATCTACGACCTGCCGGTCATGAAGAGCCGGCCGAAGGGCGTGAAGGTCTCACCCTCCGGCGATGCCGAAAGCCTGAACGAACTGTCCGAAGGCTTTGCCACCGCGATCACGGCGGGCCTGATGATGGTCTACGCCGTGCTGGTGCTGTTGTTCGGCACCTTCCTGCAGCCGATCACCATCCTATTCTCGCTGCCGCTCTCGATCGGCGGCGCGATCGCGGCCCTGCTGGTCACCGGCAAGCAGCTCACGACACCGGTGTGGATCGGCATTCTGATGCTGATGGGCATCGTCACCAAGAATGCGATCATGCTGGTGGAATTCGCCATCGAGTCCATTCACGCCGGCACACCGCGCGAAGAGGCCATGATCGACGCAGGCATGAAACGCGCACGCCCGATCGTGATGACCACGATCGCGATGGCCGCGGGCATGATGCCGAGCGCGCTCGCGGTCGGTGCGGGCGGCGAGTTCCGCTCGCCGATGGCGCTCGCGGTGATCGGCGGCCTAATCTTCTCGACTATCCTGTCGCTGGTGTTCGTGCCCGCGATGTTCATGGTGATGGACGATCTCGGCGCCCTGATCTGGCGCTTCGCCAAGCGGCTGGTCGTGCACAGCGAAGATGCGGAGGGCGCCGGTCATCACGGGGCTGCGCCGGCCGAAGCAATGCCGCGGCCGAAGAACATCGTGCATCCTGCGGCGGAGTAGCTATTGCCTCCAGATCTCGGGCTCGACATCGGTAAGTGAAGTGCTATCTTTCGGGAATGAACCTCATAAGCCGAACGCTTGAGATCGACGCCGACACCGATGCCCGTCTCCGGGAGATCGCGTCCGAGCGAGGAAAGGACGTCGCAACGGTTCTCGCAGAGGCCGTCGCATTGCTCGATTCAATGATCGACGTTTCTAGTCCAGACCTCGCAGAGGACCGCAGTCGTTACGATGATTTCAATCGCACCGGTCTAGCTGTGCCACTCGACGCCGTTAAAACGTGGGTGGCAAGCTGGGATTCGGCAGACGAGCTGCCCCGTCCCCAGCCGCGCAAGGTGAAATGATCCACCTTTCGCCAGCCGCGGTCGAAGACATCGAGCGGCTGCGAACATTCCTCGATACTGTTAATCCTGGCGCCGCGAAGCGCGCCTTGGCCTCGATCTGGAAGGCAATCGATCGGCTGCCGGAATTGCCGGCGCTGGGCAAACCGACTGAGGATGCCGTCATCCGCCAAATCATCATCCGCTTCGGCTCGTCAGGTTACATCTTGCGATATGTCATCGCTCCCGAGACAGGCGATATTCTCATTACGAGAATCTGGCATGGCCGTGAGGCACGGACCTGACGCCCCTACTCGTTGCGCGCGATCGCCGTCAGCTTGGTCATGTTCCGCAGCAGGATGCGGCCGCGCTGGAGATCGAGGATCGCTTCCTTGCGCCAGGCCTGAAGCTGGCGGTTGACGCTCTCGCGGGCGGCGCCGACGAAGACACCGAGTTGCTCCTGCGAAATGTGCACCTCCGAGCCGAAATCGGCGGCGAGCGCGCAGAGGCGCCGCGCGAGGCGAACCGGCAGCGGCTGGAGCATGGACTCTTCCATGCGCTCGCTCTGCCAGCGGATGCGCTGGCACAGCAGCGCGATGATCTTGATCCCGACCTTCGGCTCGCGTTCGAGGAAAGCGAGAAAGTCTTCGCGCCGCAGCACGAACAGCTCGCTGGCTTCGCCCGCGGTCGCGTCCGCAGTGCGGCTCTGGCCGTCCAGCACCGCAACCTCGCCGAACAGGTCGCCGGGCCCCATGAAGTTCAGCGTGAGGCGGCTGCCGTCGGAGGCGCCGGTCTCGATGCGGACCTGGCCTCGGCGCACGCCGAACAGCGCATCGCCCGCGTCGCCCTTCTGGAACAGCACCTCGCCATTCCCCAGATGCTGAGTGTGGCAGAGATTCGCCAGCCGCTGGAGCTCGTCTGCGCCGAGATCGGCGAACATCGCATTCATCTTGAGGATGACCGCAAATTCGGCCTGCTTGCTCATTTCAATGTCCTTGTGAATTTCGTTGGCAAATCGCTTGGAACCATCAACATCAGGATCGCGTAAAACCGCGCCGGGGAAGTGTGCCATAAGTCACATAACTTTGCAGCACCCCCAGACTATTTTTACGTGCTTGGAGCCGCTTCCCGTCCCGGGATAAACTCAGGCGCAAAGGACGGGTGGAAATGACGGTCATGTGCCGGATTCGACGCCGATCGCTCGCCGCTGGAAAGTCGACATGAGAGCCGTGAAATTCGCCGGCGCGGCGGTGGCCGCAATCGTCATCGTGATCGCACTCCTGCTCGTGGTCGGGATTCCCTCGGGCTTCCTGACGTCGAGGATTGCCTCGCGGGTCGAGAGCGCGACCGGCTATCGCCTGTCGATCGATGGCACCACCAGAATCAGCCTGTGGCCGACGCTGAACGTGACGCTGAACGACCTCACGCTTGCCGACCCCAAGGACCGCAGCGGCATCGCGCGCCTGACCATCGACAGCGTGCAGGCCGACATGTCGCTCTCGAGCGTCTGGTCGGGCCGCCCGAAGATCAGCGAACTCGTCGTCACCCATCCCGTACTCTACCAGCCGCTGCTGCGCGAGCGCCTGCCGAATGCCGGCGGCACGTCGAAGCCGGTCGCGCTCGATACCGACGGCGCCGCCATCGACCGCATCAAGGTCACCGATGGCGAGATCGCATTCGCGCGCGTGCGCGATCGCGTCGAGAGCCGCATCAGCGCCATCAATGCCGATGCGATCGTTGGCCGTGATCGCAAGATCAATATCACCGGCACCGCACGGGTCGGCGAGCATCCGACCAAATTCGACATCAAGGCAACCACGCCGGCGCCGCCGGCCGACCGGCCGACCATTCCGGTGGATTTCGCCATCGACATGCCGGACGTACTGAAGTCCCGGCTCGCGGGTCATGCCGAGATGCGGCTGAGCGGTGACGTCGTGATGATCAACGGCGTGAGTGGCACGCTCGGCGATGGCGCGTTCAACGGCTGGGCCTCGGTCGATATCGCGAGCAAGCCTCTGGTCAAGGTCGATCTCGACTTCCAGCGGCTCGCGATTCCGCTGGCGAAATCGCCGGAAGGCGCGTCCGGGCAGCCCTGGAGCGATGCGCCGATCGACGTCTCCGGACTCAACTATGTCGATGCGCAAATCAGGATCTCCGCGCATGAGGCGGTGATCGGCGAGGCACGGCTCGCGCCGCTGGCGGTCGATGCAAAACTCGCCGGCGGCGTGCTGAAGGCCGGCACCGCCAATCTCGGCGCCTATGGCGGCCAGGTCTCGGGCGAATTGATCCTGGATGCGACCAGCGGCGCGCCGAGCTTTGCCATGCATTCCGACCTCGCCGGCGTGCGCGCGCTGCCGCTGCTGCAGGGCCTCGCCGAATTCGACCGGATCGACGGCAAGCTGCAGGCCAAGCTCGCACTGCGCAGCGCCGGCACCAGCCAGCGCGCGCTGATGGCGAACATGCAGGGCACGGCCTTCGTCAATTTCCAGGACGGCGCCATTCGCGGCATCAACGTCGCACAGATGATCCGCTCGCTGACATCGGGCACGCTGTCCGGCTGGCAGGCAAACCAGGACAACAGTCGGGAGCAGAGCACGGATTTGTCGCAGCTCTCGGCGTCGTTCCGGATCGACAAGGGCCAGGCGGTGACCACCGATCTCAGCCTGACCGGACCGCTGGTCCGCGTGACCGGCGCCGGCACGGTCGCACTCGACACCAAGATGATGGGCTTTCGCGTCGAGCCGAAGCTGGTGATGACGACCGAAGGCCAGGGCCGCTCCGCCGAGCCGGTCGGCTTCGGCATCCCCGTGATGATCCAGGGCACCTGGTCGCAGCCGCGGATCTATCCCGACATGGCCGGCATGCTGGACAATCCGGACGCCGCCTATGCCAAGCTCCGTGAGATGGGCAAGGGGTTGTTCGGCGCTGATGGGGCCGGGCTCGGCAATATTCTGGGAAGCCTTGGCCTCGGGGGAGCCACCGCGCCGGGTGGCGGCAATGCGGCCGGCAATGCCAATCCGCAAACCCAGCAGCCCGGACAGAACAACCCGCTCGGCGGCCCCTTGGGCGAGGCGATCGGCAATCTGATCCAGCAGGGACTTTCCGGTGGCGCGGGAAACGGCACTGGGACTGCCACCGGCACAGGCACTGCCACCGGCCGCAGCCGCAGCCTGCCTGCAGCGCCATCCACATTGATGCCGCAAGCCTCGCCAGCGCCCTCCGGCCTGGAGGACCCGCCGGCGGCGCAGCAGGACAGCCAGCCGATGAACGACGTGCTGCGGCAGCTCTTTAATCGATGATTGCAGGACCAAAGCGCTGGACTCCCAGCCCTCCCTTGCCAAGGCCATCCCCTTACATCGGCGTCCCCGGCCGCGGCTTCCTCCAAACGGATGAGACTGCGACAATTCACCATGCTTCCGCCTGCCCAGCGTCCAAGGGAAGTAACCACGGCGGGTAACCACGCCGGCTGCTCGGCCGGCTCCCTTCACAGTCCCCTGGACCAAATTGTGCTAGAAGGCTCGCAGGGTCCGTGCGGCCCGTAGCGCCGGCGCCGATGGCGGCGCGAGAGGATCGGGATGGCAGGAGCGAACGACAAGACACGGTTTCTGCGCGAGGGTCTGTTCGCCAAATATGTCGTCTCCCTCGTCGGCCTCGTCGTGTTCGTGCTCGCCGTCAACGGCGCGATGGAGAGCTGGATCTCCTACCGCGCCACCAAGACACAGCTGACCGACGGTCTCGAGGACAAGGCGCAGGCTGCCGCGCGGAGGATCGAGCAGTCGATCTCCGAACTCGAGCGCCAGATCAGCTGGGTGACGCGGGCGAGCCAGGACACGCTCGAGAAGCGCCGCGCCGACTACGCCCAGCTGCTGCACCAGGTCTCGGTCGTCACTCAGCTGTTCCAGCTCAACGGCGACGGCCGCGAGGTGCTGCGCGTCTCGCGCCAGTCGACCACGACCGGCAGCAATGCCGATCTCTCCCGCGACATGCGCTTCACCGACACGGTCGCCCGCGGCGTCAGCTACGCGCCGGCCTGGTTCTCCGACCGGACGCCGTTCATGTCAATCTCGGTGGCGCATTCCGGTTTCAACGCCGGCGTCACCGTGGCCGAGCTCGATCTCAGCTTTCTCTCCGAGTACCTCTCCGACGCACAGGTCGGCAAGGCCGCCTTCGCCTATGTGGTCGATCCGCGCGGCCGCGTGCTGGCGACGTCCTCGAAGGGGCCCGAGATCGGCAAGGACCTCTCGAAGCTGCCGCAGGTTGCGGCCGCGGTCGCACCGGGCCACGAGCCCGACAATTCGGGCACCGACTTCAACGGCCATGCAGTGATGAGCGCGGCGAGCACTGTGCCGAAGCTCGGCTGGAGCGTGTTGTTCGAGCAGCCGACCACGCAAGCCCTGATGCCGATCCGCGACCAGCTGGTGCGCATCGCGCTTTTGATCGGCATGGGCCTTCTGGTCGCGATCCTCGCCGGCACGCTTCTGGCGCGCCGCATGATCATTCCGATCACGGCGCTGCGCGACGGCGCGCACAAGCTCGGCGAGGGCGATTTCAGCCATCGCATCGAGGTCCACACCGCGGACGAGCTGGAAGATCTCGCCGGCCAGTTCAACCGCATGGCCGACCAGATCCAGGAGACCTATTCGGACCTGGAGACCAAGGTCGAGGAGCGCACCCGCGATCTCGCGCAGTCGATCAACGAGCTCAAGGTGCTGGAAGAGGTCGGCCGCGCGGTCGCCGCCTCGCTCGATCTCAACGCCGTGCTGCCGACCATCGCCGCGCGTGCGATCGAGATCACCCATGCCGACGCGGTGCTGATCTACGGCTATGACGCCGAGGTGCGCCGCTTCAATCTGGTCGAGGCCAACGGCATCGACAAATCCGCCGACGGCGCCCATGTCACGATCGACGAAGGCGAGAATATCCTGAGCGATGCGGCCGGGAGCGGCGAACCGATCGCGATTGCCGATCTCGACCAGGCCTCCGAGCAGCCGCTGCGCGACGTCGCGGTCGATGCCGGCTTCCATTCGGTGCTGGTGGTGCCGCTGGTCGACCAGCAGGGCACGCTCGGCTCGCTGGTGGTGCTGCGCCGCGCCAACGGCGAGTTCGCCCCAAGCATCATTGGCCTGATGCGCACCTTCGCCAACCAGGCCGTGCTGGCGATGCGCAATGCGCGGCTGTTCACCGAGGTCGACCACAAGGGCCGCGAGCTCGCGGCTGCGCACGAAACCGTGCAGCAGCAGGCCGCCAAGCTCCAGGAGCAAACGGAGCAACTCCGCAACTGGAACCGTTCGCTGGAAGAGCGGGTCGAGAAACAACTCGGCGAGATCGGCCGCATCAAGCGGCTCGAACGTTTCCTCGCGCCGCAAGTCGCGCAGCTGATCGCCTCGTCCGACGGCCACGACGCGCTGCTCGACAGCCATCGCCGCGAGGTCACCGTCGTGTTCTGCGATTTGCGCGGCTTCACCTCGTTCACGGAGGCGACCGAGCCGGAAGAGGCGATGAACGTGCTGCGCGAATATCACGCCGCGCTCGGCGAGCTGATCCACCGCTATGAAGGCACGCTCGACCGCTTCGCCGGCGACGGCGTCATGATCCTGTTCAACGCGCCGATTCAATTTGCCGACCACACCAAGCGCGCGGTGAAGATGGCGGTCGAGATGCGCGATGTGATCGGCCAATTGACCGAGAAATGGAAGAACCGCGGCCACTCGCTCGGCTTCGGCGTCGGCGTCGCCATGGGCTACGCCACGCTCGGCCAGATCGGCTTCGAGCAGCGGCTCGAATATGCCGCGATCGGCAGCGTCACCAATCTCTCCTCCCGCCTCTGCGACGAAGCCAAGGCCGGCCAGGTCGTCGTCAGCCGCCGCGTCTACGGCATGGTCGAGCCCTGGGTCGAAGCCCGCGCGCTCGACGATCTCGTGCTCAAGGGTTTTAACCACCCCGTGCTCGCGATGGAGATCCTGTCGTGGCGCGAGGAGGTCGAGAACGTCGTGGATGCCGCCGCAGCAAGGCGGCGCGGGTAGCCAAAACAAAAGTGCGAAAAGAACCCCATGCACAGTAGCCGGGGCCTGCAAGATCAATGGGTTACGCGGCGCCGAAAATGACCGGAAGCGGTTTGACTCGTCGGGCAAAACACCGGCAGGATGGCAGCATCCCCGCGAACCACATCTCTCATCGTCGCGACTAACGATCGCCTCCGCGTCGAGGCGTTCGGATGGAGACGACCTGTGGCGTTTGCCTTGCCTTCGCGTGCGTATGATTTGCAGATGCTGGACCGGCCCGCCGATCACGCGCGTGATCACGGTTGGGTCTATGGTCTGCCGCCGGGCATCAGCAGCGAGCAATGGCCGCTTGATCCCGTCACCGGGTTTCCGCTGATGCACGGCTTCACGCTAAAACTGCCGGACGATTATCGCGTGCACGGCGAGGACATCGTCGCGGTGTCGTTCTTTGCCACGGCGTCCGATCACAATGACGGCGGGGCGCCCGACGATCCCGAAATTCGCGAGGCGGTGCAGGCGCGCCCCTCGCATCCGCGGCTCTCGCGCATGACTGACATCCTTGACTACGAATATGCCGCGCTGCTGTTGACGAAGCGTGAGTATGAGGGCGCGTTCGCGACGCCGCCGGCACCGCTTGCGCTTGTGACGGCGGAGCGGCCGCGCTGGCTCGATGTCGGCGGCGCCAGCGCTTTCTTCGAATCCGCCCCGCCGTTCGCGCAGAAGATGTTCGCACGCCCTCCGCGCGCCGATCTGGCGGAGAATCTCGCGATCGCCTTGATGCCGCGCGCGACCGATCCCAATGCCGGCAAGGCCCCGCAGGACCCGCACTTCCCGCGCAACCCGCCGAGCGGCTATCAGCCCTATTACCATTATGCCGGCGGCGTGCCGAGCCGCGACAATTTCCGCTTGCACGATTGGAGCAAGGACCACGCCCACAACCATCTCGGCGGCACCATGCGACCCTGCCAGGCGGTGCCGGAGATGAGCCCGTTCTACGTCGAGTTCGAGGAATATTTCGGCGGCTATAATTTCGGCGGCGGCAACGCGCAGCTCGACTTCAAGGACATGAAGTTGGAGTGGGCGTGCGGGTGATCACACCCCGCGCTTCGGCCCCATCGCCTCGAACCCCGCCTTCTGCTCGTCGCTCAGATCCGCCTCGAAATCATCGAGCGCGTCGCTGACGCCGTTCACCGCTTGCAGCATCGTCTCCAGCCGCGCCTTCACGGCGGTGAGGCGGGCCTGTGGTGTCGCTGCCGCCTGTGACGGACAGGCGCTGAGCGTTTCCATGGTGCGCAGCGTGGTGTCCTGGAGCACGTCGAGGCGGGCGCGGCCGGTGTCGTCGAGCTTGAGCGTGGAGGCGATCTCGGCCGCGGGCCATTGCTGCTGCACGAGCTGCTCATATTGGCGCTGCAGCTTCTCGTCGTAGCGGGGATCGCTGTCCGCCTGGCAGGCCGATGCCGCCTGCGGATTCTTTTGCTGGACCGCTGCGAGCGCGGCGCGACGGTCCTTGGCCAGGCCATCGAGTTTGGCCTTCTGGTCGCCGTCGAGGAGGTCGACGAATTTTGCCAGCGCGGGTGCGACGGCGTCCGTGGCCTTGATCATGGCCTCGATGCGCTCGCGCATCAGGCCGAGGCGCTCCATGGCTGTCGCGGGGACCTGCGTCGGACAGGCAGCGCGGATGGTGTCGCGCGCGGACAGCCAGGCGGTCGCGAGTTCGTCGAGCGCTGTGCGCTGCAATTCATTCGGCTGCACGATAGCGGCGATGCGATCGACCGGCAGTCCGCCGGTGTCGCTGGCATCGCAGACCGTCTCCGCGGTCGGGACTCGCCGTCCGCGCCGGCCGTGCGGCGCGGTGTAGGCGGCGAGCTCGGTGGCCGCATAAGGCGCGAAGATCGCGGCATAGATGTCGCCATAGCCATAGAGCGAGAGGCTGGTCGTATCGCCGAGGATGATTGCAGTGGTGAGATCGTCATGCGCGAACGGCCAGAACACCGGGCCGACCCAGCCGTAGCTGCCGTCGGGGTGGCGCCACCAGCCCTGCGGACGGCGGCCGCCACGCCAGCCGGACAGCGCGGCTTGCGCCGTCATCGCTGCACGCATGACGTAAGGATTGGCAGGCTGCCCTCGTTCAACACCGCGGGGATCTTGCGACCTCAATGCTGCGGAGCGGTATCGGCCGCCCCGCACCGCCATCCGGGCATGGCGCAGGCGCGACATGCCGATCATGTGGCCGACGGCAAAGCGCGCGACACCGAGCGGACCGCCGCGGAAGCCGAACTGCGCCTCGGCGCGACCCGGCAACAGCACCGCCAGAATCACCAGGGTTGCGCCTGATAGCGCCAGCCCCAGCCTTGGCCTGAGCCCCAAGCGTGATCTCGACATGACCACTGACCTGTCCACCTTGGCCCTCCTCCGGCGCCAAGCACGCATCGCGTCGCATCACAATGACGCTCGAGGGAACCAAATGTTCCGGAAGCGCACAGGGCAAAGCGTCGCAACGCGCCCCGGCAGAGCCGATGCGGTGTTACTCCGCCTTCTGCGGCACCACGAAGGTCTGGCCGGGATAGATCAGATTGGGATTGTGGATCTTGGCGCGATTGGCGTTGTAGATCACGGCAAAGCGCGCGCCGTCGCCGTAAGCGAGCCGGCTGAGCGCCCACAGGCTGTCGCCGCGGGAGATCACCCGGCTGCCGCCCGTTTCCGCCGGTGCACCGCCGACGATTTCGGCCGGCGATGCCGATGCGACGGTCGTGGCCGCGGGCGCCCGCGCCATGCCCCCCGACGCGCCCTTGGGTTTCGGTGCGCCCATCATTCGGGGCCGGGCCGCGGGCCTATCCGATACTGATGCCACGGCATCCGACTTGTCGTCGGGCTTCTCGGCCTTCGCTTCCTGCTTCGTCTCTTGCCGCGCGACCGGAACAGGGCGCGCGGGCGGCGGTGCGGCTTCGGCGATCGTCACCGGCATGCTGCGGCCGGATTGCGTGACGGTGCCGTCAGGCGATTTCGCCCGCAAGGTCAGCTCATAGGAACCGGCGGGAAGCTGCGGCGGCGTTATCACGAACTGGCCCGACGCATCCGCCACCACCGTGTCGAGCGGCTTGCCGTCGCGCAGCAGCTCGACCTTGGCGCCCGGCGTCGCCCGGCCCGCGATCACCGCCGCCTCGCCGTGATCGTCGACGCGCGCCACGTCGAAACGGGGGCCGATATCGGCAACCGCCGACGGCGGCTTGACCGGTGCAAGATCGGCAAGCGCGGCCGTGACCTGCTTTTGCGTCTCGGCCAGTGCACCCGCCTTCGACTCGGGGGGCGGCGCCGGAGATGCAGCTGGTGCCGGCGCCGCGACAGCGGCGAGCTTGGGCTGTTCCGGCTTGGGTTCGACCTTGGGCTCGACCTTGGGTTCCGGCTTGGCGGCGATGTCGGTCTTCGCCCCCATCGGCAGCAGGCGACGCAGCTCGGTGGGGCCGATCACCAGCACGGCGCCGCCCACCGCGAGCAGACAGAATGCAATGAAGGCCTTGGTTGCGGTCACCATCGGAAACGAACCTTGATCAGGAAGAACCTTGATTTGGAAGAACCTGCAAATCAATCGAGCCGGCAAGTTGCGCCGTTTTGGCCACGGCAGCAAGACGGTCGATAGGATGATGAGCCGGCGTCGGGGATGAACCAGCGCAGGCCCGCCGGCGTCAAATGATCGAGGCCGCACCGGGGCATTTTTCTCGAGGAATTTTTACCGTGACCGCATTTTACCGTCCCGCACAATTGCCGGTACTTGGGCTGGTGCTTGCCCTCATCCTGGCCGCAACTCCGGGACTCGCCGCGTCCGGCCCGCCGCCGGATTACATCCTCACCGACAATGCCGATCTCGCCTTCACCTCGCCCGACGGCACCACGGCGATCGAGCAGTACATGAAGGACAGTGGAGATTTCGACGTCAAATGGCAGGCCTGGGCGAGGCGTGGTGGACAGATGACGGAGCTGAAGCCCGAACAGGGCTATGGGGCCGGCTTCCGTTGGACACCCGACTCGCAATGGCTGATGCGGATGCAGAAGACCGGCTCCGGCGAGCAGGATCTCTTTCTCTATCATCTCGAGAACGGCGCCTTCGTCAGCGCGACGAAAAAGAAGTCGCTCGGCGATCTCGCCTGGGCCTATTTCTACGGCCGGCCGGAGACGAAGCGGTTCGCCAAACTCGACTTCCATATCTCGGCTCATCTCATGCAAGGCAGCGAAGAGGCCTATCGCGGATTCGGCGTGGAACAGCCCGAGAACCGCTATCTCGTGATCTCGCTCGCGGGCGAATACGACAAGCACCCCAGGAATACCGTCATGAAGGGCCTAGGCGGCTGGCACTGCCGCTACGATCTCACGACTGGGCGCTTCGACGTGCCGGCGGTGTTCGCCAAGATCAACGCGGAGGCGTTGAGATGGGAGGTCCGGCGCTGATCGCGATGGAACCCGCGGGAACCCCAACCCTCTGATTCCATTCCGATTCATGTTTTCCTAACCCTTACTGGTAACGCGCTCTTGTCGGTTTTGCCGCATCTTGCATCCCACGGGAGGGCTGCATGGGCACATCGATCCGATGGAGCGCGCGCATGCGCGCGTTGCTGCGCCGTTGGCGCGGCGCGCCGCTGACATGGCTGATCGCAGGCGGCTTCGTGCTGATGGCCGCAATGGCTGTGGGCACCGCGCTCACCGTCGACCGCTTTCGGCAGAATGCAATCGAGAGCGGCCGTGACAGCGTGGAGAGCGCGGTCCGGTTGCTCGCCCGCCATTTCGACCGCGAGTTCGAGGACTTCGCGGTGCTGCAGAAGAGCATCATCGCCGAGCTCGAAAGCCATGGCATCGAATCCGCCGATGTCTTCCGCAGCGAGATGGGCACGCTCGCCGTGCACGAAGTGCTGCGCGCCAAGGCCAGCGGCTGGTCGGACGTCGCCGGCGCCAACGTGTTCGACGCCAGGGGCGTGCTGATCAACTCGTCGCGGCGCTGGCCGGTCGCCGATGTTTCGGTCGCCGACCGCGGCTATTTCAATCGCCTCAAGAACGATCCGGCTTCGCAGGAAGAGGTCGAGGTCGTGCCCGGACGGCTGGGCAGCGGACCGGCCATCGTGTTCGCGCGCCGCGTCTCCGGTCCCCACGGCGAATTCCTCGGATTGGTCTCGCGTGCGATCGCGCCGGACCAGCTCGAATCCTTCTTCGCCTCGAGCGGACTCGGCGAGGATTTCTCGATCGCGATGCATCACCAGAACGGCCAGTTGCTCGCGCGCATTCCGCATGTCGACGCGATGATCGGGCAGAACTTCCGCAACGGCACGCCCGAGCAGATGGCAGTGTTCGAGCGCACCTTCGTCACGACTCAGCTCGCAAGCCCGATCGACGGCAAGGATCGCATCGTCGCCGCGCGCCTCCTGACCGGCGAGCCGCTGGTCGTGGTCGCGACCAAGTCGCTGGACGCGACGCTGGCCACATGGCACACGCAAACCAAATTCTTCGTGACCGTTGCCGTGCTCTCGATCGGCCTGCTCGTGCTGACGCTCTATTTCATCTTCCGCCAGATGACGCGCCGGCTCGCCGTGGAGAAGCAGCAGCTCGACACCGCGATGAACACGATGACGCAGGGCCTCCTGATGTTCGACCAGGACGAGCGGCTGATCGTCTGCAACCGGCGCTACATCGAGATGTATGGGCTATCCGCCGATGTGGTGAAGCCCGGCACTTATTTCCGCCAAGTGATCCAGCACCGCCATGACACCGGCTCGTTCCACGGCGATGTCGATTCCTATTGCGACAGCATTTTGGGCAATGCCGGGGAGACGCAGAGCACGATCGTCGAGACCTCCGATGGCCGCCTGATCGAGATCAAGAACCAGCCCGGCGCCGCCGGCGGCTGGCTCGCGACCCATGACGACGTCACCGAGCGCATTCGCGCCGACGAGCGCATCGCCCATATGGCGCATTACGACGCGCTGACCGACCTGCCCAACCGCGTGCTGATGCGCGGCCATCTGGAGCGGCGCGTCGCGGAGCTTGCCCAGGGCAAGCCGTTCGCGATCCTCTATATCGACGTCGACGAGTTCAAGGGCGTCAACGATTCGCTCGGACACGAGGTCGGCGACGAGCTGCTGCGCCAGGTCGCGAACCGCCTGCGCGCCTGCGTCAGCGGCAACGACATGGTCGCACGGCTGGGCGGCGACGAATTCGCCATCGTCAAGGCCGGCACAAGCGATGAGGCCGCGCTGACGGCGCTCGCCGAGCAGATCCTGAAGGCGCTGCGCGCGCCCGTGGATTGCAACGGCCAGGAAATTCCGACCGATGCCAGCATCGGCATCGCGATCGCACCCGACCACGGCGACAATCTCGACGATCTGCTCAAGCGCGCGGATCTCGCGATGTATGCGGCGAAATCCGAGGGTCGCCGCACCTTCCGCGTCTTCGCGCCCGAATACGACGCCAAGGCGCGGCTGCGCCGCCAGCTCGAGTTCGATCTGCGCCAAGCGCTGGCTCGCGGCGAATTCGAGGTGCACTACCAGCCGCTGGTCGATCTCGCGGCCAACGTCGTCACCGGCTGCGAAGCGCTGCTGCGCTGGCACCATCCGGAACGCGGCATGGTGTCGCCCGCCGACTTCATCCCGGTCGCGGAAGAGACCGGATTGATAGGCGAGATCGGCGAATGGGTGCTGAGGCAGGCCTGCCTCGAGGCCGCCTCCTGGCCCGGCCAGATCCAGATCGCTGTCAACGTCTCACCGGTGCAGTTCCGCTCGCGGACACTGGCGCTCAAGGTCGCAGCCGCGCTCGCCGAGTCGGGTCTCGCGCCCGGACGGCTCGAGCTCGAGATCACCGAGACCGTCCTGATCCGCGACGACCAGGAGGCGCTGACGATCCTGCAGCAGCTGCGCGAACTCGGGGTGCGCATCGCGCTCGACGATTTCGGCACCGGCTATTCGTCCCTGAGCTATTTGCATCGTTTCCCGTTCGACAAGATCAAGATCGACCGCAGCTTCATCAGCGACATCGGCGAACCCGAAGATTCCTCGCCGATCGTACAGGCGGTGGTGCACATGGCCGCCGCCCGCCACATGGCGACGACCGCCGAAGGCGTCGAGACCGAAGCGCAGCGCGCGGTGCTGCTCGAGCTCGGATGCAGCCAGATGCAGGGCTGGCTGTTCAGCCCTGCCGTGCCGGCGGCGAAGTTGAAGCAGCTGTTGTCGGCACAGGCGGCCGCGGCCTAGCGGCGCCCCGGTCGTCCCAGCCCCTCCGTTTGGAGGACTGTGTCGCGGAATCGGACAAGGCTTGTCCGCTTCGAGGTTCGGCCGTCCCGCGCCACAGGCGTGCCCGATCGCGACATCGATGTGACGGCCGTGTGGCGGCCCGCCCCCCCTTTTTTCACAGGCACTTCTCCTCCACTCCCGCCCGCCGTGCGTTCGCGAAAGCGCGGGCCGGCTTGGAGCAGGATCGGACAAAGCATGCCGGGTTCAGGAAATACGCACCGCAACCGCGGCGCATAGAACACGCGCCGTTCCGTACAAATGCGGACGACTGATCAAAAGCCCGAGCTGATCAGCAGGAGCCACATCATGACCGGGAACACTGCACTCATGTGCAATCCCTCGCACAAGGGCTTGCCGCCCGCACCCGACGCACAGCCCGACGCACAGCCCGACGACCGCTCGACGTCCGAGCGGCGCGCCGCCGACGCGGAGATGGCGCGCGTGCTCAGGACCCAGCCGTTTCGCATGGCGCTGGACTCCTCCGGTGCGGGTATCGCGCACTGGAAGCACGATCCGCTGCACGACGTCGTCGAGCCCATGCGCCACCACGTGATCATGGCGCATAAGGGCGTGATGCAGCGCATGGAGCGGCGGTCGGGAAAGTCGATCGCAATCGGCACGTTTCGTTCGGGGGTCGTGAACATCGTTCCGGAAGGGTCGAGCTCCCGATGGGACATTCCGAAGCCCGTCGACGTCGTGCAGCTTTACCTTCCCGACGCAACGCTGCAGCGCGTGGCCGGCGAGGCCGGGACCGCCGGGCCGGCCGAATTGATTGAGCGAACGGCGCATCCCGACACGATCACGTCCCGACTGCTCCTGAGCGCGGCGGATTCGCTGGAGGGCCATGGCGTCCTAGATGCGCTGTTCCGGCATCAACTCACGGATCTTCTGGCCACGCGCCTTTTGGCTGCGCATGCGGGATCGCCGACCACGTTCCAGCCGACCATGGGCGGGCTGGCGCCGAAGGTCCTGCTCCGTGCGATCGAACGATTGCGCTCCGATAGCGAAGCGGACGTCTCGCTCGATGCGCTGGCGTCCGATGCCGGACTGTCGCGCTTTCATTTCTGCCGGTCCTTCAAGGAGAGCACGGGGCTGTCGCCGCATGCCTGGCTGCGCCAGCACCGGCTCGAGCAGGCCATGAACATGCTGCGGGAGAGCGATGAAACGATCGTCTCGGTCGCCGCGGCGCTTGGCTATTCCTCGCAGACCGCCTTCGCCGCGGCATTCAAGAAGCTGACGGGCGAGACGCCGAGCGATTGGCGCAGGCGCATGCGTTAGCAGCAATCTCTCGACAGCGACGGCAATCGCGCTGGGGCAACGGCAAATCGGGTCGGCTACATCATCTCCATGTCCAGACCAATCGAGGGAGACCAAAGATGACCTGGAAAAATTTCGTCAGCCGACGGCTGATGTCGTCACGCCGCCGAAGCCTCGCGACCGCGACCTTGTACGGACTCTCGCTGGCCGTTCGCTTCACGTCGGCGACGGGCGAGGAGGTGGAAATTCCGGCTTACACCATGCACCCGGCACAACCGCCCGTTTCCATCATGATCCGAAATGGCCCCGGCCTCCCCTATCAGGACTGGAATCGAAGTGAGCTGCAGCCCGTCGTCCTAGGCTACGGCCGACCGCCGAGATCGCTGCCAGCACGCTGCATCGCGCCTTAAGGCCAGCGATCCAACTCACCCCCACGCCCCGACGCCGGACGCTGAACTCAACGCAGCAGCGCGGTCGCGCGCGGTCTTTCGAAAAGCAACAAAGGAGAGAATCCATGCGACTCATCATCATCGGTGCCGGCTTCGCCGGCATGTACGCCGCCCTTTCCGCAGCCCGGCTGCGCGACATCCGCGGCGTCTCGCCGCAAGATCTGCAGATCGCGCTCGTCTCACCGGAGCCGACGCTGGTGGTCCGTCCGCGGCTCTACGAGCCGAAGCCGGAAACCCTGACGGCCCCGCTGCTCGAGGTCCTCGAAGCGATCGACGTCGACTACATCCAGGGCAGCGCCGAGACGATCAACACCGAGGCCCGAACGGTGCAGATCACGCCATCGAAGGGCGCGCGAAAGGCCTTGTCCTACGACCGCCTCGTCGTGACCACCGGCAGCCGGCTGTTCCGTCCGAACATTCCGGGCCTCGCGGAGCACGGCTTCAGCGTCGATTCGCTCGACGATGCCGTAGCGCTCGACAAGCACCTGCATGGCCTCACGAAGCGGCCCGCCGCGAACGGACGCGACACGGTCGTCGTCGCCGGCGGCGGCTTCACCGGGATCGAGGCGGCCACCGAAATGCCGGCGCGGCTGCGCGAAATCCTGGGCCCCAATGCCAGCACTCGCGTCGTCATCGTCGATCGCAACACTGCGATCGCACCCGACATGGGTGCAGGCGCCCGCCCCGTCATCGAGGAAGCCTTGCGCAAGGTTGGCGTCGAGACAAGGCTCGGTGCCGGCGTCGCCGCGCTCGATGAGACCGGTGTCACCTTGTCCAGCGGTGAGCACATTGAAACCGAGACGGTGATCTGGGCGGCGGGCATGCGTGCAGCGCCGCTGACCGCCCAGATTCCCGCCGAGCGCGACAATTTCGGACGGTTGCTGGTCGATCGCTGCTTGCAGGTGTCAGGCGTTCAGGGTGTCTTCGCGGCCGGCGACGCAGCACGCGCCGCCTGCGACGACGAGGGCAATTACGCACTGATGTCGTGCCAGCACGCCACGCGAATGGGCGCCTTTGCCGGCAACAATGCCGCGGCCGAATTGCTCGGCGTTCCGACCAGGCCCTACCACCAGAAGGCCTACGTCACCTGCCTGGACCTCGGCGAAGCCGGCGCGCTGTTCACACGCGGATGGGAGCGCAAGGTCGAGCTGGTCGGCGACGTCGCCAAGAAGACCAAGCGTGAGATCAACACCGTCTGGATCTATCCGCCGAAGGCGGAGCGCGCCCTCGCGCTCGCGTCGGCCGATCCGGAACGGGTGACCGAAGTCTAGCGCACCAAGCGATCACGGGCTGCGCTCTCCCCCGGCGGCGCGGCCTGCTCAACCACCAGCGGGAAGCCTCTATCTTTGAAACAGGAGACCAACATGAATCTGCACAACACCTCATATCCCGTGTCGTCGGGACCCGAAGAGCTCGTTCCGTCGCGCTACGCGCTGAAGATCGGCGAGATCGACGTGCTGGTGGTCAGCGACGGCGTGCTGCCGCTGCCGACCAAGATGCTCGCGCACAACGCCGACCCGGCGGTGCGGGCGACCTGGCTGCACGACATGTTCCTGCCGCAGGACGCTTTCGACTGGGCGCTGAACGCCGTCATGGTCCGCAGCGGCGGCAAGACCATCCTCATCGACGCCGGACTGGGCTCGGACCCGAACCTGAACTTGCCGCGCGCCGGGCAGTTGATCAGGCGACTGGCAGCCGCCGGCATCGATCTCGCGGCGGTGACCGATCTGGTGTTGACCCATCTGCACATGGACCACATTGGCGGCCTGCTGGTCGACGGCGTGAAGCAGCAGCTGCGGAAGGACCTGCGGATCCACGTCGCGGCCGCCGAGGTCAAATTCTGGGAAAAGCCTGATTTCTCCCGCACCGCCATGCCGGAAGGGTTTCCGGACGCGCTTCGATCGACCGCCAAGCAGTTCCTGAAGGAGTACGGCCCTCAGCTGCAGCTGTTCGATGACGAGCAAGAGATTGCGCCAGGCGTCGTCGCCCGTCGCACCGGCGGTCACACCCCGGGACACAGCGTGGTTCGCATGGCGGCCGGCGACGACGCGCTGACATTCGCCGGCGATGCCGTGTTTGCCGTCGGGTTCGAGCAACCCGACTGGCACAACGGTTTCGAGCACGACCCCGAGGAGGCCGCGCGCGTTCGCGTTCGTCTGTTGCGACAGCTTGCCGAGACCGGCGAAATGCTGGTGGCCACGCACCTGCCATTTCCGTCCGTGGGCCGCGTAGCAGCCGACGGCGACGCCTTCCGTTGGGTGCCGGCGTTCTGGGACTACTGACCGCTTGCCGGGCTAGAGCCGAAGCAGGGCGCGGACCCGATAAGTCCGCGCCCTTGAAAATAGGATCAAACATCGACCCTCGCGGTTGCCCTGCTGAGACGGCTGGAACCCGATCAGCGGGCGCCAGCCAGCATTGCGTCACGTGCAGCGCAGGCGGCTCCTCGTCTGCGCTCGTGCGCGCGCGGGATCGAGCGAGGCGACATGGCGATCGTGGCATTCAGGATGATCACTCTCGTAGCGGTTGCTGTCATGATCGGCCCATCCGTGGAGGCCCGCGACGACGGTCGCTACGCGAACTCTCCCCTCAAGGGCTGGTTCGAGAGCCTGCACAGCAAGGGCGGCGGTCCGTGCTGTGCCGACGCCGATGGCACGGCGCTGGACGATGTCGACTGGGACACGAGCAACGGACATTATCGCGTCAGGCTCCTGGGCGACTGGATCGAGGTGCCCGACGACACCGTGATCACCGAGCCAAACCGCGCCGGCCGCACCATGGTCTGGCCGTATTATGTCAACGGCCGCGCCATGATCCGCTGCTTCATGCCCGGCAGCATGACTTGAGATTTTAAGTTCTGATGTCCCGGGCGCGGCGCAGCATGCAACGATGCGCCGTTGAACCGGACGGTGCGGGCTCACTTGACCTGCTTGGCCGCGTGGATCTCGACGAACTCTGAGTCGGGATGGGCGACGATGGTGGCGAACATGATGCCACTGATGATGAGCGACCAGGCGGTGTCCCAATAAATCCAAAACACGTGCCAGCCTCCGTTTCGATCTGCTCCGCCCGCGGGATCAGGGTAACGGCAAGGCGAGGCTGCCGTTCCCGGCGCCTGTGCGGCGCGGCCGAGGTGCTATTTTGGTTTGGTCGGCGCGGAGTTGGGATCGGTTTGGCCGGTGTGGCGCTTTGCCACGACGTCCTCGTCGCGCTCGCCCTGACGCGGGCGCGGCGGCGACTTGGGCTGGCCGGCCTGACCGCCATGCTTGCCGCCCATGTCGGGCTTACCTTCAAGATCGTTTTCACGGGGCATGCCGGTTCAATGCGCTCGCGCGGCATTGGTTCGGTTCGCCTGTGAACGAGTTCATAGGATCGCCGCGATTTGCAGTGCACGATCGCCAGGCCCGCCCCTCGCGAGCATTCTCATTCATATGACTGACGGATACGGCCTGATGCGGAAGCCACTCGTCGCCTGGACGATCCTGACCTGCGCGCTGCTCGCGGTCACCGTGTGGACCGTGCTCGGGCCGCCCCACATCCCGCCCGGGCCCCATCTGCCCTCCCGCACAGCGGCGATACGGTAGATCTCCCACCGATACCATTTCGGCATCGATTGATCCCAATTGGAGTTTGGTGCGGCGGGGCGGCTGCCGCTATCCTCGCCGGCAAAACGACAAATGCCGCACCGGCATCCAGGAGGACCCCCATGGTGAGATCGACCCGACGCATCAGATCCGGCGTACCACGTGCCGCGATCGCCACCACACTTGCTTTCCTCACTCTCGTTTCTGGAGTCCGCGCCGGCATGGCCGAGACCTTCGCCTATGTCGGCAACGCCGACAGCAACGACATCAGCGTGTTCAAGATGGCCGAGAGCGGCGAGATGACGCCCGTGCAGACGGCTACCTTCCCCGGCGTCGAAAAGCCGGGGTCCTCGACACCGCTCGCGATCACGCCCGATCATCGCGTGCTGATCGCCGGTGTCCGCTCGCAGCCGTTCGTTGCGGTGAGCTTTGCGATCGATCCCAAGACGGGCCAGCTCAGCCATATCGGCAACGGCCCGCTCGCCGACAGCATGGCCAATATCGCCATCGACCGTAGCGGCAAATTCCTGTTCAGCGCCTCCTATGGCGGCAACAAGGTTGCGCTGAATCCGCTGCTTGCCAATGGCGTCGTGGGCGAGCCGAAGCAGGTGATCCCGACCGGGCTGAACGCGCACGCCTTCCTGCCCTCGCCCGACAACCGCTTCGCGTTCGCGACCAATCTCGGCTCCGACCAGATCCTGGCCTTCGCGTTCGACGCCGCGACCGGCACGCTCACGCCGAGCGATCCGCCGGCTCACAAGGTGCCGGAGAAATCGGGGCCGCGGCATTTCGTATTCCACCCCAACGGCAAGTTCGTCTATCTCCTCCACGAACTAAACGGCGACGTCGCGGCGTTCGCCTATGAGGCGAAAGGCGGCGCATGGGACGAGATCCAGCGCACCAGCGCTTTGCCCGAAGGATTTACCGGAAAGGCCTGGGCCGCCGACATCCACGTCACCCCCGACGGCCGATTTCTCTATGCCTCCGAGCGCACCACCAGCACGCTCACCGCCTACAAGGTCAATGCGACGACCGGCAAGCTCACCACGATCGGCAGCGTGCCGACCGAGAAGCAACCACGCGGCTTTCACATCGATCCCGGCGGGCGCTACCTCGCCGCGGTCGGCGAGCTCTCCGACAGCATGACCGTCTATGCGATCGACCAGAGCAGCGGGGCACTCGCCAAGCTGAAATCCTACGCCACCGGCAAGAAGCCGAACTGGGTGGAGTTCTTGAGCCTGCCGTGAGGGGGCTCCCTTTGGAGGCTGCGTGATGAGTTCGGCCTGCATGGTTCGAGACGCCCACTCTGGCGGGCTCCTCACCATGAGGGTCTGACATCTCGCCGCGAAGCATGACCTCATCCTGAGGGCCCGCCGCAGGCGGGCGTCTCGAAGGATGGCCGCAGGGACGGAGGGAGACGGCGAACCTTGGCGCCGGTCCCGTAGACTAATTCAACGGGCGGCATCGCGCCGCCCGTGCGGCTGCGGCATTCTCATCCGGCCGGCCCATGGTCCGCCGCGGTTGCTTCTGCTAACGATGAGGCCGTCAAGGCCCCAACCGGAATGACCCATGCGTTCATTGCCTGCGCGTTCTGTTTCCAGACATCTCGTTGCGCTCGCCGGACTGCTTTTGCTGTCCGCCCAGCCCGCTGCCGCCGCCGATGACGACGCGCCCAAGGGGCCGGCGGTCACGGTGCTGAAGGTTGCAAAATCCTGTTTCTCCGACATCGTCGAGGGCACCGGCACCATCCTCGCGCGCGAGGCAAGCTCGGTGCGGCCGGAGCGGCCCGGCCTGAAGGTGACGGAGGTGCTGGCGGAAGCCGGCGACACCACCACCGCAGGCCAGGTGCTGGCGCGGCTGGCACTGCCCGAGGGCGGCACCCTTCAGGTCACCGCGCCCGTCGCAGGCGTGATCGCGACCTCGACCGCCCAGATCGGCAACCTCGCCTCCGCCAAGGGCGAGGCGCTGTTCACGATCGTGGCGCGCAGCGAGTACGATCTCGTCGCCCTCGTCGCGACCAGCGATATGCGCAAGCTCGCGGTCAACCAGGTGGCGACCGTGCGCATTGCCGGCGCCGGCGATATCGACGGCAAGGTGCGCCGCATCGGCCCGACGGTCGAGCCGAACATCCAGCAGGGCATGGTCTATATCGGCATCTCCTCGCAGAAACGCCTGTTGCTGAACGCGAGCGGCCGCGCGCTGATCAAGTCGGGGCAGAGCTGCAACGTCGCGGTGCCGCTGACATCGGTGCAGTATTCCTCCGCGGGCACCGTCGTGCAGGTGATCCGCCGCAATCGCGTCGAGACCAAGCGGGTCGAGGTCGGACTGATGTCGGGCGGCAATATCGAGATCCGCGACGGCCTCAACGAAGGCGATATCGTCGTCGCCCGCGCCGGCGCGCTGCTGCGCGAAGGCGATCCGGTGCGCACGGTGATGGCCGCGGAAGCAGCGAAGTAGGGTTGGCTCGTGTCCCGGACGCGCTGCAGCGTGTAACGCTGCCGCGCAGAGCCGGGACCCATCTCCCGTCCAAGCGGCAACCTAAAAAACTGGGCCCCGGCTCAGCGTCGCATCATTGCATGATGCGCCGCGTCCGGGGCACGAGACTTCGCAGAACCTAGGAAAAACTAGCCGCCGGCTTCGCCGAAATGGACGTCCTCGAGCAGCGAGGAAGAGACGGTCGGGACCTGGTCGCCTTCGCTGGCGCGGGAGATGGCAAGGCGGGTCTTGTTGAAGACGCTCTCGGCGCTGCCCTGCGCATTGAGGTTGTTGAGGAACTCGCCGACCAGCACGCTGTGCTCGCCCTTGCCGTCGTCGACGACCTTGCCGGGCGAAGCCGAGGAGAGGATCAGCGCATTGTCGGTCGCGCTGATCGGCGCGAGGCCGTGGCTGTAGGAACGGAAGCGGCGCTCATAGGGATTGCGGCGGGAGGCGTCGACCACGACGAGCTTGGCCTTGGCGCCCTGCTCCTTCATCATGTCGAGCACGCCCTCGATGGAGACGCCCTGGCGGCGGACATCGTTTTCCTTCCAGATCACGGCATCGACCGGCAGCATGTAGCTCTCGCGGCCGGCCTGCACGCCGTAGCCGCCGAAGAACAGCATGACGACGGTGTCGCGCTTGATCCGGGACTTCAGGCGATTGACGGCGCGGACCATGTCGTCCTTGGTCGCGTCTTCCACCATGTCGACGTCAAAACCGTTCTTGCGCAGCGACGAGGACAGCGCGCGGGCGTCGTTGATCGACTGCGTCAGCGGCGCATTGGCGTCGGGGTAGTGCCCATTGCCGATGACGAGGGCGAGACGCGAGGCCTGACCGATCGAGCCGGTGACCTGGTCGGTCGAAACGGCCTTGGCGGCATCGAGCGTACGCATATTGAGAGCAGCATGGGCGCCGATCACGAGCGACACCGTGCCGATGAGGGCTGCGGCCACCGCGATCGTGCGTCGGGAAATATCGAGCTGCGTTACATTCATCTCGCGTCATTCCTGTCAGTGCCAAAGACCAGCCAAGCACGCGCACACTGTTTGAGTAGCGCGATAGCGTCTTTGGGTTTGAGGGATTGGCCGGGGGTGTGCCCCCGAATTGCGCGCAATTTGCGGCGCCGCACCAAACAAAGCCTTAACCGGATATCGCCTCCCCGGCAATAGATCTCCGAAAATTTGATCTAAGTCTCTGGAAACATGAGCTAATTCGCACCGCCCAATGTGTGATTTTTTTGCGTCTCCGTAGCCTTCCGGGGGCTGATTATGCAGGCTTCGTGCCGGCTTTTTCTGTGACTGTCATCACATTTGTATTTCCTGCGAATCCGGGTAGCTTTTTCAACGACTTGCAGGGGGTGGTACGCGGCTGGGAGCGTGCCGGCCGGCCCCCCGGCCAATTCCCGCGACCAGGTTATTTCATGAGCTTTCAATATTTTGCCGGCGCCGCCTGCCGGGCGCTGACGGCGCGGAAGGACGGCCCCTCGCTTTACGATGTCTGCGATCCCGTCTTGTCTGTTGCGGCCAGCGGCGATCCGCATCTGGCCAAGTTCTACAAGACCGCGCTCGGCAATCCCGCATTGCGGGTGCTGCTCCGCCGGGCGGGACTGCCCGAGCTGCGCGACGAAGGGAAGCTGGCCCGGCTGCGCGAAGTGCTGGTGCGCGCCCGCGACGAGGCCGAGCCCGATTGGGCGGCGGTCGGCCAGCCGGTCGCCGATCTCGTCGACAGCATCACGCTGGATCATCCCAAGCCGCCGCCGGCCATGTTCACCGGCGCCATGCCGCAACAATCGCAGATCGACGGCGTGATCCGCGACTGCGCGCAGCATCTGCTGGGCTCCTACCGCAAAAATGGCTTTCTGCCGACCTACGCCGCGTTCAACCTGATCGGCGATCCCGATTTCCGCGGGCGCGAGCTGACCATGGCGCTCACCGGCCTCAACGCGCGTGGCTACAAGAACTCATCGCTGCTGTTCAACCTCGCCCGCGTCTTCATCGCACGATCGCCGGCGCGCGCCGTCGTCAATCCGCCTTGGCGAGGGGTTGCCGAACCGATGTGGGAGCCGGTGCAGATCCGCCACCGCTCGGCCTATTACGACGCGTTCTTCATCGAGGCGCTGTTGAGCTACGCCGAGACCGGTCTGGCCTCGTCCGCCGACAAGATGGCGGCGGAGCGCGCGGTCGCGGACATGGTCGATTTCTGCGTCAACATCAGCCGCGAAGAGGTCGAGGGCCTCGACGGGGCGCGGTTCAACGTCATCACCGCGCTCGCGCCCGCACCGCATCCGCGCTTCTCGCGCTACTTCGCCCAGATCAAGCAGGACCTCGGTTTCGGCGTCTACGTGCCGGATTGCGACACCACGGCGTGTTCGATCTCCGCGGCGACCCAGGCCGGCTGCACCGATCCGATCCTCGACCAGCCGCTGCTGGATTTCTATGCAGGCTATCAGGTGCGCGCCGGCGTCAACGAACCGCGCGTGACCGTGCCGATCAACGACAATATCGACTATGAGGGCGGGGTCGCGACCTGGATCGACAACCTCAAGGGCGAGCGCCCCTACGGCAACGATCTCGATCCGACGCTCAATCTCGACATTCTCGAGGTCAGCTTCCGCAACCTCGCACGCTGGAAAGTCTTGGAGACGCCGGCGCGGCTTGCCACCGTGCAGCGCATCATCGGCTTCCAGAAGCGGCTGGCGGCGAGCGGCGCCTTCGCCAATCCGCGCTCGCACATCTATTATTTGCCGGAGCTCTACAGCGCCTATTTCGGCCGCTGCTACGCCGCCTTCCTGGCGCTGCCGCTGGCGGCGCAGGCGATCATCGATCCCGACGGCGATTTCGATTTCATCCGCCACCGCGTGCTCTCCTACGTCAAGGGCGAGCTGATGGCCGCCGAGATGAACGTGTTCGACGCAGCGCTCGCCCTGATCGCGCTCGGCCATCTCGGCGCCGACCCGCGCGCCTTTGCGCCGGCGCTGAACGTGATCGTCGCGAGCCTCGGCGAAGGCGGCCGCCGCGGCCCGTTCCGCGCCTATGAATGGAACAAGATGAAGACGCCGACGAGGATCCTTGTGGGCGGCCCGGAGGTCACGTCGGCGTTCGTGCTGATGGGGCTGGCGGTCGCCAAGCGGGCAATGACGCGGGGATAGGTTTCGTAGAGTGGGTCAGCGAAGCGTAACCCACCACTTCTGCCGCCGTGGAGACGAAAGATGACGGGAAGTTGAAAGCCCAACTGCCAGGCATATGCTGGCCGGGCGGACAAAAGCCGACCACAATTGCGAGGTCTATCGCAATTTTCATCACACGCGGACCGGCATGTTGCGAAAATTCCTGATTGCGCTGTCATTGCTTGGCTTCTCCCTGCCCGGCTTGCCATCGTCGGCTGAGGCCGCCGACATCGCGGGCACCGCGAAGGTTCGCGCCGGCGACGCCGTGATGATCGGCAACACGCGGATCAGGCTCGGCGGCATCGACGCGCCCGCGGTCGACCAGCTCTGCCTCAACAACAAGGGCGAGCGCTGGACCTGCGGCATCGCTGCCCGCGACGAGCTCGCCAAATACGCCGACGGCAAGAGCTGGGTCTGCCATGCGAGGTCGATCGACCGGCGCGGCCGCACCGTGGCGCGCTGCGACGTCGGCGGCGAGGATATCCAGAAATGGCTGGTGCGCACAGGCTGGGCGCTGGCCTACACCCGCATGTCGCACGACTACGAGGCGGACGAGAAGGCCGCGCGGGAGGCCAAGGCCGGCATGTGGCAGGGCGCCTTCATCGCGCCTTGGGACTGGCGCGTGCGCAACAAGAAGACCACCATCCTCGGCGCCACCAAGCCGCCCGACGGCGCGCATGCGATCCTGCTCGCTTCGGCCTCGGGCCCGGTCGCGCCCTCGCCGGACTGCACCATCAAGGGCAACGTCAACTCCGCCGGCGAATGCATCTATCACCGGCCGACCAGCCGCTGGTATGCGCAGATCAAGATGAAGATCAGCAAGGGCACGCGCTGGTTCTGCTCGGTGGAGGAAGCCGAAGATGCGGGCTGCCGCGAGACTAAGAGATAACCCACGTCAGACCTGCGTTTTCCGGTCTTTTCTTGCACCGCAGCGCCGCGTAAAAGTGTGAATCAGCGACCCACCATCCTGTTCTCAGGCAACAAGGACCAACTGCAATGACCGTTCGCGCGGGCCGGGAATTTCTGGCCATCCCCGGGCCCACCAATATGCCCGACGAGGTGCTGCGGGCGATGCATCGTCCGGCGATCGACATCTACTCCAAGCAGATGACCGATCTGACCGAGAGCCTGCTCAGCGACATCTCGAAATTGTTTGCGACCAAGGGCAAGTCCTACATCTACATCGCCAACGGTCACGGCGCCTGGGAAGCGGCGCTGAGCAACGTGCTGTCGCGCGGCGACAAGGTGCTGGTGCTCGAAAGCGGACGGTTCGCGATCGGCTGGGGCCATGCGGCTTCCTTGATGGGCGCCGAGGTCGAAGTGCTCAAGGGCGACTGGCGCCGCGCGGTACGGCCGCACGAGGTCGAGGAGCGCCTGCGCCGCGACAAGGAGCACACCATCAAGGCCGTCGTCGTCGTCCAGGTCGACACCGCCTCCGGCGTGCAGAACGACATCGAGGCGATCGGCAAGGCGATCAAGGCAAGCGGCCATCCGGCGCTGTACATGGTCGACACCGTGGCCTCGCTCGGCTGCATGCCGTTCGAGATGGACAAATGGGGCATCGACGTCGCGATGTCGGGCTCGCAAAAGGGCCTGATGACGCCGCCCGGCCTCGGCTTCGTCACGGCCAATGCGCGTGCGCTCGAGGTGCACAAGAAGGCCAACATGGCGACGCCCTATTGGAGCTGGAGCGAGCGCGAAGGCAGCGAGCATTATCGCAAATATGCCGGCACCGCGCCGGTCCATCTGCTGTTCGCGCTGCGCCAGGCGATCGACCTGCTGCACGAGGAAGGGCTGGAGAACGCCTTCCGCCGCCACAGCCTGCTCGGCGAAGCCGCGCGTCGCGCGGTCGGCGCGTGGTCGGAAGGCCAGGTGCTCGGCTTCAACATCGCGGAAGCCAGCGAGCGTTCCAACACCGTGACCACGGTGACCATGAGCAACGGCCACGACCCGGCAGTGCTGCAACGCTATTGCAAGGAGAAATGCGGCGTGGTGCTCGGCAACGGCATCGGCGACCTCACCGGAAAGGCCTTCCGCATCGCCCATATGGGTCACGTCAACGCGCCGATGCTGCTCGGCACGTTGGGCGTGATCGAGGTCGGGCTGAACGCGCTGAAGATCCCGCACGGCAAGGGCGGGCTTGAGGCAGCGGTCGCGTATCTCGGCGAAGAGGTGGCGGTGTAAAGCGCCCGTCCGAATTCCGCTGTCGTCCCGGACAAGCGAAGCTCCTGGCAACGCGGAGCGTTGTCCAGGACGGAGCGCAGATCCGGGACGACAGTTGAGTTTGCCGCGGCTACTGCGGCATCCGATACGCCTCGATCTGCGCCTTCAGCTCGTTCAGCGGCGCCAGCGGCGCCTTCAGATCGACCCGGTATTCCCCGCTCGCCAGCCACGACAACACCTTCGCATCGATCACCGGCGAATGGTGGATGACATCAGCGTAATTGTTGAGATCGTGCGTCACCTGCTTGATCGCGCGGAAATCATGCAGGCGTACATTTGCAAGCTGCGTCAGGCGTTCCGCGATGCGCGCCGTGAGATCGGTGACGATCTTCAGCGTCGCCGGCGAAGCGTCGCGCATCGCGACGAATTGCAGGATCGAATAGGGCGGGAAGTAGATGTCGAAGGTCACGTCCGGATGGCGCGCGATCAGGTCGACGGCATCATGCTCGAAATGCCGAACCATCGCGTCGTAACGATAGCCTTCGCCGAGAAAACGGCTGCGCACGGGATCGGTGATATAGGCGAAGGCCGCGAGCGTCCTTTTGGCATTATAGGCGCGCGCAACGTCGGCATCCCGCGACAGCGCATAGATGTCGTCGACGTCTTCAAGCGCGAACTTGACGGGCAGATAAGGCGCGGCCCGGGTCAGCGGCTCTCGCAGCGGCGGAACCGACCGCAGCAATGCGAACAGGGATTCCTTCGCCATCGCCGCGCTGAACAGATAGGACGCGATGCCTTTTGCCCTCCCGCGATAGAGATCGGCGGAGAGATAAGGATCGCTCTCGATATCGGCCGCATCGACAAAGATAAAATCGTCCATCGCCCAGATCACGCGCCTTGCGCCGCGATCGATGGCCTGCTCGAGCACAAAACCCTGCTGGCGCGAATTGGATCCGGTCATCGCCAGCTTGAGCGAGTGCACGCCAAGCGCATGGTCGATGTCGCTCTGGCGGAAATGGATCGCGAGCGAGGTGCCCATGAACGCGGTGTCGAACGACTGGCTGCGGATCAGCCCGGCATTCTGCACGCGCGTGTCATCGGAATAGAACGGCGCGACGAGGCGCGAGGGGCGAAACAGCTGCAGGGGATCGACGACATAGGTGAGCGCAGCCGCGCCCAGCACGCACGCGATGCTCGCGAGGAGAAGTCGCCCTGGATGTGTGAACGCGCCTCGCATCAGAACCGGAAATAGATGAATTCGCTGTGGCTCTGGATACCCAAAATCCCAAACGCAAGCACCAGCGACGCGCCATAGAGGACCAGCGGCCGCATCCGTCCGGTCATCAGGCCGTCGCCGACCGTGCGATTGGCATGATCGTACCCCATGATTCCTTGCGTGTTCGGCGCGAGCCACACCAGCGCGGCATAAATTGCGACCATCACCGACGCCGCAATCTCTTCGCGGCCGAACACGATATTCGAGGGATCGGCCATCGCATTCAGAATCCGCATGGCCCAATCGACCCGTTCGGCACGGAAGAAGACCCAGGCGACAACGACGGCGAGGAATGTCAGCACGGCCCCGGCGACGCGAGTTGGGCGCGCGAGCAACTTCGGAACATTCGGCAACAACGCGTTGAAAGCGTGATTGACGCAGAGATAGGCGCCATGCAGCGCGCCCCAAATGACAAAGGTCCAGGCCGCGCCATGCCAGAGCCCGCCGAGTAGCATCGTGATCAGCAGATTGACGTAACGGAGCACGCGGCCGCGCCTGTTGCCCCCGAGCGGGATGTAGAGATAGTCGCGCAGGAAGTGCGACAGCGTCATGTGCCAGCGCCGCCAGAACTCCACGATGCTGGTGGCCTTGTACGGCGAGTTAAAATTGATCGGCAGGAAGATGCCGAACATCAGCGATATCCCGATCGCCATGTCGGAATAGCCGGAGAAGTCGAAATAGAGCTGGAACGTGTAGGCAAGCGCGCCAAGCCAGGCCTGGTCGAAGCTCGGCGCGCGCGCATCGAAGGCGAGCGCGACCAGCGGCTGGATGCCGTCGGCGAGGCACGTCTTCTTGAACAGGCCGATTGCGAAGATGATGATTCCGCACAGGATCAGATGCGCATGCGGATGCTTGGTTTCCTCCCGTTCGAATTGCGGGATCATGTCCTTGTGGTGAAGGATCGGCCCCGCGATCAGATGCGGAAAGTATGTCACGAACAGCGCGTAGTGCGGCAGCGCGTAGGCCGCCACCTGCCCGCGCCAGGCGTCAACCAGGAACGCGATCTGGGTGAATGTGTAGAAGGAGATGCCGACCGGCAGCAGGATGTGGACCGCAAAGTGCGTCCCGGTGAGCGCGTTGATGTTCTCGGTGACGAAGCCGGCATATTTGAAGATGCCGAGCACGAGGAGATCGCCGGCGACGCCGAGGGCCAGTGCCGCCTTTCGTTGCGACGGAGCAAGCTTCGCCACGATGAGGAGGTGGCCCATGCCGTAGTTGAAGGCGATCGATATCAGCAACAGGGCGACGAATTGCCAATTGCCGATGGCATAGAAGGCGACCGACGCCACCGCCAGCCAGATCACCGGTGCCAGATTGCTGCACCGCCCGAGCCAGAAATAGCCAGCCAGCGCGGCCGGCAGGAACAGCAGGATGAACGGGTAGGAATTGAACAGCATCAGGCTGGACCGGCGGCGGGACTAAAGACCCGGCCCCTAAAGCATACAAGCGGCCGGTCAACAACCCGGCAACGGGCCCGCAGCGATGCTGGCAATCCACGGAATCGGGACGATATAAAGTGAAACACGCATCTGAATGAGGATCGAGTGACACAAGCCAAAACACCTTCCCAGCCCCCCGTCGCGCCGCGCCGGCCGCATTCGTTCACGCGGCACGGGATCACCGTGACCGACGACTATGCCTGGCTGAAGGACGAGAAATGGCAGGAGGTGCTGCGCGATCCCGCGGTGCTCGATCCCGACATCCGCAGATATCTCGACGCAGAAAATGACTACACCGAGAGCCTGCTTGGCCATACCGCGGCCCTCCAGAAGACGCTGGTGCGCGAGATGCGGGGGCGGATCAAGGAGGACGATTCCAGCGTGCCGTCGCCGGATGGTCCCTTCGCCTATTTCCGCAAGTTCCGCGAAGGCGGCCAGCACGAGCTGTTCGGCCGCATGCCGCGCGATGGCGGCGAAGGCCACATCGTGCTCGACGGCGATGCGCTCGCCAAGGACCACACCTATTTCAAATTCGGCGGCAGCCGGCACTCGAACGACCACAGGCTGCAGGCCTGGAGCGCCGACACCAAAGGCTCGGAGTATTTCTCCATCCGCGTGCGCGACTGGGCGACCGGAAACGACCTTGACGACGTCGTCGAGGAGACCGACGGCGGCGTGGTCTGGAGCAAGGACGCCACGTCGTTCTTCTACGTGAAGCTCGACGACAATCATCGCCCGATGCAGGTGTGGCGGCACAAGCTCGGCACTGGGCAGGCCGACGACACGCTGGTCTACGAAGAGCAGGATTCCGGCTGGTTCACCCATTTGCACGAGAGCACCAGCGGCCGCTTCTGCGTGATCGCGGGCGGCGACCACGAGACCTCGGAACAGCGGCTGATCGACCTCGCCCATCCCGACGCACCGCCGCGCCTTGTCGCGGCACGCGAGGAAGGCGTGCAATATTCGCTCGCCGACCGTGGCGACGAACTGTTCATCCTCACCAACGCCGACGACGCGATCGACTTCAAGATCGTCACCGCGCCGCTCGCTTCCCCCGAGCGCAGGAACTGGCGCGATCTGATCCCGTATCGCCCGGGCATCTATATCATCGACCTCGATCTCTATGCCAGCCACATGGTGCGGCTGGAGCGCGCCAATGCGCTGCCGTCGATCGTGATCCGCGACCTCGCGACCAAGGAGGAGCACGCCATCGCGTTCGACGAGGCGGCCTATTCGCTGGATACAATGGGCTCCTATGAATTCGAGACGACGAATTTGCGTTTCGCCTATTCGTCGATGACGACGCCGTCGGAAGTCTATGATTACGACATGGTCAAGCGGACGCGCACCCTGCGCAAGCGGCAGGAGATTCCGTCCGGCCACAATGCGGCCGACTACGTCACGACGCGCATCATGGCGAAGGCGCATGACGGGGCCGAGGTGCCGGTCTCGATCCTCCATCGGCGCGGGCTTACGCTCGACGGCGCGGCGCCGCTTCTGCTCTACGGCTACGGCTCCTATGGCATGGCGATGCCGGCCTCGTTCAGCGCCAACCGGCTGTCGCTGGTCGATCGCGGCTTCATCTACGCCATCGCCCATATCCGCGGCGGCGCCGACAAGGGCTGGGGCTGGTATCTCGACGGCAAGCGCGAGAAGAAGACGAATTCGTTCGACGATTTCTCAGCCAGCGCCCGCGCGCTGATCGACGCGAAATACACCAGCGCAAAACGCATCGTCGGCCACGGCGGCTCGGCCGGCGGCATGCTGATGGGGGCGGTCGCCAACCGCGCCGGTGAATTGTTCGCCGGCATCGTCGCCGAAGTGCCGTTCGTCGACGTGCTCAACACCATGCTCGACGACACGCTGCCGCTGACGCCGCCGGAATGGCCGGAATGGGGCAACCCGATCGAGAGCGAGAAGGATTTCCGCACCATCCTGTCGTATTCGCCCTACGACAACGTCGCGGCGAAAGACTATCCCGCGATCCTGGCGATGGGTGGCCTGACCGATCCGCGCGTCACCTATTGGGAGCCCGCCAAATGGATCGCACGCCTGCGCGCGACTATGAGCGACGGCGGCCCGGTGCTACTCCGCACCAACATGGGCGCCGGCCACGGCGGCGCCTCGGGACGCTTCAACCGGCTGGATGAAGTCGCGATCGTCTATGCGTTCGCGCTCTGGGCGGCGGGGATGGCGGAGGCCGGGGTGTAGGCCACGCTCTCCCTGGTCGTCCTGGCGAAAGCCAGGACCCATGCCAGGTGATCTATCCGATAAAGCTCGGTATCAGTACCGCGCGAAAAGACGACTACTCCCTGGGGTGATGGGTCCTGGCATTCGCCAGGACGACGACAGAGATTGTGGGACGAGTTGCCGGCCTTTACCTTCCGTTCGCCTTCCGCCATGCGGCGAAGTCGGTCAGCGTCTGCGGGTCCGTCGCGGGATAGAGACCGAAAATGCCGCGGCCCCTGTTGACTTCCTCGGTGACGAAGTCCTCGAACGCGGTCATCTCGAAGGTCTCGTTGGCGATCTCGTCAGCGAGATGCGCGGGAATTACGATCACGCCGTCGCTGTCGCCGAGAATGACGTCGCCGGGAAACACCGGCGCATCGCCGCAGCCAATGGGAACGTTGATCTCGATGGCGTGATGCAGCGTCAGATTCGTCGGCGCGCTCGGGCGGTGGTGGTAGGCGGGGATACCGAGCTTGGCGATCTCGGCCGAGTCGCGAAAGCCGCCGTCAGTGACGACACCGGCGACACCGCGCTTCATCAGCCGCGTGACCAGGATTGCGCCGGCGGAAGCGGCGCGTGCGTCCTTGCGGCTGTCCATCACCAGCACGCTGCCAGCCGGGCAATCCTCGACCGCCTTGCGCTGCGGATGGGAGCGGTCCTTAAAGACCTCGATGGTGTTGAGGTCCTCGCGGGCCGGCATATAGCGCAGCGTGAAGGCTTCACCGACCATCGTCGGCTGGCCGGCGCTGAGCGGGTGCACGTCCTGGATCATCTGGATGCGCAGGCCGCGCTTGAACAGCGCGGTTGCGACCGTGGCGGTGGAAACGGATTTGAGCTTGGTGCGGGTGGCTTCACTGAGTTTTGTCATTGCATTGGCTCTCTCTTTTCTCATTCCGGGGCGCGCATAGCGCGAACCCGGAATCCATCGGGCGGCACAGACTGCGGCCCAATGGATTCCGGGCTCATCGCTTTGCGATGCCCCGGAATGACAGGGTCATCAGTAAATCGAGGGCTCGCCGATCGGCGCGCCGAAATCGGTCTCGAGGAAATCGAAGTCGCAACCGTCATTGGCCTGCTTGATGTGCTTGGTGAACATCCAGCCATAGCCGCGCTCGAAGCGGCGCTCGGGCTGCTTCCAGGCGGCGCGGCGCTTTTCTAGCTCGGCCTCGGACACATCGAGATTGATGGTGCGGGCGGCAACATCGAGCGTGATGCGGTCGCCGTTTCGCACCAGTGCCAGCGGCCCGCCGACATAGGATTCGGGCGCTACGTGCAAAATGCAGGCGCCGTAGCTGGTGCCGCTCATGCGCGCATCGGAGATCCGCACCATGTCGCGGACGCCCTGCTTCACGAGCTTGGTCGGGATCGGCAGCATGCCCCATTCCGGCATGCCCGGTCCGCCCTGCGGCCCCGCATTGCGCAGGATCAGAATGTGGTCTTCGGTCACGTCGAGATCGGGATCGTCGACGGCCTTCTTCATCGAAGGGTAGTCGTCGAACACCAGCGCAGGTCCGGTGTGCTTGAGGAAGCGCGGCGCGCAGGCGGAGGGTTTTATGACGCAGCCGTCGGGCGCGAGATTGCCCTTGAGCACGGCGAGCGCGCCTTCCTTGTAGATGGGATTGTCGATCGAGCGGATCACATCGTCGTTGTGAACCTCGGCGTGCGCGATGTTCTCGCCCAGAGTCTGGCCGGTGACGGTGATGCAGTCGAGATGCAGATGCGGCTTGATCTGACTCATCAGCGCCGGCAGCCCGCCGGCATAGAAGAAGTCCTCCATCAGATAGGCATCGCCGCTCGGTCGCACATTGGCGATGACGGGCACCTTGCGGCTCGCAATCTCGAAATCGTCGAGGCCGATGTCGAGACCGGCGCGGCGAGCCTGCGCGATCAGATGGATGATCGCATTGGTCGAACAGCCCATCGCCATCGCCACGGCGATCGCGTTCTCGAACGCCTTGCGGGTCTGGATCGTCTTCGGCGTCAGATCTTCCCAGACCATCTCGACGATGCGGCGGCCGCATTCGGAGGCCATGCGGATATGGTTGGCATCGGCGGCGGGAATCGAGGAGGCGCCGGGCAACGTCATGCCGATCGCCTCGGCAATCGCGGTCATGGTGGAAGCCGTGCCCATGGTCATGCAGGTGCCGTAGCTGCGCGCAATGCCGGCTTCGATGTCGAGCCAGTCCTTGTCGGAGATCTTTCCGGCGCGCCGCTCGTCCCAATATTTCCAGCCGTCCGAGCCCGAGCCCAGCGTCTTGCCCTTCCAATTGCCGCGCAGCATCGGGCCTGCCGGCAGATAGATCGCCGGAATGTTCATCGAGGTGGCGCCCAGCAGCAGCGCGGGCGTGGTCTTGTCGCAGCCGCCCATCAGCACCACGCCGTCGACGGGATGGCTACGCAGCAACTCCTCGGCGTCCATCGCCAGCAGATTGCGATAGAGCATGGTGGTCGGCTTCAACAGCGACTCCGACAGCGACAGCGCCGGCAACTCCAGCGGCAGGCCGCCGGCCATCAGGATGCCGCGCTTCACGTCGTCGACGCGCGACTTGAAATGCATGTGGCAGGGCTGCGCGTCCGACCAGGTGTTGAGGATCGCGATGATCGGGCGGTCCTTCCACTCCTCCGGCGCGTAGCCCATCTGCATGGTGCGGGAGCGATGGCCGAACGAGCGGAGATCGTCGGGTGCGAACCAGCGCGCGCTGCGGAGCTGGTCGGGCGTCAGTTTCTTCTTGGTCATGATTGGGTGCCCCATTTCTGCACGGTGTTCCGCTCGATGGCGCGGAAGATCAGGTTCTCGACAAAAAGCCCGATGATGATCACCGTCAAGAGGCCGGCGAAGACCGCAGGTATGTCGAGGAGGTTGCGGTTTTCGAAGATAAACCAGCCGAGCCCGCCCTGCCCGGAGGACACGCCGAACACCAGCTCGGCCGCGATCAGCGTGCGCCAGGCAAAGGCCCAGCCGATCTTGAGGCCGGTCAGGATCGAGCCGAACGCCGCGGGAATCAGGATTTTCGCCACGTAAGGCAGCCCGCGCAGGCCGTAGTTGCGGCCGACCATGCGCAGCGTGTTGGACACGCTCTTGAAGCCGGAATGGGTGTTGAGCGCGACCGGCCACAGCACCGAATGGATCAGCACAAACACCAGACTGCCGTTGCCGAGACCGAACCAGATCAGAGCCAGCGGCAGCAGGGCGATCGCCGGCAGCGGATTGAACATCGCCGTGACCGTCTCGAGGAAATCGGTGCCGATGCGGGTCGAGATCGCAAGCACGGTGAAGATCGCGGCGAGCGCGATGCCCGCCGAATAACCCATGAACAGCACTTTGAGCGAAGCCCACGCCCGCATCGGAATTGTGCCGTCCTTGACGCGATCGTAGAGCGTGAGGATCGTGTCGTGCAGCGTCGGAAACAGCAGGGGATTGTCGAGCGTGAGGCCATAGGCCTCCCAGACCGCCGCGAGAAACAGGATGATGACCGTCTTGCGGACAAAGCCATCGTTCCACAACAGCTCGGGCACGCTCAGCTTGCGCTCGACTTCGGCCGCGCCGCCGGCGACCGGCGCCTCACGCAGCAGGATCCTGGCTTCGCCCATCAGATGCTCCCTCAATGCGCCGTTGCTTCGGCGGCGAACAGGAGATCGTGAATCTCCTTCTCGAGCCGACCGGCACTGCCATCCTCATTGGAGACCTTGTCGACGTCGATCACCTCGGCTTTGACGCGGCCTGGATGCGGCGACAGCAGCAGGATGCGGTTGCCGATACGGATCGCTTCCGCAATCGAATGCGTCACAAACAACACGGTGAATTTGGTCTCGCTCCAGAGCTGGAGCAGCTCGTCCTGGCAGGTCCGGCGCGTCAGCGCGTCGAGCGCGGCGAACGGCTCGTCCATCAGCAGGATGTCGGGCTCCATCGCCATGCCGCGCGCGATCGCGACGCGCTGCTTCATGCCGCCGGACAGCGTGTGCGGATAGGCATCGACCACGCGTGTCAGCCCGACCTTCTCGATATAGGCCCGCGCCCGCGCTTCGGCGTCCTTGCGCGACAATTTTCGCGCGGTCAGCAGCGGAAACATCACGTTGGCCAGCACGCTCTTCCACGGCAGCAGCTGGTCGAACTCCTGGAAGATCATCATGCGATCGGCGCCCGGACCGTGGATCTCGCGATCGTTGATGGTCATGCGGCCTTCGCTCGGCGCCATGTAGCCGCCGACGGCCTTGAGCAGGGTCGACTTGCCGCAGCCGGACGGCCCGAGCAGCACGAACCGATCGGACCTGTCGACGGTGAAGCTGACCCTTTCCGTGGCGGTGACGACGGCGCTGGAGGTCTTGTAACGCAGCGTCACGGAGCTGACGTCGAGCAGCGCCATCAGTTGCCCTTCAGATCGTGGGCGACGGGAAGATAATAATCAGTCCATGCCTTGGGCTGAGTCTTCAGCGTGCCGGTCTTGAACAGATGGGCGGCGAATTTCATCGTGCCCTGCGGCTCGAGATTCCACTCCATCATGCCGGGCTCCTTCAGGAGATCGAGCAGCTCGTCTACCGAGGTCTTGTCGCCGGTGATCTCCTTGTAGATCTCGACCGCCTGTCTGGTGTCGCTGCGGATCAGATCCTGCGCTTCCTTGGTCGCATCGCGCACGGCCTGGATGATTTTCGGGTTGGCATCCGCGAACTTCGTGGTGGTGAAGAACTGCGCCTGGCTAAGCGGCCCGCCCATCACGTCAGGCGACGACAGCACGACATGCGCACCCGGCACGTTCTTCAGCTCGAGGAAAGTGAACGGCGGAATCGAGAAATGGGTGTGCACCTCGTGCTTGGAATTGGACAGCGCCGCATAGGCGTCGGGATGGCCGAGCTGCACCGTGTTGACGTCCAGCTTCGACCATTGGTCGGCACCGAAGGCCTCGGCGGCGGCGATCTGGAGCACGATCGCCTGGGTCGAGACTTTTACGGTCGGCACCGCGATCTTGTCGCTGGGGCCGAAATCCCTGATCGACTTGATGTTAGCGTCGCGGCTGATCAGCGTCATCGGCTGCGCCGACGTCGCGACAATGCCCTTGACGCCGCCGCGGGTGCGGTCCCACAGCAGCAGCAGATTGCCGGTGCCGGTGTTGAGGATGTCGACGCCGCCCGCGAGCAGCGCATCGGTCTGCGCACCGCCGCCGGAGAAGGTGACCCATTTCGTGGTGACACCCGCGACCCCGAGCTGAGCTGCGTGCTTCTCGATCAGCTTCTGCTTTTCCATGATGTGGCTCGGCATGTAGAAAATGCCGGGCTGGCGTGACAGCGAGATCTCGGATTTTTGCTGCGCCTTCGCCGGCGAGGCCGTCAGCGCCGTTGCGGCGATCAGGGCGACGGCCGTGAGGCCATACTGCAATTGCTTGATCATTGTTGTTCGTTTCCTCCGGACGCCATTGACGAGCGATCTCGCTAATGCACTAATGTATTAGTGCATCAAAGGCAAGGCGGCCGGAGCTCTTCGCATGGAAACAGCCCAACCCGCGGCCCGCACGGTGGCCCGCCCCGGCGCGCGGCTCGACCGGGCCCGGCAGGCCGCACCGCAAGTGTTCGAGCGGCTGCGCAACGCCATTCTCGCGCTCGAACTGCCGCCGGGCTCGCCGCTGTCGCGCACGGATCTCGCCGCACAATTCGGCGTCAGCTCGACGCCGATCCGCGACGCCTTGATGCGGCTGGAGGAAGAAGGGCTCGTCGACGTGTTTCCACAGCACGCCACCGTCGTCAGCCGGGTCGATGTCGGTAGGGCCGAGCAGGCCCATTTCCTGCGCCAGGCGCTGGAGCTCGAAATCGTCCGGCTGCTCGCGCAGCAGCACGGCGAAGCCCTGGTCTTACGCCTCGACCACACGATCGCGCTCCAGCAGCAATTCGCCAAGGCCGGAGACTTCCAGAGCTTCATCGCCGGCGACAATGATTTTCACGCGCAGCTTTATGCCGCGGCCGACAAGCAGGAGCTCTGGACGCTGGTGCGCAGCCGTAGCGGACATATCGACCGGCTGCGCCGACTGCATCTGCCCTCTCCCGGCAAGGCCCAGAACATCGTCCGCCACCACAAGCTGATCACGCGCGCGATCGAGGCCGGCGACGCCTATGCCGCGCAACAGCATCTGCGCAAGCACCTGTCGGGCACGCTGAGCGAGCTCGACACGATCCGGAGCCACTATCCCGAATACCTGACCGACTAGGCCTATGGCGCGCGGTCGTCGCGCGCTTGTGCACGTCACCGTGCATAAGTTGCGCAACCGATTCGCCTTTTGCGAGCAATCGTCGGATCGATGGCGAAGTGCTTGCAGGCCGGATGCAATCCGCGCGACAATTTCAGAGTTGATGGTTTGATTTGCGGTCGCTGGGAAACCCCATCCGGCCCGGGAGGATACCAGACGTGGCCAACATCCTGATCGTGGATGACGATCCGGCCGTGCAGATGACGATTCGGCTGCTCCTGGAGAGGGCCGGTCATCACGTCACCGTCGCCGGAGACGGCCGCAAGGGACTTGCGCTGTTCGAGGCCAGCCAGTTCGACCTGCTGTTTCTCGACATCTTCATGCCAGGCATGGACGGCCTGGAGACGATGCGCCACATCCGGGCGCTGCAGCCGGCGATTCCGATCGTCGTCATTTCCGGCCGGTCGTTCGCGCCAGACGCGTATGCTGAGCCGGACTTCCTCAAGATGGCGACCAAGCTCGGCGCGGTGGCGAGCTTGCAGAAGCCGTTCCGGGCCGACGCACTGCTTGCCGCGGTCGCTGGCAGCCTGGACGCAGCGCGGACGGCATCGGTGAGGAATCCGGATGTCAGCACCGGCCGCCGATGACAAGAACCTTCATTCTGTTCCAACCGAGCACGGGCACGGCCCTTCAGGGAGCGGTGCGAATATCCCCATGACGCTAGCTACGCGGCTCGCTATCGCGATGATCCTGCTGGTGGCGGTCACCGTGGCCGCGGTCGGCTGGCTCGGCTATCGCAACATCACCCAAGCCGTCATTCCGCGGGTCCTGGAACGGATCGAAGCCCAGTCGAGCCTGCTGGCCACCCATCTTGAATCTTACGTTGCCGGCGCTCGTGGCGATCTGCTCGGTTATCGCTCCGCCGCTGCCATCAATGGCCTGATCCGCGCTCATGTCGGTGGAGGCATCGATGCAGTCGACGGCGTTTCGGAGCAAACCTGGCGCGAGCGCATCGCCACGCGGTTCGCAGCCGAGATCGACGCGAAGCCGAGCTACGGGCAATTTCGAATCATCGGCCTTGACGACGACCAGCGCGAACTGGTCCGCGTCGATCGCGCCGGCCCTAACGGAGCCGCACGGATTGTCCCCAACGGCGAACTCGAACGCAAGAGCGAACGAACGTACTTCCAGGAGACGATTCGATTGGCGCCGGGCGACATCTATGTTTCGCCCGTCGATCTCGCCACCCGGCAAGGAGGAACCACGGACCCTCACATTCCGACGTTGCGCGTCGCGACGCCGCTGTTCACGCCTGATAGCAAGCCGTTCGGCATCATCATTGCCAATATCGACATGCGTCCCGCACTCGACCGCGTCCGCTCGACCGCGAGCGCCGGGGGAGACATCTATGTCGTGAATTCGCGTGGCGACTATCTGGTCCATCCCGATCGCGCGCGGGAATTCGGTACATTGCATGGCAACGCCAACGATTGGCGCCGGGACTTTCCTTTCTTTGCAGCCCGGGCCGGCCAGCCGCAAGGATCCACGCAGCTGACGAGCGACCGGTCGGGCCGGCCGAGTGGAGCGGCGATCGCACCGGCGCTGCTTGCCGGCAAGGAGTGGTTGGCTATCATCGAGACGGCCCCCGCATCCGTGTTCAGCCGCGTTCCGGCGGCCATTCAAAAAACCTCCTCGCTGGTCGGCCTGCTTGCCGTTCTTGCCGCAGCTTTGCTTGCGGTATTGCTGGCGCGCTCATTGACGCGGCCGATCGGGCGTTTGACCGCGGCGGTGGAGGCGATCGGCAGCGGACGGCGCGCCGATATTCCCGTCGATGCGAGCGGAGAGACAGGCGTGCTGGCGCGGGCATTTGCTCAGATGGTCGACGAAACGAGAGCGAAGACGGCCGCTCTTGAACGCGAGATCGAGGAGCATCGCCGCACCGAGGCCGCGCGAAGCCATCATGAAGCGCGCGAGCGCTTGTTCAGCGCCGCCGTCGAATCCTCCGACGACGCGATCGTGATGCAATCGCTCGACGCCGTCATCACCGGCTGGAATGCCGCCGCCGAGCGCCTCTACGGCTATTCGGCGGATGAGGCGATCGGGAAATCCACCTCGATCATCGTCCCGCCCGACCGACGCGAGCAAGGCAAGGACTATTTGCAGCGGCTCGCCCGGGGTCAACCGATCGAACGCTTCGAGACCGTGCGCCTGCGCAAGGATGGCACGCCGGTCGAAATCTCACTCAGCCTGTCCCCGATCAGAGGCCCGTCGGGCGAGATCGTGGGCGCCTCCGGCACCGCGCGCAGCCTGACCGAGGCGCGGCGGGCCGAGCGGGCGCTGCAGCAGCAGCTCGAGGAACGGCGCCAGATCTTCGAGACCTCGCAGGATCTGATCATGGTGATGGACGCGCACGGCCACATCGCGCAGATCAGTCCGAGCAGCGAGGCCATTATCGGCTACCGGCCGGAGCAGATGATCGGCCGCAGCGGCGCCGATTTCATTCATCCCGGCCATCTCGACCAGTCGCGCGACGAGATGCGCGCGCTCAGGCGCGGCGAGCGGCTGAAGCTCGCCGACACCCGCTGCTTCCACAAGGACGGACGCGAGGTCTGGCTGTCCTGGCTCGGCAGCTGGTCCGACCATGCGCAGCGCTACTTCTTTGTCGGGCGCGACATGACGGAGGCGAGGCTTGCACAGGAGTCGTTGCGGGAGAGCGAGCAGCTTGCGCGCAACATCGTCGAGACCTCGCTCGACGCTTTCACCCAGACCGACCAGGCCGGTGCCATCCTGAGTTGGAACTCGCAAGCCGAGAAGCTCTTCGGATGGGCGCGTGAGGAAGCAATCGGCAAGAATGCGATCGAGCTTTTCGTCGCCCCCAGTGAGCGCGAAAGCGTCAGGGCCAGACTCAAGCTCTTTCTCGAATCCGAGCAACAATCCCTCGCCAATCCACGTCGCGAACTCTTGGTACGGCGGCGCGATGGCAAGGAATTCAGGGCCGAGCTCAGCGTCACGGCGCTCCGGCGACGCGAAGGTGTCCTCTTCAATTCGTTTTACCGCGACCTGACCGACAAGATCGCGGCCGACGAGCGCATCCGCCAGGCCGAGAAGATGGAGGCGGTCGGCCAGCTCACCGGCGGCGTGGCGCACGACTTCAACAACATCCTCACCGTCATCACCGGAACGATCGAGATCCTGGCCGACGCGGTGGCCAAGGAGCCGGAGCTCGCGGCGATCACGAAGATGATCGACGAGGCCGCCGGGCGTGGCGCCGAGCTGACGCAGCATCTGCTGGCGTTTGCGCGCAAGCAGCCGCTCCAGCCGCGCGAAATCGATGTCAACGCACTGATCATCGACACCGCGAAACTATTGCGGCCGACGCTGGGCGAGCAGATCCATGTCGAATCCGTGTTCGAGAACGAGAACTGCGTCGCAATCGTCGATCCCAGCCAGCTCACCACCGCGATCCTCAACCTCGCGCTCAATGCCCGCGATGCCATGCCGGGCGGCGGCAAGCTGATCGTGGAGACGGGCGCGGCCTATCTGGACGAGATCTATGCCAGCGTCAACGACGTCCCGCCGGGACACTACGTGCTGATCGCCGTGAGCGACACCGGCAGCGGAATTCCCGCCAACATGCTGGCCAGGGTGTTCGACCCCTTCTTCACCTCGAAGGGACCGGGCAAGGGCACCGGACTCGGGCTTTCGATGGTCTACGGCTTCATCAAGCAGTCCGCGGGCCATATCAAGATCTACAGCGAGGAAGGCCACGGCACCACGATCAAGATGTACTTGCCGCCCGGCAAGACGCCGACGGTGGTCGGCGAGGGCGTGACGCCGGCGAGCATCGAGGGCGGACACGAGACGATCCTCGTGGTCGAGGACGACCGGCTGGTGCGCGACTACGTGCTGGCCCAGCTGCATTCGCTCGGCTACGTCACCTTGCAGGCTGCGAACGCCGCGGAGGCGCTCGCAATCGTCGCCGCCGGAAAACCGTTCGACCTCCTGTTCACCGACGTCATCATGCCCGGCAAGATGAACGGACGGCAGCTCGCCGACGAACTGCAGAGAACGCGCCCCGATCTCCGGGTGCTCTACACGTCCGGCTATACCGAGAACGCGATCATCCATCACGGCCGGCTGGATTCGGGCGTTCTGCTACTGGCGAAGCCCTATCGCAAATCCGATCTGGCGCGGGCCATCCGCAAGGCGTTGAGCAGTTGATGTGAGGGGCCGTAGCCCGGATGGAGCGTAGCGCAATCCGGGACGTGTCTTGCCGTGGACACGGATCCCCGGATTTCGCTACGCTCCATCCGGGCTACTGCTGATAAATTTACGACGCGCGCTGCGCCGCGGTCATCACGATCCGGATCAGATCGGCGGCATTGCGCGCACCGAGCTTCTTCATGATGTTGGCGCGGTGGTCCTCGATGGTGCGCGGGCTGATGCCGAGCGTGCGGCCGGCCTCCTTGTTGGAGGCGCCGGCGGCGAACTGCTCGAGCACCTCGCGCTCCCTGCGCGTCAACGGCTCGCGCCCGGGGAAATGCAGCGAGCCGAACTTCGGCGCTGCGTTCTCCGACTGCCTGCGTGCATAGGCGCCGATCGCCTCGTCGAGCCGGCCGACGATCTCGCTGCCGCGGAACGGCTTCTCGATGAAGTCGAGCGCGCCGCTCTTGATGGCCCCCACCGCCATCGCGATATCGCCCTGTCCGGAGATCATGAAGATCGGTGCCGGATAGTCTTCGCCGTGCAGCTCATTGAGAATATCGAGGCCCGACTTGCCGGGAATGTGCACGTCGAGCAGGACCGCTGCAGGTGTGCGGCTTCGCGCGACGGAGAGCAATGCTGCGCCGTCCGCAAAACAGATCACCTCATAGCCCGCCGCCTTCAACACCATCGACAAGGTGTCGCGAACGGCAGCGTCGTCGTCGACCACGAAGATTTCACCGCGAGAGCTTTGTTCGGCCATGTGCCACACATCCGGTTGGCATGAAGGACTCGCGTCCGCCCCAACCGTTATGGCGTTCGGCGCGGATTCGGCCCACCGTATTTGTACGGGACATGGACTTAACGCACAAGTAGCGGCAAGGCGCCTAATTGCAGAGGACAGAGAATATCCATGCTAAATCGGGCCGCTACGCCGCCTCTCGTCGCAATGCCCGAAGTCGAGAGCCGTGAGCTGATTGCGGCTGACCTTCGCATGCTGATCTCGCAGATCGAGACCAATATGCGCCGGACCGCCACAGCCATGGATCAAGAACACGGCAGCGATCCGGAAGGTTCCGCCGACGTTTTCGTGCTTGACGACGTCACATCCCGGTATGCCATGGCGATCGCCGCTCTCGACGCCTGCCGGGCGAACCTTGCCCACGCCGTTAATTGCCTGTCGGAAACCGGCAGCACGGTCCAGATCGTGGTTGCTGCGGCGCGACGACCGCATTCATCGCATGGCAGGCCGGCGGCTCAGGCGCGGTGCCGCTCCACGATCGCGTCGGTGGCGACACCACCCCAGGTGTGCATCGCCGGCAGGCCCATCGCGGTCTTGCCGAGATTGGCGAGGCTGATGCGCAACGCGGCCAGATCCAGCGGCTTGGGCAGGCTCTGGAGCTCGATCCCGACGGAACGGGCGAAGCTGCGGGCCGCGCTGCGGCGCTTGCCATCCATGCCGCTGATGACGATCACGGCGCCGCCAAATTTCGCCTTGGCCATCTCGCCCAGCACGTCGATGCCGTCGCCATCCTCCAGCAGGAGATCGAGTGTCACGCAGTCGAAGCGCGCAGTGCGGAGTTTTTCGATCGCTGCGGCCACGGACGGCGCCACGGTGACTTCATGGCCGGCCTGCTTGGCCGCGACCGTGATCAGGCTGCGCTGGGTGGCGTCGTCATCGACCACCAGAAGCTGAAGTGCGCGCCGCTCGGCGCCGTCGGGCAGGTTTGACGGGAGAGGGGAAAAAGAGCTTCTGGGCATTGCGGTATCCTGAGATTGAGACCGGCAATGCATACACGGCTCGCGCTTAGGCGACGTAAAGTCGCTACGGCAAATTCAGTCGGATGTTTCAGCAAATGTGAACCAACTTCGCGGCAAACGGCGACGAGACGCACGTGACGATCACGCTGCCTCGTCACGGCCACCGGCGGCGCCGCGCTTCTTCCGGTTCTTGCCACGCAGGAATTGGATGTCCATTTCGACGCCATTGACGCGCACCAGTTCACAGCGGCGGTAGGCAAGCCCGGTGGACGACAGCAGCAGGAAGAACTCCTTGAGGTTCAGGCCCTGAATCGAGCCTTCCACCGTCAGGATGGCGTCGGTGTCGGAGATCGCGTTGAGCTTGCAGTCGCGGCGCCAGGTGCCGTCGATGGCCATGATGCAGACATCATAGCCGCGACTGAACGTCACGCGTTCCGCGCCCTTGCCATCCTCGGCCATGCCTATCGTCCTGCCATGACCGCTACGCGCGGCGCTGCGCCGGCAAGAGCCGGCTTGGCGGCCGCGGCACGCGGGTCGTTCGGCTTGTAGAGACCGCGCCGCTCCGGAATCGGCCTGAACGTGTCGGTCAGTCCGACCACCGTTTCGGCCGCGCCAAGCACCAGGAAACCGTCTCCCTCGATCTGGCGAGCCAGCCGGTTGAAGATGTTGATCTTGGTGTCCTGATCGAAATAGATCAGGACGTTGCGGCAGAAGATGACGTCGAAGGTGCCGAGCTGAGCGAAATCGTGCAGCAGATTGAGCTGCCGGTGCTGGATCATCGCCCGCAGCTCGGGATTGATCTGCCAGGTCTCGCCGGTCTGCTTGAAATATTTCATCAGCATCTGGATCGGCAGGCCGCGCTGCACTTCGAACTGGCTGTAGATGCCGGCCTTGGCCTTCTCGAGCACCTCCTGCGACAGATCGGTCGCGATGATCTCGACGCGCCAGCCGGTCAGGGCCGCCCCCATCTCCTTCAGGCTCATCGCCAGCGAATAGGGCTCCTGCCCGGTCGAGCCGGCGGCGCACCAGATGCGCACGCTGCGGCGGCCGGCGCGGGCCTTGATGATCTCCGGCATGATGGTGTCGCGGAAATGATCGAACGGGACCTTGTCGCGAAAGAAGAAAGTCTCGTTGGTGGTCATCGCCTCGACCACGCTGGTGACGAGCGCGCCCGAGCCAGCGCCTTGCAGCTTCTGCACGAGCTCCCCGATGCCAGAGATCCCGGCCTTGCGCGCCAGCGGCAACAGCCGGCTTTCAATCAGATATTGCTTGTCTGCGGACAGATCGAGCCCGGAATGATCCCTCAGGAACTTACGCAGATACTCATACTCGGTCGGGGTCACGGATAGGCCTCTCGGAAGCTGTACTGGGAACACTCTGGCTGGAACACTCCGCCAGACAACTCAGACCATGGCTTGTCCGACCGGAATCAAGCCGACTTCAGCGAATTTGTCGGCGATGATGTCTTTGTCGAAGGGCTTCATGATGTACTCGTTGGCGCCGCCGCTGAGCGCCTGAGCGATATGAGCTACGTTATTTTCGGTGGTGCAGAACACCACCTTGGGCTGGTCGCCGCCCGGCAGGCGGCGCATGTGGCCCATGAATTCGAAGCCGTCCATCACCGGCATGTTCCAGTCCAGCAGCACCGCGTCGGGCAGCTTGTGCTGACAGACCTCGAGCGCCTTGGAGCCGTCCTCGGCCTCCGTGACTTCGAATTCCAGGCCTTCCAGGATCCGGCGTGCGATCTTGCGCACGACGCTGGAATCATCGACCACCAAGCACGTCTTCATTTTGGTTCTCCCGCTTCGATGTTTTTGGGCTCACGCAGCCATTTGAACTTCGGTTTTGAGCTCGAGGACGCGATCGACGTCGAGGACGACCATGAGCTGGCCGTCGAGACGGTGGACACCGCCGGCGAGCTTGG